>PFGT01000088.1 GCA_002782005.1 Hydrogenophilales bacterium CG12_big_fil_rev_8_21_14_0_65_61_21 | reverse complement strand
GGAAGGCGAATCCAGCGTCGACGAATCGCTGCTCACCGGCGAATCGCACCCGGTGCGCAAACGCCACGGCAGCCCGATCATCGGCGGCGCCATCAACCTGTCCAGCCCACTGGTGGTAATGGTCGAGAAGATTGGCGCCGATACGGTGCTGTCCGGCATCGTTCGCCTGCTGGACCGGGCGCTGGCCGAGAAACCCAGGCTGGCGCTGGCCGCCGACCGGGTCGCTGGCTGGTTCGTGCTGGGTCTGCTGGTCATCGCTACTAGCGTCGCCGTCTATTGGTTTTTTGTGGCGCCCGAGCGGGCCTTATGGATCACCGTCTCGGTCCTGGTGGTGTCCTGCCCGTGCGCACTGGGCCTCGCAACACCAGTTGCGCTGACCGCCGCCATGGGTCGGCTGACCCGCATGGGTCTGCTCGCCACGCGCGGCCATGCCCTTGAGACGCTGGCCCGCGCCACCGATTTCGTGTTCGACAAGACCGGTACGCTGACCACCGGCGAATTCAGACTAATCACAACGCACATCGTGCGCGGCGACCGGGAAACCGCCCTGGCCCTGGCCGCTAGCCTGGAGCAGGGCGCCACCCACCCGGTGGCCGTGGCCATCCGGGCGGCGGCCGAACACCCCGGCCACAGCGCCAGCCAGCTCCGCTACTTGGCCGGTCAGGGCATCGAGGGCGTCATTGACGGCCATCCCTACCGGCTTGGCTCACCCGCCTTCATAGTTGCCGAGCCGCCGCCGTTACCGGCCGATCTGACCCTGGTCGGCCTGGCCGACCAGGCCGGTGTCATCGCCTGGTTTGGCTTGGGCGACGAGTTACGCGCCCAGTCCGCCGAGCTGGTCGATAGCCTGAAGGCCATGGGCGTGCGCCTGCACCTGTTCTCCGGCGACCGTAGCGTCAATGCGCTGGCCCTGGCCGGCCGGCTGGGTATTGACGATGCGCGGGGCGGCATGTTGCCGGAAAACAAGCTCGACGCCGTCAAGGCATTGCAGCAAACCGGGGCTATCGTCGCCATGACCGGCGACGGCGTCAACGACGCCCCGGTGCTGGCTCAGGCTCAGGTCTCCATCGCCATCGACCAGGGCGCCGAAGCGGCCCAGGCCGCCGCCGACATGGTCTTGCTGTCCAGCGAACTCTCCCGCCTGGCCGACGGCGTGGCCATCGCCCGCAAGACCCAGGGCATCATTCAGCAAAATCTGGCCTGGGCGGTTTTGTACAACGTCGCCGCGATACCCGCTGCCGCGCTGGGCTATGTCACCCCCTGGATGGCCGGCATCGGGATGTCGCTCTCTTCCCTGCTCGTGGTACTCAACGCCTTACGCATTTCCCGTCCCAGCCAGAAACCGAACGCAGGGCGACTGCGCTAAACTGCCCGTCATGGACATACTTTATCTGCTTATCCCGATCAGCCTGGTTCTGGTCGCATTCATCGCCCTGATTCTGCTCTGGGCCGTCCGCAATGGACAGTTCGAGGACATGGAGGGCCCGGCCTATCGCATCCTGATGGACGATGATTCGCCGGTTTCGAATCCTGAGAAATCAGATGATGAACAAAAAAAAGAAGCAAATTAGACCAATTTGTCAAGATGACGAATTGCCGCATTTTTTGATTGACATCAATCCATGAGGTTTATTAGGATGCCGAAGTCTATTTTTGACGCACGTCAATTTTAGGCACACAAAGTAAAGAGCAACTCACTCACCTGCGAAGGAGACCCATATGGAAGCGACATATAACTACAAGGTCGTCCGACAATTTGCCATCATGACAGTCGTCTGGGGCATCGTCGGTATGTTGGTTGGCGTAATCATCGCCTCTCAACTCATCTGGCCTGACATCACGATGCAATTACCCTGGCTGTCGTATGGCCGGTTACGGCCACTGCATACTAACGCAGTCATCTTCGCCTTTGGCGGTAGTGGGCTGTTCGCCGCATCGCTGTATATCGTGCAGCGCACCTGCCACGTTCGTCTGTTATCCGACGGTCTGGCCGCCTTCGTATTCTGGGGCTGGCAACTCATCATTCTGTGCGCAGCGGTCAGCTTCGTCTTCGGCGTTACCAGCGGCAAGGAATATGCCGAACTGGAGTGGCCGATCGACCTCTTGATCGCCGTGGTCTGGATCGCCTACGCGATTCTCTACTTCGGCACCATCGTCAAACGCAAGACCCCGCACATTTATGTGGCGAACTGGTTCTTTGGCGCCTACATCATCGCCATCACCCTGCTGCATGTGGTGAACAACATCGAGCTGCCTTGGATGTTGGGCGGCAGCACCTCGCTGGTCGGCATGTTCAAGTCGTATTCCGCCTATGCCGGCGTGCAGGACGCCATGGTGCAATGGTGGTATGGTCACAACGCGGTGGGCTTCTTCCTGACCGTGTCCTTCCTGGGGATGATGTATTACTTCGTGCCCAAGCAGGCCGGCCGACCGATCTTTTCTTACCGGCTGTCCATCGTCCACTTCTGGTCGCTGAACTTTATCTACATGTGGGCCGGCCCGCACCATCTGCTCAACACCGCCCTGCCCGACTGGGCCCAGGGTTTGGGTATGGCATTCTCGCTGATGCTGCTGGCGCCTAGCTGGGGCGGCATGATGAATGGCATCATGACCCTGTCCGGCGCCTGGCATAAGCTTAGGACCGATCCGATCCTCAAGTTCCTCATCACCTCGCTGTCCTTCTATGGCATGTCGACCTTCGAAGGCCCGATGATGTCGGTGAAGACCGTGAACGCCCTGTCTCACTATTCCGAATGGGGTATCGCGCACGTACACTCAGGCGCCATGGGCTGGGTCGCCATGGTCACCATCGGCTCGATGTACTACCTCATACCCCGCATGTTCGGCCGCGAGGAGATGTACAGCACCCGCCTGATCAACGTGCACTTCTGGTGGTCGACCATCGGCGTTGTTCTCTATATCGCCGCCATGTGGGTCGCCGGCGTGGCTCAAGGTCTGATGTGGCGCGCCACCAATGCCGACGGCACGCTGACCTACAGCTTTGCCCAGACTGTGAACGCCATGTATCCCTTCTACACCATCCGTCTGGTCGGCGGCATCATGTTCCTGCTGGGTATGCTGCTAATGGCCTACAACGTTTGGAAGACCGTCAGCATAGGTAGGGTCGTCAACGACGCCGCCATTCCCCAGGCCGTTCACGCCTGACCCGACAGAGGAGACGAACCATGTTTTCACATAAGACTATTGAGAAAAACATCGGGCTGCTCATCGTCCTGACCTTCATATTGGTCAGCGTCGGCGGTCTGGTGCAAATCGTTCCTTTGTTCTTTCAGAAATCCACCACGCAGCCGGTGCCGGACCTCAAGCCCTATACCGCCCTGCAACTGACTGGCCGGGACGTCTACGTCCGGGAGGGCTGCTATGTCTGTCATTCCCAGATGATCCGTCCGTTCCGTGCCGAGACCGAACGCTATGGCCACTTCTCGGTGGCGGGTGAGTCGGTTTACGACCGTCCGTTCCAGTGGGGTTCCAAGCGTACCGGCCCGGACCTGGCTCGGGTCGGCGGCCGTTACTCCGACCAGTGGCACTATGTCCACCTGATGAATCCGCGCGATGTGGTACCTGAGTCGAACATGCCGTCCTATCACTGGCTGGCCGATGCCCCGGCTGACGCCGCCGACATCCAGGCCAAGATGCGGACGCTCAACATCGTCGGCACGGGCTATACGGAGGATGAAATCGCCAATGCCACCAAGGAGCTTGAGGGCAAGACCGAGATGGATGCCATGATTGCCTACCTTCAGGTGCTTGGTATTCACCCCCCCAAAGACTACTGATATAACCAAGGCAAAACGATTATGGATTCCGGCCTGATCGGCGCCAGTGTCACCGTGCTGTTCTTTCTATTATTCATTGCCATCGTCTGGTGGGCATACCACAAGGACAACCGCAAGAAATATGAAGAGGCAGCCAATATTCCCTTCGAGGAAGACGACACCGGCGCGGATAGCCGGCATCTCTGAGCCTATCGTTAGGAGAACGCAATGATTGAAGGCTATGCAGTACCTGACTTTGTCAGTGACGTCTGGAATTACTACATCATCGCCATCACGGTGATCTCGATTCTGGGTGTGATCTGGTTCTTGAAGAGTCAAAGCGACAAGAAACTGGCGCCCGGCGAGAAGGCCGCTATGATGGACCACGTTTGGGATGGCGACTTGCAGGAACTGGCCAACCCGCTACCCCGCTGGTGGTTGTACCTGTTCTGGTTCCTGATTGTTTTCGCCATCGGTTACCTGGTCCTGTACCCCGGTCTGGGCAAATACGCCGGCGTGCTCAACTGGACCTCGGCGGGGCAATACAGTGAGGAAAAAACCCGTGTCGACGCCGACTTCAATCGAGTCATGGAACCCTTCATGCACCAGGACGTCATGAAGGTGGCCGTCGATCCGACTGCCAAGGAGATGGGCAATCACCTATTCCTGACCTACTGCTCGCAGTGTCACGGCTCCAACGCCCAGGGCGATGGCAGGAACTTCCCCAACCTGTCCGACAATAAATGGCTATTCGGCGGCGATCCCGCCTCGATCAGGGCAACGCTAGTCGCTGGCCACACCGCTGAAATGCCGGCCAATCTGCCGGGCGACGCGCAGAGCGCCAAGGAGGTCGCCAACTATGTTCTGTCCCTGGGCGGCAAGCCGCATGACACCGCCCTGGCTGCGGCGGGTCAGGCCAAGTTCGCGGCCTGCGCCGGCTGTCACGGCGCCGATGGCAAGGGCAACGTTGCGGCCGGCTTCCCGAACCTGACCGACGATGCCTGGCAATATGGCGGCAGCGAAGCCGCCATCGTCGAGACCATCGTCAAGGGTCGCAAGGGCGGTATGCCGGCCTTCCAGGACATGTTGGGCGACGCCAAGATCCAGTTGCTGACGGCCTATGTCTGGGGCTTGGGCGGCGGTCAGCAACCTGCCGCGCCGGCGGACGCTGCGGCTGCGCCTGCCGCCGAGGCAGCGCCTGCGAACTAAGCTACTACGGGGCTGGCCTTACGGTCGGCCCCGCAAGCAAGGCGATCGAGTCGGTCCCTTTGCTTGCGGGCGCCGCAAAGCAACCACATCACACAGGTAGTTACCGGCTGTCTGGGCTGAACAGCCAGGGCTACACGGTACTAAGCAGGAGTCATCAAGTTGACAAAGTCACCGCCTACACAGGCCATGAATACCGTGCCCGAACAAACATCTCTGTATGAAATACGCCAGAATATTTATCCGCGTGCCGTACACGGTATCTTCAACAACTGGCGCGTCACCTTGGTTCTGCTCACCCAGATACTGTATTACGGGCTGCCCTGGCTGAACTGGAACGGTCGCCAGGCGGTGCTGTTCGATATGGTCAACCGCAAGTTTTACCTGCTCGACTGGGTGTTCTGGCCGCAGGATTTCGTTTGGCTGGCCGCCATCCTGATTATCGCAGCCATCAGCCTGTTCATGTTTACCGCCATTGCCGGTCGCCTATGGTGCGGTTACGCCTGTCCGCAGACGGTCTATACAGAACTCTTCATGTGGGTGGAACGCGGGTTCGAGGGCGACTACAGGAAACAACAAAAACTCAATGCCATGCCATGGAACGGCGAGAAGATCGTGCGCCGAGGCGGCAAACATATCGCCTGGGTTTTGCTGGCGCTCTGGACTGGATTTACCCTGGTTGCCTACTTCACGCCAGCGACAACCCTCTGGCACGAACTGCAAGGCTGGACGTTGGGCCCATGGGAGACCTTCTGGATAATCTTCTACGCCTTTGCGACCTGGGGGTTCGCCGGCTTCATGCGGGAACAGGTCTGCAAGTATATGTGCCCCTACGCCCGCTTCCAGAGTGCCATGTTCGATGAGGACACGCTCATTGTCACCTATGACTATCGGCGCGGCGAGCCGCGCGGCAGCCGTAAGAAGGACGCCGACTACAAGGCTCAGGGTCTTGGCGACTGCATCAATTGCGAAATTTGCGTCAACGTCTGCCCCACCGGCATCGACATCCGCAACGGTCTGCAATACATGTGCATCGGTTGCGCCGCCTGTATCGATGCCTGCGATCAGGTAATGGAAAAAATGGCCTACCCGAAAGGCCTCATTCGCTATTCGACTCAAAACATCATCGATGGCAAGTATGAGGACAAGAACATGCTCAGGCATGTGTTCCGGCCCAGAACCCTGTTTTATGTGGTAGTCCTGACCGGCATCGTTACTGCCTTCGTCTATACGCTTTTGCACCGCGTGCCATTGCGCGTCGACGTAATCCGCGACCGGCTGACCTTGTCCATGGAAACCCCTTCTGGCGGCATCGAGAATACCTATCGCTTGCAGATCATTAATATGGACGGCAAACCCCATCACTACACTATCCGTGCTGAAGGGCTGGCCGGCTTAAAGGTCACCGGCGGCGACCAGATCGATATCCCGGCCCTGGGTAATGCAAACCTCAACGTCACCCTGGAGGCGCCGCGCATGTCGGTTTTGCATCCGACTCAGCCGGTGGAGTTTGAGATTAAGGCGGCCGACGATCACAAGCTGAAACGTGAAGTGAAATCGAGTTTTCTCAAATAATGGTTACTGAAATGAATACGAGCATCGAGAAGAAGACGGTCTGGTGGCGAGAGCCAATGGCCTGGCTCGTCTTCACCCTGCCCATGGTGGCGGTGATCGGCGCGCTGACCACGGTCTGGATCGCTTACACCAACGTCGATCCGGCGGTCAGCGATCGTGACAGCAAGGATATCGAAGTCACCCAAGCTAACGACATGGACAAACGAGCGCACTTCTTGTCCTTGGCCGCCAACTTGACGGTGGCTGACGGCACGTTAAGCGTCAATTTAAAAGGCAAACTGAACAAGATGCCGCATCATCTACTGCTGAAGCTGGCACCGCCGACCAGTTCGTCCGCCATATCCGACATCATGCTGTTGCTTCTCCCTGGTCAAACGGGGGGATACAGCGCAACACTTCCCAGCATACCGGCTGGCGAACGCAGACTCATTCTCGAACCCGAAGATCGCACATGGCGCCTGACCGGCCGCTGGCAAGCCCCTTTCTCAGGCGCTTTACGGTTAGTCGCTAAATCGATTTCCGATTCATCCATGTTGCCCTGATGGGCTTTTTATAGGAGAACGCGATGGACGTCGTCATGAAGGAGCTTTTCGGCTCGAATATCGGCCTGCTCAGTCTGTTTACCTTTGTCTTTATGATTGGCATGGGTTTGTTCATTTGGTACAAGCTGTCCAAGAAGGCGCACGAGCAGCAGTAAACCGATCCCGCCTGTTCAGTTCCTAACGGGGCCGAACAGGCGGCGAGCGGATGCCTTGCCCCAATCACTGGAACAGATCAGCGAGTTTTTCCCGGCTGGCTGAGTAATCCTCCTGGTCGAGGAAATCCTGCATCAGGAATGTCTCCATACCTTGATAAAGGGCGATAGCCTCGTCCAGTTGGGTGTCGTTGCCCTTGCTGTATGCGCCGATCGTAATCAGGTCGCGGCTACGCTGATAGCGTGAGTACAGCCCTTTGAAACGGCGCACCTGGTTCAGCTCGTCCCGGTCGAGCAGTTCGGTAATGACCCGGGAAATCGACTGTTCAATGTCGATGGCCGGATAGTGGCCCTGGTCGGCCAGTTGCCGAGACAGCACGATATGGCCGTCGAGAATCGCCCGCGCCGCGTCGGCGATCGGGTCTTGCTGATCGTCGCCTTCGACCAGCACGGTATAGAACGCCGTGATCGAACCGCTGCCAGCCTTGCCGTTTCCAGCCCGTTCCACCAGTTGTGGCAGTTTTGCGAACACCGAGGGCGGATAACCCTTGGTGGCGGGTGGTTCCCCTACCGCCAGGGCGATTTCACGCTGAGCCTGAGCATAACGGGTCAGTGAATCCATGATTAACAACACATGCTGGCCTTGATCCCGGAAATACTCGGCAATAGCCGTGGCATAGGCCGCGCCATGCAACTTGAGCAAAGGTGGCGAATCGGCCGGGGCGGCGACCACTGCGGCTCGCTTGAGACCTTCCTTGCCTAATATGTTCTCGATGAATTCCTTTACCTCGCGGCCCCGCTCACCGATCAGCCCGACCACCACCACATCGGCTGAGGTATAGCGCGCCATCATGCCCAGCAACATGGATTTACCCACACCGCTACCAGCGAACAGGCCCATGCGCTGGCCTCGACCAACGGTCAGCAGGGCGTTGATCGCCCGCACGCCGACATCTAGTACGGCCTTGATAGGCTCACGCTCCATCGGGTTATAAGGCCGACTGTAGAGCGGCGCCCGTCGCGAGGCGTCCAATGCGCCTAACCTATCCAGCGGCCGACCCACGCCGTCGATGATCCGCCCGAGTAATTCCGGGCCGACCGGAACCTGCCGGATACGATCCTCCACCCGACGTTTACGCAGATAGTTCCGGCCAATGCGTGGCCGGTCAAAATTGCAGGCGCGATAAGGTTCCACCACCGCGCCCGGCGCCAGGCCATAGACGTCAGTCGCCGGCATCAAGTACAAACGGTCGTCACGAAAGCCGACAACCTCGGCATCGACCCGCTGGCCGCCAGGCATGTAGACCCGGCAATTCACGCCAGTCGGCAACCTGAGGCCAGAGGCCTCCATTACCAAACCAGCCACCTTGGTCAATTTGCCAGTCACATTCCAGGCATTAGATTGGCTCACTGCCTCCTGGCAATCCCGGAAATACGCCGTTAATTTCTGCGCCCGCTTCAACCTAGCCATGCCTCGTCAGCCCCCAGGCAATCAATGATTTCCTGCCAGCGGGCCGGCAGTTCACCATCGACTTCGCTGTGACTGGTTTCGATTCGGAAGCCGCCCCGTTCCAGGCGCTCGTCCGCTACTGCCCACGCTGTAAGATGACCATGATCGGAGGCCAGAAACGAGTTGACTGCCTGCAAATCGTCGGGATGCACCATGATCCGCAAATGTTCGGTCAGTCTAGGCAAGCTGTTCATGGCCTCGCGCAGCACGTCGAGTACCAGATTCTCCTTGACCTTGAGCGCAGTACGGACCATCTGCTTAGCGACGGCCAGGGCCAGGGCCAGCAATTCCCGGGACAGTAGTTCGTCCTGCCGCAATAACTCGGTATCTAGAGCCTCGGCTAATTCCGCCAAACGCTGGGCATCGGCCTCGCCAGACTTTAGGCCAGCTTCATAACCGACCTTATAACCCTCTTCGTGACCATGCTTGAAGCCGTCCTGGAGCGACTGACTATGGCTGTTTTCAAGCTCCACGGCAGTTGGCAAGACAACTGCCGCGTCCTGTTCGCGCCCATGCCTCACACCCGTCACTGCGCCGCCGCTGGTATCCTCAATGCCTTGCAGATGCCAACGCTGATAGGCGGCGAGGTCTTCTTTCGGAATAATGTTGGCAGGCATGTCGTTCAGTCTGGCCGATCGATCACTCGATCATGCCCTCGTCGCCACCCTTACCGCCCAGAATAATCTGGCCCTCGTCGGCAAGGCGACGGATGACCTTGAGTATTTCCTTCTGCTCAGCTTCGACTTCTGATAGCCGAACCGGGCCTTTGGCTTCCAGGTCCTCCTTGAGCGACTCCGCCGCCCGGCTGGACATGTTCTTGAATATCTTTTCCTTGAGTTCCTCCGAAGTACCCTTGAGGGCGATGATCAGCGACTCGGACTGGACTTCGCGTAGCAGCAACTGCACGGACCGATCGTCTATGTCGAGCACGTTGTCGAAAGTGAACATCTGGTCCTGAATCTTCTGGGCCAGTTCAGGGTCGTTCTCACGGATGCCGGCCAGTACCGAGGCCTCGATCGCCCCGCCCATGTAATTGAGTATGTCGGCGGTGACCTTCACCCCGCCCAACGCCGCCTTGTTGCTCCGCTCGCCACCGGAGAGCAATTGAGTGAGCACCTCGTTCAACTCCCGCAAGGCCATGGGCTGCACACTCTCCAGCGTGGCGATACGCAACATCACATCGTTGCGCAACCGTTCCGGCAACTGGTTGAGCGCCGCACTGGCCTGATCCGCATCCAGATGGGCCATGATGGCAGCGATGATCTGGGGGTGCTCATTGCGGATCATTTCGGCCACTGAACCGGCATCCATCCACTTCAGGCTCTCGATGCCGGCGTTGTCCTTACCCTGCAGGATGCGGTCCAAGAGATGTGCCGCCTTGTCGTCGCCCAAGGCCTTGGTAAGTACTGTGCGTATGTATTCGTCGCTGTCACCCAGGGATACCCGGCCCTCGGTCGCTTTGCGAAAATCCTTCAGTACCGCCTCGATCTGGTCCCGATTGGTGTTACTAATGCCGGCCATGGCTACGCCCAAGCGCTGAACCTCCTTGGGACCGAGGTATTTGAACACCTCTGCGGCCTCATCGTGGCCTATGGCCAACATCAGGACCGCACTATTATGGACGCCCTCGTCGCTCATTCCTTGGCCATCCATTCCTTGACCACTTCGGCCACGATCTTGGGATTCTGCGTGGCGAAGTCGCGCACCGAACCGATGTTGTGCTGGTAGCTGTCCGCCGCATGTTGTTCATTCGGCGCCATGCCTTCGGCCAAGTCATCGAAGCCGGCATCCGAGCCATCACCCCGCGTCGATGTACCCGGGGCGGCGACTGCTGATGGATGCAGCAAGTCGCGCAATAAAGGCCTGAGCACGCCAAAAACAAGGTAGAAAGCCACGCCGAAGATCAGCAGATTCTTGAGCAACCCCTTGGCCATGGCAATATTGCTCGGATCTTTCCAGAGCGGCATGGCCACCTCTTCCACCTTGGACTCGGTAAAGGCGGCATTGACCACATTGACCGTATCGCCCCGCGCCTGATTAAAGCCAACTGCGTCCTTGGCCAGATTGTTCACCTGATCGAGCAACTGCGGCGCCAGCGGCGTGGGCTTGGCATCCGGCTCGCTGCTGGCCCGGTAATTGACCACCACGGCCACCGAAAGGCGTTTGACGCGGCCAAGCGATTCGCGAACGTGGCGGATGGTCTTGTCCAGCTCGTAATTGGTGACGCTATCCCGCTTATTGCTGCCGGGATTCGGACTGGCATTAGCGCCAGCCCCGGCCTGGGTATTCAACGGCGCACTGGCCGGCCCGGGCGGCTGGTTGCTGAGTGCGCCAGGTATACCGCCGGCCGTGTTGCCGGCGCCGGCCGAGGTCTCGGACATGGTCTGCTGGCTGCGTACTGCCTGGGTCTCCGTGGTTGGATTCGGCTTATAGGACTCGCTGGTGGATTCGTCCTCGGAGAAGTCCAGATCGGCCCGGACCTCGGCCTTGACGTTGCCGGCGCCGACGATGGGCGAGATGATGGCCTCGACCCGCTTGGCGTAGTAGCCTTCTACATCACGCAGATACTCCAACTGGTTGGAACTGAGCCCTTGCTGGGAACTGGCGTCACCCTTCGAGGTAAGCAGATTGCCGGCCTGATCGATCACGGTGATGTTTCTGGCATCCAGCTCCGGCACGCTGCTGGCGACCAGATGGACAATGGCACTCACCTGAGCCGCATCCAGGGATCGGCCGGAATACAAGTTGACCATAACCGAGGCCGAAGGCTTTTGTTGATCGCGGATGAAGACCGACGGCTTGGGAATCGCCAAGTGGACCCTGGCTGAGGCAATCGTATCCAGGGCCTGGATGGTGCGGGCGAGCTCGCCTTCCAGTGCCCGCTGGTAAGCGACCTGCTCCTGAAACTGGGTCATCCCAAGCTTGGCCGAATCCATCAACTCGAAACCGACCGTATCGCCCTTCGGCAAGCCCTGAGAGGCCAGCTTGAAGCGCAGGTCGTAGACCTGATCGGACGGTACCATGATGGTCCCGCCGGCTTCGGTCTTGTAACTCACATTCATCTGCTGCAAGGTGACTACCACGCTACCGGCATCGCGCTCGGACAGGTTGGAGAACAACACTCGATAATCTGGCGTCCGGCTCCACATCACCGCGCCGACGATCAGGGCGATGATCGCTGCCAAGGCGATCATGACCCCCAACTTGCGTGCGTTGGGCAGGGCGTTGAATCGTTGTATTGGACTACCGAGGGACTGCTGGGCAGGTGTGGCCATCCGTATGCCGTCTGGTTAACCGCGCATCAGACCTGCATGTTCATGATTTCCTGATAGGCGGAAACCAGCTTGTTGCGCGCCTGAACCATGGTCTGGAAAGAAAGACTGGCCTTTTGCAGCGAAACCACCACATCCTGAAGATTGGCGGCTGAGTCGCCCTGCTCGAATTGCTGGGTCAAACGCTTGGCGTCCTGCTGACTGCTGTTGACCTCATTGACGGCCGATTGCAGCAGGGCGGCGAAATCATGCGGGGCGGCGTCCGAGATGGACGCGGACGAACCCGATGCCTGCGCCGCAACCGCGCGCAACTGACTCACCATCTGTTCCATGCCTGCGTTTACCATGGTTCGCTCTCCGACTTCATTCCATTACAGCTATCGGCATTATAGGCTGCATTCGTCCTCCGACCCACCTTCTTCTCGATATCTTTGCAGCTTATAACGCAGGGTGCGCTCGCTGATACCCAGCTCCTTAGCGGTCTCTTTACGAGAACCGTTCAATCGCTCCAGCGTGGCCAGGATCATGGCCCGCTCCACGTCCCGAATCTGAGCCGGATGGGGGGCAGCAACGGGTGTTTCGGGAGGCGCTTGCCTAGTCGCCTGAGTACCGGGCAAGAACAAATTTTCCGGCTCGATTCGGCTGCTCGCCGCAAGGATCATGGCACGCTGCATGACATTGCTTAATTCGCGAACATTGCCGGGCCACTCATAGGCCGTCAATTGAGCCTTCGCCGAGTGGGACAGGACAAAGCCATCGCGCCCGACCAGTCCAGCATGGGCCTTCAGAAAATGCCGCGCCAAGGGCAGTATATCGGCCCCCCTTTGCCGCAACGGAGGTACATTTAAAGGAAATACATTCAGCCGATAGTACAGGTCTTCGCGGAAGCGGCCTTCGCGCACCCAGGCGGTCAAATCGCGATTGCTGGCTGCCAGCACGCGCACATCAAGCGGAATCGTGGCTCGACCACCCAGGCGTTCCACCACCTTTTCCTGCAAGATTCGTAGCAGCTTGGCCTGAATATTAAGGGGAATCTCGGAGACTTCATCGAGCAGCAGCGTACCGCCCTGGGCCTGCTCGAACTTGCCAGCATGGGGGCCGGCCGCGCCGGTGAAGGCGCCCTTTTCATGGCCGAACAGGGTCGACTCCACCAGGGTCTCCGGGATCGCGGCGCAGTTCACCGCCACGAACGGCCCGTCCCGGCGCGGCGAATGACGGTGCAGATAGCGCGCCACCACTTCCTTGCCGACACCCGATTCACCAGTCAACAGCACGGTAGCGTCGGTGACTGCGACCCGCGCGGCCATCTCCAGCACCGCCCGCATGGCCGGGCCCTCGGCGATCATATCCAGGTCGTCAGCCTCGCCCGACGCCGGCAAATAGCGCGCCACCGCAGCCAGCAGCCGGTCCGGCTCGAACGGCTTGGCCAGATAGTCCGCCGCCCCGCCCCGCATCGCTGCCACCGCGCGCTCGATCTGGCCATAAGCCGTCATCAGGACGAACGGGATGCCGGGCTTGACGATCTTGCTCCGGCGTAGTAGTTCGTGACCGTCGATGCCTGGCATCTGGACGTCGGACAGCACCAGGTCCACCGTCTCCCGACCCAGGATGACCAGGGCCGTTTCGCCGTCCGGCGCGGCGACCACCCGATGACCGGCCAGCTCCAGGGTATCGGTCAAGGCCTCGCGTAGCGCCGCGTCGTCCTCCACCACCAGTATCTTCGGCCGCCGATCAATCATTCGCCCCCCCGTTTCCAGCGCCCGGCGTGGGTATGTACAACGTGAACGTGCTGCCTTGGCCCGGTGCCGTCTGGACCTCGACCCAACCGCGATGGGCATCGGCGGTCTGCTTGACGATGGCCAGACCAAGCCCGCTGCCCTCGCCGCGCGTGGTAAAGAACGGCTCGAACAACCGTTGCCGATCAGCCTCGGTAATGCCCGCCCCCTCGTCCGTTACCTTGAAGGCGACAAAAGCGCCGCCAGCGGTCACGCTGAAGGCCACCCGCCCGCCCGCGTGGCTGGCCTGCACGGCATTCTCCAGCAAATTGATGAGCGCGCCCTGAAGCGCCTGTCGATCGCCCAACAGGATGGCATCCGGCCCGACCTTGTTCAGTTCCAGGCGGACTTCATGCACGGCGGCCTGCGGCTCGATGGCCTGCCAGACCTCGTCACTCAAGTCATGTGCCGAAAAGCGATTCCGCCGGCCCTGCTGGCCTTTAACAAAGGTTAATAAATCCTGAATCAAGCGCTCCAGATAATGCAGCCGGGCCAGGGTTCTATCGGCGAAACGCAGCCGGTCGGTCTCGTTCAAATTGGGCCGCGCCAAATGGCCAACATAGAGCAAAGCAGTGGCCAACGGGGTGCGTAACTGGTGCGCCAGCTTGGCCGCCACCTCGCCCAGAATCGACAGCCGCTCGCGCCGGGCCAGCTCGCCGTTGGCCGCCGCCAGCTCGGCCGACAAGCGCGCCACCTGGCCCTGCAATTCCTCATAGGCTTCGGTCAGCCGCTCCGAGGTCGCGCTAAACAACTGGAATGCCTCGCGCAGCTCGTGGTCGCCGGTAGCGGGGGGAATGGAATTGTCGGTGGTCATTGTGGCGCTAGGGATACCCGATTTTTCGCCGTCCAGTCAATCATTAGCTGATCGAATACTCAGGTTTAGTCATCCGGGCCGAAGACAGAAACGACGGCGGCCTGACTTAACAGTGCATCGCCCGGCGCCCGGCCAGCCGGGGAGGCCAATCGAGGCGCCAGCGTACCCGGTGGGAAGGTCGCGGCGGCGCGCCGGCTTTTTGGCGCGTCATGTGATGGCCTTCCAGAAACCAGATCAGGCCATCTTTACCGACCTTCATGCCGACTGTGGGAGCGGACTTGCCCGCGATATGACTGGCGGCGGCAGCGATCAGTCCTTCGCGGCCAAGGCTGCTCCCACCGTCTTTTGAAGGTATCCGAAAAGGCCGGCCGAACTGCGCCAAACAAGCATAAGGCAAGCCAAAACACAGCGATTACTCGATAATTAGCGACCATGTCCGATTCCCTATTTATTCCTGAACCCGCGCCCAACGAGTGTCAGGCGCACATCGAATTTCCCGAGCAACTGCCGGTATCCGCACGCCGGGAGGATATAGCCGCCGCGCTAAATGCGCATCAGGTTGTCATCGTCTGCGGCGAAACCGGTTCTGGGAAAACGACTCAACTACCCAAGATCGCCTATGCCGCCGGTCGCGGCCGGAAGGGCCTGATCGGCATGACCCAGCCGCGCCGCATCGCCGCCAAAAGCGTGGCCAGCCGGCTGGCCGAGGAGACACGGACATCACTCGGCGGCTTCATCGGCTGGCAGGTACGGTTCACCGACCAAGTCGGCCGTGACAGCCGAATCAAGGTCATGACCGACGGCATCCTGCTGGCGGAGACCCAGTCTGACCCGCAGTTTCGGAGATATGACACGCTGATCCTGGACGAGGCCCACGAACGCAGCCTGAATATCGACTTTTTGCTCGGCTACCTCAAGACCCTGCTGCCGCGCCGGCCCGACCTCAAGGTGCTTATCTCCTCCGCCACCCTGGAGGCAGACCGCTTCTCGGCCTATTTCAACGGCGCGCCGGTGGTCGAGGTGTCGGGCCGGACCTATCCGGTGGAGATTCGCTGGCAGCCACCCGCAGAAAAAAACAAAGTGGAAAAGGGCAACGAGAAACAGGAACCCAAGGAGGAGGAACCCGACTTCGATGCCGCCCTGCTCCACGCCGTGGACGAGCTGGCGAGGAAAGGCGACGGCGACATCCTGGTCTTCCTGCCTGGCGAGCGCGAGATTCGCGACGCCCATGAATCGCTGCGCAAACACCACCCGCCGCAGACCGAAATCCTGCCGCTATTCGCCCGTCTATCAATCGCCGAGCAAGAGCAGATATTCAGACCCCACGCCAACCGCCGCATCGTCCTGGCCACCAACGTCGCCGAGACCTCGCTCACCGTGCCGGGCATCCGCTATGTGGTGGACACCGGCCAGGCGCGGGTGAAGCGCTATTCCATCCGCAACAAGATCGAGCAGTTGAAGGTCGAGAAGGTCTCCCAGGCCTCTGCCAACCAGCGGGCCGGGCGCTGCGGCCGGGTCGCCGACGGCATCTGCATCCGGCTCTACGATGAACAGGATTACCAGTCGCGGCCGCCCTACACCACACCCGAGCTGCTGCGCTCCTCGCTGGCCGGCGTCATTCTCAGAATGAAGGCGCTGAAGCTGCCGGAGATCGACGTCTTCCCCTTCCTCGATGCGCCAGAACCAAAACGCATTCGCGACGGCCAGGCCCTGTTGCGGGAGCTGAACGCCCTGGACGAGGCTGGCCGACTGACGCCGATCGGCCAGCAACTGGCCCGGCTGCCGCTTGACCCGCGCCTGGGCCGTATGCTCATCGCCGCAAAAGAGAAGGCCGTGCTGCACGAAGTGCTGGTCATCGCCGCATTTCTGTCCAGTCAGGATCCGCGCGATAGGCCCATGGACCGGCAAGCGGCCGCCGACCAGAAGCACCGCCGCTTCGCCGACGAGAACTCTGACTTCGTGGCCATCCTCAAACTATGGCAATACATAGCCGAACAGAACATCCACCGCAAATCCCAGCGCAAATTTCGCGAGACTCTGGGCGAGGATTTCATCTCGGCCCGCAAGGCGCGCGAGTGGCGTGAAGTGCATGGCCAGTTGGCGGCGCAGGTGAAGGAACTAGGCTGGAAGGTCGGCGACGACCTGCCCGTGGTGACCGACCAGGAGATCAAGCCAGCGGACTATGCCAACCTGCACCAGGCCCTGTTGCCGGGCTTGCTAGGCAACCTCGGCCTGCTCACCGATGAGGGGCTGTACCTCGGCGCACGGGAGATGAAGTTCCTGCCCTTCCCGGGTTCCGGGGTGAAGAAAAAGCCCAAGTGGCTGATGGCCGCCGAGATCGTCGAGACGCGGCGCATCTATGCCCGAACGGTGGCGCGGATCGAGCCGGAATGGGTCGAGCAGGCCGGCCGGCACCTGCTCAAGATCAGTTATTCCGACGCCCACTGGGCACGCAAGCCGGCCCAGGTCGTCGCCGCCCTGCGGGCTACGCTCTACGGTCTGCCGGTGGTTAATGGCCGCAAGGTGCATTACGGCCCTATCGACCCGGTCCGCGCTCGGGAAATTTTCATCCGTTCGGCATTGGTCGAAGGCGAATATGACACCCGCTCGGCCTTCTTCAACCAGAACCGGCGGCTGCTCAAGGACATCGACGAACACGCCCACCGCGCCCGCGACGTTCGCCTCGAAATCGATGAACAGGACCTCTACGACTGGTTTGACGCGCGCATTCCGGAGGGCATCTACAACGGCGCCACGTTCGAGAAATGGCTACGCGAGGCCGAGGCCGGGTCGCCCAAATTGCTCCACCTGCGTCGCGAAGACCTGCTCAAGGAACGCGGCGCCGACCCGCACGCCTTTCCCAAAGAACTGGACCTCTCCGGCGTGCGTTTCGCCCTGGCCTACCGCTTCGACCCCGGCGCCGAGGATGACGGCGTCACCCTGCTCGTTCCCCTACCCGCCCTCAACCAGGTCTGTGCCGAACGCGGCGACTGGCTGGTGCCTGGCTTGCTGGAGGAGAAGATGACCGCGCTCATCAAGGGGCTGCCCCAGTCGGTGCGGCGCGCCTTCGTGCCGGTGCCTGAGTTCGCCCGGGCTGCGGCGCAAGCACTGACGCCCGGCGCTGGCGCGTTGACCGACGCACTGGCCGACTTCCTCGCCCGCACTACCGGCCAGGCCATCCCGCGCGATGCCTGGCGGCCGGAGGCCCTGACGCCCCACCTGACCATGAACTACCGGGTGCTGGACGAGAACAACCGCATCCTGGCCGAAGGCCGCGATCTGGCTGCGCTACGCCGGAAACTGGGCGACACGGCCAGCCGTTCACTGCAACAGGCGGTCGCAGCCAACGAACGGGACGACATCGGCCGCTGGGATTTCGGCGATCTGCCGGAGCGGGTTGAAGTGACCAGCGGCGGCCGCCAGGTGGCGGCCTTCCCGGCCCTGGTCGAAGAGGCCGGGCAGGTCCGGCTGCGCCTGCTCGATAGCCCCATCGTGGCCAGGGAAAAGCATCGGCGCGGCGTCTGCCGGCTGATTTGGCGCAGCTTCCCCGACCTATTGAAACAGGTCGAAAAAGACCTGGCTATCCGGCTCAAGGCAGCGGCCATGCAATACTCGCTGCTGGACAAGAAACTGGGTCTGAATGATCTGCTGGCCGACGTGCTCTATTCCGCCGCCCGTGCCGCGCTGCCTGGCGACCCCACCGACCTGCGCCGGCAAAACGAATTCGACAGCGCTGCCCAAACCACCCGGCCGCGCCTGACTGAATTGGCTAGGGAAACTGCGCGGCTAACCGCCGAATGCCTCGACCACGGCCACCGGCTGGCCCGGCAACTGACCCGGCCGCTGCCCGCGAAAGACGCCGGGACCGACCTGCAAGGCCAGTTGCAGGCACTGGTCTACCCCGGCTTCGTCGCCCGCCTTGAACCGGCCCGTCTCGGCCACCTGCCCCGCTACCTCAAGGCCATGGAACACCGTCTGGAAAAGATGACCGGCCACCCTCAACGGGACGCCCAGATGATGCGCTCCATGGCGCCGCTGCTCAGCCAATGGCAGGCCCGCTGCAAAAGGGAAATCCAGGCCAGCGGCCTATCTGCCGGGATGGAAACGTTCCGCTGGCGGCTGGAAGAACTGCGCGTTTCCCTATTCGCCCAGGAGCTAAAAACCCCGGAACCGGTGTCAATCAAGCGGCTGGAAAAACTATGGGCCGAACTATGACTGGCTGCACGACGACTCACGGTTCACGGTTCATCCTCTCGGCAACCGGGGTAGCGACGGCGTAGTCATAGACCACTAACGTTTGCCGAGTGATGAACCGGTAGCGGAAGAGACCAGGCACTCGGGGGCGGACTTTCTGGGGTTCCAATAGATATTCCAGCCCTGCCGTTGGTCCTTGACCACCCCTGGATGTTGCTCCAGGAACTGGTCCATGTACGTCATAAAATCGCCCCTGGTAAATTCGCTTCTTTTCATTTTTGGACTCCTACTCCGGGGTAACCCAAAAAAACAGCCAGCCAATTACGGGATCGCCGCCTCGCCGGACCCATGGGAATAAAACCGACGATGCGGCGACTCGTAGCCAAGAACCGGCTCAGAACTGATCCGCCGCCCAGCCGTCCAGTTGGACACACGCTTCAAGGCTCGGTTTGTCGTCAACCTTGCCAAGCATCGGCGTGTGGCACAGGTACTGATTGCCTTGGTCATCCGATAGATTACGCAGCGGCATCTCGCCCAGTTTTTCGTAGCCGCGCGTATCCATCATGATGAACTGGTAGTCATCCCCGACGCAGACCTCCAGATGGCCGCCATTGCCCGAACCATACTTGGCCCACCAAGTGTCAGGGTCGGCGCCGTCGTAGAATGGAGGGACAACCTGATCGGTGCTTTGATGCCAGGCCATGATGGTGGGGTCCTTCATTTGGTTTTCCCTGGCGATATCCTTGGCCAGCAGACTTGCGCTTTGGAAATTGAGCGCGGACCCTTGATAGTCGATATGAACGTTACGCATGATGACTCCTTTGGTAAGGTATATCCGCGATTGGCAAGAATGCCGCCGCGTATGTGCTTACCATAGGCCAATTCCCGACAAATACAATCAGGTATTACGAAATCGATAATTTTTAGTTGCCACCCCAGACCTGGTCCACCAGGGTCAGGCGGCGGCGTTCCATGGCAACTAGGATAATCCGGGCAATACGGCGCGGGCATTTTCCGTAGTGCGCGCCGCTACCTCCTCCGGCGGCAAGCCGCGCAGGCGCGCAAGCGTCTCGGCGATACGCGCCAGTTCGGCCGGCTCGTTCCGGCCCTTGCCGACCCAGGCCGGCGGGATGTCCGGGCTGTCGGTCTCCAGGACGATCGCCGACAGAGGTAATTCCACCGCCAGCGTTCTTAACCGGGTGGCCCGCTCCCAGGTAAACGCGCCGCCAAAGCCCAGCTTGAAGCCAAGGCGGATGAACTCGTCCGCCTGCTGCCGACTGCCGCTGAAGGCATGGGCGATGCCGCCCCTGACCTTGAACCGGCGCAACTGCTTCAGTATCGGGTCATTCGCCCGCCGGCCGTGCAGCAACACCGGCAGGTCATAATCACGGGCGATCTTGAGCTGCTCGGTATAGAAAAAATTCTGGGTCGCGAAATCCAGCCCTTCGACGAACAGGTCCAGGCCGATCTCACCGATGGCCACCGGGCGCCACGCATCGATCCGATGCCGAAGCGCCGCCAGATGCCGCTGATGATGAACCTCGATATACATCGGATGCAGACCCCAGGCTGGCAGGCAGCAGGGATAGCGCCGACAACAGGCCGCCACGGAGTCGCAACCGGCCTCGGTCACCGCTGGAACGATCTCCATGCCAACCCCAGCCGCGACGGCGCGCTCATACACCGCATCCCGATCCGGCTCAAACTCGCCGGCATCTAGATGGCAATGGGTGTCGATCAGCACAGAGTCACCAACCGGATAAACTGCGGGGACGATTACTTGCGGTACACGGCAGATTTCAACAGCAGCCCGTTCGACAGATAGGAAAGAAAATATTCCAGGTTGTTAAAGCGCTCGCTGCCTTCCTTGTCGGGCACCTGGCGAACCTGTTTGAAGCAACCGACAAAACGGTTCTGCAAAGTCACCGGATTCTCGCCGCCACGAAATACCGGGAAGTGGACGGCCTGGCCCAACGCCGGCGACAGTAGCTCGGAACGCAAACGGTTGCCGGCATTATCCAGATGGCAATTGGCGCAGGAAAAATTGAGCTGGCCGAAGCGACTGTAGTAAGTCTTTTTGCCATCCTCGAAGGCCTTCAAGGCGCCAGCGCCTTCAACCTTGACGTTCATCTTCATGCCGTCGGACAAGGTCCGGGCATAGGCGGTCAAGAGGCCCATGGTCTTCATGTCACTATAGCTGTAGGGCGTTTCGCCGTTCATGATACGGCAGTCGTTGATCGCCGCCTCAAAGGTCACGACCTTGGCCATATTTTCATCGTACAGGGGGTAGTTTCCGGCGATCATCTTGCCGCCATTGGGCAGACAATCGGCATAGGTCTTGCTGTTCTTGAATGATGTCTTCCACAGCGTCTCGCCCTGCTCGATCATGCCAATAAAGGGTGGGAAGTCCATGATGCTGTCGTATTGGGACTTGGCATCCGGATCGAATGCCAGGGCGCCGTAGACATAATTGTCGAACTTGATGTCGGGATACTTGTGCGTCAAGGAATCAACGACTTTCGCGCGGTCCGCCTCAGGGCTTGCATGGACCGAGAATGCACCGAATAGCAGTCCCAAGCCAGCCAGCGCCAGAACGAATTTCTTCATGCCGTCCTCCTGATGAACAGGCCACGTCGGGCCCGTCGTCAGTTTCACGTTAAAGCCTCGCGGCTCAGGCGACAGCGGCCTCGACCGAGTCTTTGCCACCCTT
>PFGT01000108.1 GCA_002782005.1 Hydrogenophilales bacterium CG12_big_fil_rev_8_21_14_0_65_61_21 | reverse complement strand
CGCACCTTGGCCGGGTCCTTGCCCTTGGTGAGTTGATCGATGTACTCCTCAAAGCGTTTTTTCATCTCAGTCGGGGTGGCCGGGCCAGCGGTGACTTGCAGGGCCTGTTGCAGCTCCTGCGCCTTGACGGTGACCTTGACCAGTCCGGAAAGGACCTCCTTCAGGGCATGGACAAAGTTGCTGTCAAGCGGCACCGGCAGTTCCTTCGACTTGATGAAGGCCTCCAGCGGTTCGCGGTCGTCGATCTTCAGCAGATCCATATTAGCCTGGGTAATCGGGTCCTCCAGGTTGCTGAGGATGGTGGAGGTCCAGGCTGACACCATAGCGTCAAGCTGTGTGTCCATCTGGTCGATCATCTGCGACCCTGCCGCCGTGCCGGTTTCCACCGAAGGCCGGAACCCGCAATGCGGGCAGATGGGCGAGGCGTCGAGGTTTTGCTCGGTTAGGGCGAAGCAGCTCTTCAGCCCGGCCAGGCGGTTCTGGTAATCGGTGAGCTGCTGCCGGGGCATCAGGTCGATACCAGCCAGTTTGAGCAGGGTTTGCAGGCGCTGATCGTTGAGCAGGCCTACCTTGCGCTTGTCGTCGTTCACGCCCAGCCGGGCCTTGGCGTGCAGGCCGATATAGGCGACGATGTAATCCTTTTTCAGCTTCTGCAGTTTGGTCCCGATGCTCTGGGATTGGCTGGCCAGCTCGGTCAGGTCGGCCTGCTTGAGGGCATCCAGCACGTCCTGCCGGGTGGTCTTCATGCGATCCACCCAGTCATGCTCGGCGGGCAGCACCGCCTCGGCGGTGGAGAGCCAAGACGCCGTCGGGCTGTGGTCCATGATGAACTCGCGCAGGGCGTCCAACTCATCCAGCGCCTTCACGGCCTTTTCGTGAACCAGCACTTCGGGAGCGCTGTAGCGGAAGTTTTTCAGTTTGCCCGGCGAGGAGTAGGCCTGGAGCGATTCAAAGAAGCCCTTGGCCTCATCCAGTCCGCTGGCCTGGCTGGCCAGGTCGGTGCCCGCGAGCAGGTCCAGCCCCCAGAAGGAAAGCCCTTCGCGCAGGGTCTGCTGGGTCATGACGATGCGCTTGACGATCTTGCCCACGCGATCAAGCATCTGAATAACAGGGGTGTCGTCCCCTTTTGTGATGAGTTGTGGGTATCCGGATGGTAGGCCGA
>PFGT01000009.1 GCA_002782005.1 Hydrogenophilales bacterium CG12_big_fil_rev_8_21_14_0_65_61_21 | reverse complement strand
CATCGCCAGACTCCTCCTTAAACAAAAAGCCCACCAAAACGTGGGCTTTTTGCGTTTTAGGCTATTGCCGGGCACGGCCGTCCATGAAGATGCGGTTGACCCGATTCTAGCCTGGCTTACAATCTAGTCAGACTAAAAATGGAGCATAAGCGTGAAACAGAAAGAATTATCCAAGGAGCAACAAATCATGCGCGCCATGCGCAAAACACTGACTTCTGTTGTTCGCGATTGCGCTCCACGTCCGGATCAACCCAGCCCATTGAGCGAGGCTGCCGTTGAGAATGTACGTATGTGTTTGGCTATGATCGCGGCGCGCGAAGCAGAATTGGCCGAGGTGTTGGGTTTGTCCCGAACCGAACGGCCCTACTATAGCGATGAGAGCAAAGCGGCTGAACCGATGCAGTTCGTGCCGAGGCCCAGACGCAAGGACCATTGATGGCCGAGGCTATTAGCCAACTGATCGGCGACGAGTCTAGTGCGATACTGCGTACTGGCCCGGTGTTGATTTATTCTCCATCCGGGCGCAATCGGAAGCGATTTCCGGATAATTGCGTTATTCAGCACGTTACCGATGAGGCCGCGATAAAGGCCGCCAGACCTGCGGAGGGCTATCATGCGGCGATAGCAAGCGGACCGTCGCGTTCGTCGGAAGGTGTCAAATTGTATTATCTGCTGCGCTGGTTGGACTGATAGTCAAGCTGATACGATCGTGCGCACATGATCGGCGAGGTGATCGTCGATCCTTATCGATCGCCGAAATTGGCCCACCAGAGCAAGCCCATTACCGTTTTTGCCTCATCGATACGGCCGTCCTTCACCATGTTCAGTGCCGTGCCGAAGGGCATCCGAAGGATTTCTAGAAACTCGTCGTGGTC
Organism: Hydrogenophilales bacterium CG12_big_fil_rev_8_21_14_0_65_61_21; assembly: GCA_002782005.1. Classification (GTDB taxonomy): domain Bacteria; phylum Pseudomonadota; class Gammaproteobacteria; order Burkholderiales; family Thiobacillaceae; genus Parasulfuritortus. The sequence goes on along the minus strand of PFGT01000009.1, from coordinate 3,696 downwards.
GAGGTTGTCGCCTTCATGGGTTAAACTGCGCGCCAGGAAATAGACTAGGCGTTCATTGGAATAGCCGATGCAGGGGTATTGGGTGTTGAGGTAGCGCCATTGTTCGGCAACATAGCCGGTTTCTTCCTGCAACTCGCGCTGGGCGCAGGCAATCTCGGTCTCATCGGGATCGAACTTGCCCGCCGGGAGTTCAAGGAAATCGCGCCGCAATGGATAACGGTATTGCCGTTCCAGCAGGATGTCGCCGTTATCGAATATCGGCAGGATTACTGCGGCCCCCGGATGAATCAGATATTCGCGGGTCGATTCCTTGCCATTGGGCAGGCGTATCCGATCTAGCTTGGCGTACAGCAGGCGGCCCTGGTAGACGGTGGTCGATTCAAGGGTGTGCTCAGTGAGGTCTATAGTCATGGCGAGCTGATCGAAAACAGGGTGTAACAGTATAACCAGGGCTGACAACGGCGCCCATCCGGCGGTAGGATGATGCCCTGTCCTGGCCGTCTGCCTTGGGGCGCGGCGCAGGTTCGATAATGCAATCAAGGGGACTTTGATGCCGGACACCAAGATACTGCTGGAAGAGAAAGACATCCCGACCCACTGGTACAACGTAGTGGCGGACATGCCCAACAAGCCGGCGCCGCCACTAGGGCCGGACGGCAAGCCGGTCGGCCCGGACAAGTTGCTGGCCATCTTTCCCATGGCTCTGCTGGAGCAGGAAATGTCTGGTGAGCGCTGGATACCGATCCCCGAGGTGGTGCGCGAGGCCTATCGGATGTGGCGGCCCAGCCCACTATTTCGCGCTCATCGGTTGGAACAGATGCTGGGCACCCCGGCGAAGATTTATTACAAATATGAAGGCGTTTCCCCAGCCGGTTCGCACAAGCCCAACACCGCCATTCCACAGGCCTACTACAACAAAGAGGCCGGTATCAGGCGCATCTCCACCGAGACCGGCGCTGGCCAATGGGGTTGCAGCATGGCCCTCGCCGGGCGCATTTTCGGACTGGAGGTGCGGGTCTATATGGTTAAGGTAAGTTACGATCAAAAACCCTTTCGCCGCTCGATGATGCACACCTGGGGTTCCGAGGTATTCGCCAGCCCGACCACCATGACTCAAGCCGGTCGCGATGCCTTGGCCAAGGACCCCAATTCTCCCGGCAGCCTGGGCATCGCCATCTCAGAGGCGGTGGAAGAGGCGGCCTCCCGGCCCGATACCAACTACGCCTTAGGCTCGGTGCTCAACCACGTTTGCCATCATCAGACCATCATCGGCCTGGAGGCCAAGAAGCAATTCGACAAGGTGGGCGACTATCCGGACATGATCTTTGCGGCTTGCGGCGGCGGCTCCAATTTTGCCGGCGCCGCCTTCCCGTTCTTCGCCGACCAGGCGGCCGGTGAGCCACGCGCCAAGAATCTGCGCCTGGTCGCGGTGGAACCCTCCTCCTGTCCGACCCTGACCAAGGGCGTCTACACCTATGATTTCGGCGACGCCTCCGGCTACACGCCACTGATGCAGATGTACACACTGGGACACGACTTCGTGCCGCCCGGCATTCATGCTGGCGGCTTGCGCTACCACGGCGATTCGCCGCTGGTATCGCAGTTGTTGCACGATGGCCTGATCGAGGCGCAGGCGGTGTCGCAACTGGCCACCTTCGAGGCTGGGGTCACCTTTGCCCGGGCTGAGGGCATCATCCCGGCGCCCGAGTCGAGCCACGCCATCCGTGCCTGCATCGACGAGGCCCTGCGCTGCAAGACCACAGGCGAGCCAAAGACCTTGTTCTTCAACCTGTCTGGCCACGGCCATTTCGACATGGCCTCGTATGATCGGTACTTCGCGGGAGAGCTGGAGGATTATGCTTATCCGGATGAAGCCATCAAGGCCTCGCTGGCGCATTTGCCCAAGGTAGGTTGAACTATCGCTGTAACGAAAAAGGCCGCATTACGATGCGGTCTTTTTTATGACGCAAGACGATCTAGCGCTGTGTTGCACGTCGTTTGGCACAGATGCGAACCAAGGAAAGACCAATGCGTCGGACGTAGGTCCGGGATTCCTCCCGACCTACAAAACCCCGCTGACATGCCCGGTTGGTCAGGTTGAAACCCGATCGACTAGGGCTTGCATATAAGCGGTCCAAAGGGTGCAACACAACACTAGAAGTTACTCGACAACACGAAGCTCGACCCGGCGGTTTTCGTAACGACCGGCCCTGGTCTTGTTGGTGTCGACGAAGTGCGTTTCGCCATAGCCCTTGGTTGTCAATGTGTCGGCTGGCACGCCCTTGCCAATCAGGTACTTCTTAACCGACTGGGCGCGACGCTCGGATAGTTTGATGTTGTATGCGTAAGTACCGATGCTGTCGGTATAGCCATCCACCTGGACATGCGGGTAATTGGCCGCCTTCAGATTATCGGCGGCCTGGTTCAGGATGGGGTAGGCCTGCGGACGGAGTTTTGCGGAATCGAAATTGAAATTAACGCCCTTCAGGGTCAGTGGGTGATCCTTGGCCAATACCGGAGCGGCAACTGGAGTGGGAGCGGCAACCGGGGCCGGGGTGGGGGCCGCGACTGGAGCCGGAGCCGGAGCCGCGACCGGGGCAGGTGCCGGAGCCGCGACCGGGGCTGGAGCGGGCACATCGCAAGGCCGATCCAAAAGCCCCTTGGCCGGGCAGCCGATAGTCCGGTAAAGCTCATAACCTGCGGTGAAGCCGCTTGGACTGGCGGGGTTGGCGGGATTGTAATACGGCTGTTCGGCTCGGGCGCGGGCGACGGCAGGCGCAGGGGCGGCCGCAACGCTAGCCTCCACAGCAGCAGGTACATCGCAAGGCCGATCCAAAAGCCCCTTGGCCGGGCAGCCGATAGTCCGATAAAGCTCATAACCTGTAGTGAAGCCGTTTGGACTGGCGGGGTTGGCCGGGTTGTAGTACTGCGGCTTGGCTTGGGCGCTAGTGATGCCGGCGGCAAGCAAGGCAACACTCAGGGCACTCAGTAGGGTTATGCGCATAACGGGCTCCTTGATAGTTACTTGTTGAGGGAATCGCGTATTTCTCTCAACAGTATAATATCTTCCGGAGTCGGTGGCGCTTCGACCTGTGCTGCGGGTTGCTCGCGTTTCATGCGATTGATGCCTTTGATGAGCATGAAGATGACAAAGGCAATGATGACGAAGTTGATCATGGTATTGATGAACATGCCGTACTTGATCAGTGGCGCGCCGGCCTTCTCGGCAGCCGCCAGTGATTCATAAGCGATGTCGCTGAGGTTGATGTATAGCTGGCTGAAATCGACCCCGCCCATCATCAGGCCGATGGGCGGCATGATTACATCCTTCACCAGAGAATCGACGATCTTGCCGAAGGCGCTGCCAATGACAACACCGACCGCCATGTCCACAACATTGCCACGCATGGCGAATTCCTTGAACTCCTGCATCATGCTCATCGCTCGCACTCCTATGAAAGTTGTTGTCGAAGGGGGACAGACCCGGACATGGTATTCCACTCTCCCCCTCTGCCCGATAGCTCAAATATACTGTGCGTACTCAATGGCTGATTCGGGCGAGCGATGAAGGAACGATGCATCAAGGGCGCTTGGGAAGGCCGAAATCCTTGGCCAGTGGGAGTGTCCTGAATTTTGTGTGCAAGGCGGTTTGAAGTTTCATTGCTTGCTGGTTGATTTTACGCCACGTGTTTCGTA
>PFGT01000086.1 GCA_002782005.1 Hydrogenophilales bacterium CG12_big_fil_rev_8_21_14_0_65_61_21 | reverse complement strand
CCGACGACGCGGGTTCCATGGGCCGGGTTGTCGGGATGAATCCCGACCTACGTCCGATGCATTGGTCTTTCCTTGTTCGCATATGTGCCAAACAACGTGCAACAACTACACTAGTTGCCCAGCATGAATTGTATCAACGTCTTGGGCGCATGGATGAAGCGCGTCAGTCGGCTTATCGGTAGTTGTTCCGCGCACAAGTCGCCAAGACGGATTTGCAGGCGCTGATGGAGCGACAGGCTCCTAGACGGGGAGTTTCGGATTAAATCGAGTCCGACCCTGATTCTACGCCCTCTGGGGCAGGTGATTAGCCCGTCTGGCCGTTGAGGAAATGCCTGGCATAGGCCGGGCTGACCTTCGACATAGGCAGCAGGACCAGGAGGTCGGCAGTATTGAAGTCTGGGTCCCAGGCCGGCTCGCCGCAGACGTAGGCGCCGGCGTGCAGGTAGCGCTTGATCAGCGGCGGCACGATAGGTGCAGCCTCGGTGGTCAGTGCGTCGAGCGGCAACGGACAGCGTGGAAAGGCCCGCCATTCCACTGGCGCCAGGTGCTTTTCCCGAACCGCGTGCCAGACGCTGGCGGCGTTATGGCCGCCATCCCGCATGGCGATGCTGGCGCAGCCCATCAGGTAATCGTAACCACGTTCCTTTATGTAGCCGGCCAGGCCCGCCCATAGCAGGGCGATGACGCTGCCGCTGCGATAGTCGGGGTGTACGCAAGCGCGGCCGATCTCGACCATGCGCTCGCGCAGGTGGCCCAGGCGAGTAAGGTCGAATTCCTGGTCGGAGTAAAAATTGCCCAGCTTTTTGGCGGCTTCCGGGCTCAGGATACGGTAGGTGCCGACCACTTCGCCGCTATCCTGGTCGCTTACAATGAGGTGTTCGCACCAGCGGTCGTACAGATCGCGGTCCACGCCCGGTTCGGGCGAGTTCAGGAAGGCGCCCATTTCCTCGACGAAGACTTGCCAGCGCAAGCGTTGGGCATTGCGAATTTCGCTCCAGTGGGTGGCTAGCCCGACGTGAAAGTGACGCCTCTTGCGGCCTTCATCGGCCATTAATCCGGTTTGCATCATCGAGATTTCCCTCTTCGTTATTGACTTGGGCACTGTAGGAAGGCGGCATGACAGGCGCGTTAACCGGAAATGAAAGTTAGGTTACGTCCTGGGGCCGGTTTTCATCGTTTTGTCACATCGTTCGGGCACGCTACCGATATGCCGAATGTCCGCGCCATTTTTTTGTCCGACCTCCATCTGGGTACCCGCGCTTGTCAGGCTGAGCGCCTATTGGATTTCCTCCGCGAATATTCCTCCGAACACCTGTTTCTGGTTGGCGACATCATCGACTTCTGGTCCATGAGCCGCAGCGTGCAATGGAGCCCAGCCCAGAATACGGTGATCCAGAAGGTGCTGCGCCGGGCTCGGCGCGGTGACCGGGTGGTGTTCATCCCAGGTAACCACGACGAGGTCCTGCGTGAATACGGCGGCGTGGCCTTCGGCAACATCGTGGTGGTCGAGGAGTACATCCACGAAACGGTGGATGGCCGGCGCTTTCTGTTGATTCATGGCGACGAGTTCGATCAAGTGACCCGTTACCACAAGTGGGTGGCGGTATTGGGCGACATGGCCTACACCATCCTGGTGCGGATTAACGGCTGGCTGTCCTGGGTCCGCCGCCATCTGGGGCAACCGGGCTACTGGTCGTTGGCCGGTTATGCCAAGCGCAAGGTCAAGAAGGCGCTGCAATTCATCTTCGACTTCGAACATTCAGTTATCCGCAATGTCCGCGACCGTCGTCTGGACGGGGTGATCTGCGGCCATATCCATTGGGCGGCGATCAAGGAAGTCGACGGCCTAACCTATATCAATTGCGGCGACTGGGTGGATTCCTGTACGGCCATCGTTGAGCACTTCGACGGTCGTCTGGAGCTGATCGACTGGAATGACATCTCGCGTAGCTTGGCCCCGGTTGGCCCGGAGACTGACGACGCGATGTCCTTGCCGGAGCGTGAAATAGCGTGACACTTCGTATTCTGACGGTTTCCGACGTCTACTTTCCCCGGGTTAACGGCGTTTCCACTTCCATCGAAACCTTCCGTCAGGTACTGACCGAGCATGGTGTGACCATGCAGTTGGTGGTGCCGCGCTATGGCGATGAAGTGGAGCAGGCGGGCATTGTCCGGGTCGGCGCCCGCACACTCCCTCGTGACCCCGAGGATCGGCTGCTGGCCTGGGGCGAGACGCGCCGAACGGTACTGAGTGAGGCAATGGACTGCGACCTGATCCATATCCAGACGCCCTTCGTGGCCCACTATGCCGGGCTCAAGGCGGCGCGTCGGTTGGCCAAGCCGGTACTGGCCACTTACCACACCCTGTTCGAGAAATACCTGTCCCATTACGCGCCCTTTTTGCCGGAGGAGTGGCTCAGGGGCGCGGCCCGGCGTTTTTCCCGGACTCAATGCAATGACCTGGATACGGTCATCGTACCGTCAACCGCCATGCGCGACCGGTTGACCGAATATGGCGTCACCGTGCCCATACACATACTGCCGACCGGGATTCCCTTGTCGCGTTTCGCCCAGGGCGACCGCGCCCGGTTCCGGGAACTGCACCGCATCCCGGAGACCCAGCCGGTGGCCCTGTTCGTCGGCCGGGTGGCGCATGAGAAAAATATCGCATTCCTGATTGACGCCGTGGCCGAGGCCTGCCGGACGGTGCCGGAATTGCTGTTCTTGATTACCGGTGAGGGGCCGGCCGAGAAGGCCCTGCGCCGTCAGGCCGAAACCCTGGGCATCGCCGCAAAGGTGCGGTTCCTGGGCTACATGGACCGCCAGCACGAACTGCCTGACTGCTACGCGGCGGCGGATGTCTTTATTTTTGCCTCCCGGACCGAGACTCAAGGCTTGGTTTTGCTGGAGGCGATGGCTATGGGGCTGCCGGTGGTGGCGCTGGCGGCCATGGGCACCAAGGATATTCTCGGACCCGGCCGAGGCAGTATCGCTCCGCCAGACGATGTGACCGAGTTTGCCGCAGCGATCAATCGAATGATCCAGGATCAGGTACTGAGACAGCGGCTTTCTGTCGAAGCGCGGGAATATGCCCTGGAATGGGCCGACGACCGGATGGCGGGTCGTCTGGCGGCACTCTACCGCAGTCTCAGTTAAAGCCCATCTGGCGAATCGAGGTCTCCTGTGCTGCCTCGCGCTCGCTGACTAGGCGCTGATAAAACCCTTCTAGACGCTGGAAAATCGTTTCCCAGGAAATACACAACGCGGTTTCCCGCGCCTGCCGGCCCAGGTCGGACATTGCTTCGGGATACCTGGCCAGCCATGCGGCTTCACGAATGAAGTCGGCTTCATGGTCGAATTGGACCTTCAGCCCGTTTTCGCGGTGGCGGACGAATTCGGCTGCGGCGGCGTAGTCGTAACCGAGTACCGGCAGGCCGCTGGCCATGGCCTCGATCAGGACGTTGCCGAAGGTTTCGGTGGTGCTGGGGAACAGGAAGGCGTCGGACGAGGCGTAGTGCTGCGCCAGGTCTACGCCGTTACGCGGCCCGCAAAACACGAAACGCGGATAGGCCGAGCGCAGTTGCGCCAGCTCGGGCCCGTCGCCGACCAGGATCAGACGGGTATCGGGGTGGATGTGTTCGATGGCCTCGAAGGCACGGACCAGCAGGCCCAGATTCTTCTCGGGGGCAATGCGGCCGACATAGACCACGGCCAGTTCACGCTCGGCCACACCCCACGCCCGCCGCAACTCCAGGCTGCGCCACTTGGGGTTGAATAATTCGCTATCCACACCCCGGGCCAGTACCTCGACGTTGCGATAACCGGCTAGACAAAGCTCGTCGCGCAAGGTGGCGGTCGGTACCAGGGTCAGGTGCGCCTGGTTGTGAAATTTGCGCAAATAGGCATAGATCGGCCTCTTCAACCAACTGAAGCCGTAGTGACTGCTGTAACTGTGGAAATTGGTGTGAAAGCCGGCCACTACCGGGATGCGTAGCTTGGTGGCGGCGGCCAGGGCGGACCAGCCCAGGGGACCCTCGGTGGCAATGTGCACCACGTCCGGCCGGCGCAGGGCCCATAGCCTAGAGAGCAGACGCTTGGCGGGCAGGCCGATGTTCAGTCCGGAATAATTTGGAATCGGGATGCCTGGCCGAAGCACCTGTTCGAGATTGGCCGCGTTCCCCGGCAGAGGCTCGTTGCCTTGCCGTGGCCGGATGAGCTGGACCTGATGATCGCGTTGTTGCAGGGCATTGACAATCTGACCGATAGTCACGGCCACGCCGTTGATCTCCGGCGGATAGGTTTCGGTGACCAGGGCCACCCGCAGGTGGCGCCTGTTGGCGGGGAGTTGTTCCAGCAGGATTTCGGCGGCGTACATAGCCCGATACCCTGCCGACGTAATGTGACCCGCGGATGACAGGAGGCGATTTGACCTGATACGTGGCAGCCAGTGTTGTGCCGGTTCTACACCCTGTCCAATCTGGTGCCGGTGGGAAAACTTATTACACTATTCACAATTCCGTAACATTGCCCACTTAGGATGGTGACCCGTCGCAACTGCGACATTTCCCGTTTCCAACGTGAGGATTTCAATATGTTTGCTACCAAACGTGTTTTGTTTAAGCTGGCTGGTGTGGCGGCCGCCATGGCCGTCAGTGCCGCTGCCTGCGCGACCGGCATCACCGGTGCCGGCGCGACCTTCCCCGCCGCCGTTTATTCCAAGTGGGCCGAGGCTTACAAGGGTGCGACCGGCAACCAAGTCAACTATCAGGCTATTGGCTCCTCTGGCGGCGTCAAGCAGATCAAGGCCAAGACCACCGACTTCGGCGGCACCGACGCCCCGGTCAAGGAGGCCGATCTTGACGCGGCCGGCCTGATCCAGGTTCCCACCGTAATGGGCGGCGTCACCATTACGATCAACCTGCCCGGCGCCAAGTCCGGCCAGATCAAGCTGGACGGCGCCACCGCCGCCGAGATATTCCGGGGTGCAATCACCAAATGGAACGACCCCGCCATCGCCAGGCTCAACCCCGGCATCAGGTTACCCGTCACCTCCATCACCGTGGTGCATCGTTCCGACGGTTCCGGTACGACCTATGTGTTCACCAACTACCTAGCCAAACAGTCCACGGCCTTCATGCGCGAGGTCGGCGCCGGCAACGTCGGTAACTGGCCTGCCAATGCGGTCGGCGGCAAGGGGAATGCGGGCGTGGCCGCCAACGTGCTGAAGATCGCCGGCGCCATCGGCTACGTCGATATCGCCGATGCCATGAAGAACAAGATGACCTTCGTGGCACTGAAGAACAAGGCCGGTCACTACATTGTGCCGAACCAGAACGCCATAGCCGACGCCGCCGCAGGCGCCAACTTCAAGGTCCGTGGCATGGCTCCCGACCTGCTTGATCAGACCCACAAGAACGCCTGGCCGATCACCAGTGCGACCTACATGCTGGCCTATGAAAAGGGTTCGGATAGTGCCAAGCAGAAGGCCGTGGTCGACTTCTTTAAATGGTCCCTCAACAATGGCCAGAAGATGGCCAAAGACATGGGCTTCGTACCGCTACCTGCCAATGTGGTGAAGATGGTTGAAGCGGAAATGAAGAACATCAAGTAAAGTTATGGCTGGTCCGGCCGCGTGGCCGGACCTTCTTCGGTATCCTCTTC
>PFGT01000096.1 GCA_002782005.1 Hydrogenophilales bacterium CG12_big_fil_rev_8_21_14_0_65_61_21 | reverse complement strand
ACGCCCATCAGGATCACTTCGAAGTAGCCATCCTGGGTGCGGGCCAGCGTCGCGTCCGCGCCGTCGGTCATGGTGCCCGAGAAGTTGGCGTTGGTCATGTCGACCTGATAACCGCCGGTACCCGTGGAGGTCCACGACGGCTTGTCCGGTGAGGTGCAGGAATTATCGAACGTGCGGATGGTTGCGCCAACACCCGTGCTGGTCACGCCACCGTTCCATACGTCGTACGGGGACAGGATGACGTTAAAGTCACGCGTTTCACGGCTGTTCAGGGCTTCGCGGAAGCGAATCTTGAAAATGGCCGTTGCGTTGGTTGTGTTCACCACCGAGAAGAAGGTGTCGAAACCATTCTTGACGGTGTAGTAGGGCGACAACAGAACCTGACCCACATTATTTTGGGAGACGTTCATCGCTTGAGCAGGCGTCGAAACCATCGCGCCGCCCGCAACCGCGGAGGCAACAGCGAAAGTCACAAGCTTCATACGTGCATTTAGCAGCTTCATAATTAAAACTCCTTGCAAGGTCAACAAAAAAAGAACCACCTAAGTTTAAGCCAGGCGCCTGGCTCGACACATCAACAGCAGATCAGGCATAGGCCCATCGTGTCTACTGATTCGTGTACCACCATTCCCCATTCTTGAAAAGCCACTTCTCGGTGAGAACTCTATTGGTCTCGATCTCTTTGCCCCTTACGCCAGGCAGATCGACACGATACGTAACCTCCACCGAAACAGAAGCTACCGTAGGGGAATCATAACTAATGTCATTGGCATGCGCCACTCGCCAATCCACAACACGCCCGTACTTTCCCTTAAATTGTTGCAGGGTTACAACAGCACGGTAATCGGGCGACGTATAAGAATAAGCCTTCTCGATGTCACCCTTGATCAAACCAACCCAACGTGCCTCGGCACGCTGCTTGATAACGGGTCGCTGGGCGTTTCGCCACGTATCGCTGTCCTCTGGTTTCATGGTCGCGCAGGCCGCCAGCAAAAGCAGCGCCACGACCACTGTAAAACCGGAATGCAACAAACGAAATTGACTATGCCCAAACAAAACCCGCTCTCCTTTTGATTTAGACATCCGCCAAGCTAGGCCGCCGTGGCAGATCAAAACACCCGCGCACCTTACCAGCCCGGCCACAAGCGGTCAATCCGTTTTGGCACACGCACTATCTTCTGCGTTGCACCCGCCATCACATAACCTGCCGATACCTGTCATAGAGCGCCAGTACCTTGGGCACATAGGCGCGCGTCTCGCGATAGGGTGGCACATGGCCGCCGTGCTTCGCCACCGCGTTTTCGCCGGCATTGTAGGCGGCCACCGCCAGTTCCAGGTTATTGTTGAACCGGTCGAGCAAATCCCGCAGGTAGTGGACGCCGCCATGAATGTTTTGCTCGGGATCGAAGACATCGCCGACACCATAGCGTTTCGCGGTTTGGGGCATCAACTGCATAAGGCCCCGCGCGCCCGCGCGCGATACCGCAGCCGGGTTGTAACCCGACTCGGCCGTTATCACCGCATGAACCAAGGCCTTGTCGACGCTGAATTTCTCGGCCGCCGCTTCGATTTGAGGGGCGTAACGCGCCACGCTGGCGACCACCGGCTCGGCATGTGCGCGATTGTCGACGCCTTCGTCCTTGAGGACGGCGATGATAAGCTGGTAACCGTCCAGGTCCGTCTGATTGGTATAGTGCTTGATGCCCTGGGCATCGACATTGGCATAGACGTCGGCAACCGCTGGCCCTTCGAGAGCCAGACCAAACGCGATGCTCGCAATGATGGTACGCAGTGTAGTCATGAGCTTTGTGACCCTAAATATCTGATAACTATCCAATAATTTTCATTTTACAGCAGCCAACGTGCTTACCCCTACCCCATCTCGCAGTTATACGGTTGAGCAGGCCTACCAGCAGGCGGTTTCGTTGTATCGGAACGGCCACTACTCGCCCGCCCTGGCGCTGTCGGAGCAGATCATCGCTGCCATAGCCCCGACAGCTTCCGTGTTTAATCTGGCCGCCGTGTGCGCACGGGCGCTTTCTGCCTTAGACAAGGCCGAGCATTACTGCCGAGCCGCCATAGCGGCCCAGCCCGATCACGTCAACGCTTATAACAATCTCGGGCTGGTGTTGATGGATTTGCAGCGTTATGAAGAGGCTGAACAAGTCCTCATGCAGGCTGCCAAAATCCAGCCCGATCAGGCTGAGTCGCTGATCAATCTGGGCAATCTATATCGCGCCAGCCAGCGCCGGAATGAGGCCGAGCAGGCCTACCGGCAAGGCTTGGCCATACAGCCGGAACAGGTTGACGCCCTTTACAACCTGGGCCTGATGATGCTGGAAGACGGCCGCCTTGACGAGGCCGAGGCGGCCTTCCGCCAGGCCCTGGCGAACCAGCCAGATCAGGCTGATGGCCATTTCAACCTTGGCAATGTCCTGATGGAATCGAGGCGATTCGCCGAGGCGGAAATTTCGTATCGCCAGGCCATCCGTTTATCCCCAAATCATGCCGATGCTCATTTCTGCCTGGGTATCCTGCTTATGGAGTGCCGGCAGATGAGCCAGGCTTGGGCTAGTTTGCAGCATTGCTTGCATCTCCAGCCGGATCACGCCAATGCGCTCAATGCCTTGGGCAACCTGTTAAAACATGCAGGGCGACTGGACGAGGGGGAAAAGGCCTATCGGCGCGCCCTGGAAATTCATCCCGATTCCGCCAACATCCATAGCAATCTGGGTAACCTGTTGATGGAATCCAAGCGCCTCCCGGAGGCGGAAGCGGAGTTCCGCCAAGCCGTCGCGCTTGAGCCAAGCTATGGCTACGCCCTTGGGCAGGCGGCAAGCTGCGCCCGCCAACGACTTGCCTGGCCCAATGCTGCATCGGACGAGGCGCAGATTCTTGCCAGCCTTGAGCAAGGTCTATCCGGCATCCCCACCCGCATCGTCATGTCCTTGCCTTCGGCCAGCGCGCAACACCTATTGCAGGCGGCCTTGCTCGCATCAGAGGACAAATTGCGGCCATTCTTGGACGTATTGCCCCTCTATGACCCGGCCCGTCATCGCCCCAGCGAACGGCTGCGGATCGGCTATCTTTCGGCGGACTTTCGGGAACATGCGGTGATGCATTTATTGGGCGGCGTCCTGGAAGCGCATGATCGCGAACGATTCAAGATTCATGCTTATTCGATGGGCGCGAATACCCAGGACCCGCATCGACAACGCGTCGAACAGAGCGTCGAGGTCTTTCGCGATGTCCGGACGATGTCCGACTCGGATGCCGCAAAGCTGATTGCCGAGGACGGCATCGACATCCTGGTCGATCTCACCGGAAGCACGAAGGATTCGCGCATTGGCATCACCGCTTCTCGCCCCGCGCCGGTTATCGTCAACTGGCTGGGCTTTCCTGGCACGCTGGGCCACGCCAGGCTGGCCGACTATGTCATTGGGGACCCCATTGCAACGCCAGCCGATCAAGCTGAATTCTTCAGCGAAACGCTAGCGCAGATGCCTCATTGTTGCCTTCCTAATGACCGCAAACGCCCTATCGGCCGCACCCCAACCCGCGATGAGGAGGGGCTGCCTACCAACGCCGTGGTTTTTTCAAGCTTCAACCAGAGTTTCAAACTCATACCGGAAACCTTTGATGTCTGGTGCCATTTGCTGCGCGACATACCGGGCAGCGTTCTCTGGCTGGCGACCCTCCCACCGCCCGCCGTTGACAACCTGATAAGGGGGGCTGCGGCACGCGGCGTCGGCCCTGGCCGGATTATCTTTGCCGCCAAAAAGCCAGACATCGCCGACCATCTCGGTCGCCTGAGTTTGGCCGATCTGGCCCTGGATACCTTTCCGTATACCTCTCACTCGACGGGATGCGACGCGCTCTGGGTCGGTGTTCCGCTGATTACCAAAATCGGCAGCACCTTCCCCAGCCGAATTGCCGCCAGCCTGCTCCACGCTGTCGATCTGCCGGAATTGGTCACCGAGACCTGGGAGGCGTATTTCAACCTTGCTTATACGTTGGCAACCGAGCCGGAAAGGCTGAAGGCTATCCGGGAAAAATTGGCGCGTAACCGACTGTCGACAGCCTTATTCGATACCGTGCAATTCACCCAAGACCTTGAATCCCTATATCGAAAAATGTGGCAACAGGATCGGCGAGGGATACGCGCGCCGATCCTTGCGTAGGGACAAAATTTTCGTTTCGTCGTACCTTACTTGATCGGAACCTGAGGGTTCCGCGCCGCCTTTCCATCGTGCTTAATTGGAACTGGGCCGGTGTCGGTCGGCGGCTCGGCCTCGTCCTGCACCGGTAAGATCGAATCAGGCTGGAGATTGACCTTGAACCTCGGTGGGTTGAGGGTCTTTAGCATATCTTCGAGGTGGTTGATTCTACGCCGATACTCATCCGTAACCTCGGCGGCCTGATTCACGGTCTTCAACACGCGCGGCGTAATCAGGATAATCAACTCTGTGCGGTTATCGGTGTCATCCAACGTCCCGAACAGCCCGCCTATTAAAGGAAGCTTGGAAAGGAGCGGCAGACCGTTGGTGGCATGAGCGCTTTTATCGCTTATCAAGCCGGCCATGACCAGGGTTTCACCTGTCTGAACCGTAACGGTGCTTTGAGCAGTCCGCTTTGATATAGTCGGCGAATCAATGCCCGACGAAGTTGTCTTCGCCGCATTGCTTACCTCCTGATTGATATCCATGGTGACCAACCCGCCTGCATTGACATGGGGAGTCACATTCAATAGAACCCCCGTGTTCAGGTATTGCACACTACTAATCACCCCTGTCGTCGATGTGGTTGTGCTTTGCGTCGAGGTGATGGTCGGCACCTGATCGCCAACTTGTATGGAGGCCTTTTGATTGTCCGCCACCGTTATGTGTGGCGATGAGACAATCTTCAACTTCGAGTCCGTGGCCAAGGCATTCAGCACCGCTTTCAACTTCCCGGTACTACTCGTCCATGTGTAAGAAAAGGGCAACGCTGACGCAATGCCAAAATTATTCATCTGACTGCTGATGTTTGGGCCATTGGTCAGTGCCCAGTCGAGACCATATTTCAACTCGCCTGAGAGGGTAACTTCAGCGATGGTCACCTCGATCAATACTTGCCGGGGCGCCACGTCCAACTTGCGCAGCGCGGATTCGATAGCTTGGTAATCGCCCGCCGAGGCCAAAATAAGCAGGGCATTGTTGTCTTTGTCGGCAATCACACGGACGTTTTCAGCCAACGACAGGCCATCACCCGAGGTCGCCGGCTTGCCCTGGGTTTCCTGTATGGCCGGTTTGCCTGGCTGCGAGAGTTTGACCTCGGTCGCCGCCAGCCCTGGGGCCAAGGTGGGTGCCGGGGTCTTTTGCGCGGGTTTCTTGCCAAAGGCGTCGTTTAGCAGACCCGCCAGCAGTTCGGCTTTACCGTTCTGCACCTGGTACACATATAGGCGCTGGCCGTTGCCACCCACCCCGGAGCGGTCCAGCCGTTCGATCCAGGTCCGCGCTTCATCTAGGTATTTGGCCTGGGGCGTCACCACCAATAGCGCGTTCAAGCGCTCAATCGGCACAATGCGCAGCGCACCGGCAAGCGGCCCCACGTTCTTGTCGCCGAAAACCTTCTCCAGGTCGCCGACTGCCGTCTTGACATCTACATTCTGTAACGGGAATAGCCCGACCGACATGCCCGCGATCCAGTCCACGTCGAACATGTCGACCGTTTCGATCAGGTGGCGTAGCTCGGGTTCCGAACCGGACAGGATGAGTAGGTTGCGCATCGGATCTATCCGGATGTCACCGGGATCGACAGCCAATGGCTGCAATATTTTGGCCATATCGGCCGCACCGATGTACTTCAAGGACACGACCTGGATGCTGTAGCCGCCTTGCAGCGCCTTCCCGACTTGACCAAGCTGGGGCGTCAGATTGCCCTTGCCGGCCATGTTCGACGGCACAACCTGATAAGTGCCATCGTCCTGTTTCAGCAGCACCGCGCCATTCATCCTCAGCACGGTTTCCAGCGTCGGCAACACGGCGGCCTTGGGGATCGGCCGCTTGGTATGGAGCGTAATGGTCCCGCCCACACGGGGGTCCATGATGTAGCTTTGTTGCAGGATATCGGACAGGATGGTCTTGACCACTTCCCGCAGGTCAGCGCCCTCAAAACTCAAGGTTAGGTCGCCACCTTGTTGCTGGACGGCAATCGGTTTCGCGGCCTGCACCACAACGCCCGTTCCTGGATATAGCTTGTACTTGTCGTCCTTATCCGCATCGGTCGCTTGGGTGTATAACCGTGACGAAAATTGATGTGGCTGGGCAGCCGTTAACCCCTCGTCTGCCGCGTTACGATGCTGCGAAGCTGCGCATCCCGTGAGCAAGAACGCCAAAACTCCCAACATGGCGACAGGTCGAGTCTTTGTAGTAATCAGGTTTGATGGTTTCATGGCTTATCTTTTTTCACGCAAGGGAAGCGGTTCATTTCTAAAAACATTGCGTATCAAAGGAGGGGGCGGATAAGCAGCCCTATCAGGGGGGATATTCGGTAGACCTCCGCCGACAACTCTTTGGGGTTGAACAGGTACCCCTCCCTTGGGACTGGGCTGTATCTTCATGAGCAGCATTTCACTATCGTCGTATTGAGTGAGTGTCGCCCGTTCGGGTTCCACATCTTTCAGCAGAATTCCGTTGATTGTCTGACCTTTCTCGATCTTTCTGGTCACGCCGTTCGAAATATCACGCAGCATAACGTAGCTACTGGAAGGCAGAATCATCACCCCCATCAACTGGAACTGCCCTTTCTTCATGGTCGGCTTGGGCGGTGGCGGCGGCGGCGGTGGCGGCGGGATCGGCGGGGCGGGGCGACGGGTCGGGACGAACAGGGGCCGCTCCAGGGTCTGGGGATATTGTTTGTCCATGGCCGGCAGGTTGTACTCGGTCAGCAGCTCCAGCTTGACTTCATCCGGTGCCAGGACCTTGGCGACCGGCGGCGCCTTATGGATATGCCGGCCCCAGCCGGTCTCCTGGCCGATGACCACGCACAGGACCATATTGACGATGGCCCAGGCGGCGACGGAAAGGTGCCTAATGTCTAGGCGCGACATCGCTCTTTATCACTTGGGCATAGCCATATAGATCGAACTGCGACATAACATCAGGTTCGACGCCGGGTGTGGGTCTGAAATTCGGCCGCACGGTGGACTGTATGCTCAGGTTATCGATGAATAAATAGGGTTGGGTCATCTCTAACGAGTACAAGGTGTTCTGCAAGCCGGCCAATTTGCCGCGCAGCCGCAGGTTAAGCGCAATTCGCCGGTAACCGTCTTCATTCTTGGGCGCCGCGATCTGCATGCTTTCAAGCTGAAGGGCATTGGCCTCCACCAGGGTTTGAACGATTTGCTGGATGTCGGCCGCCGCCAGCGCCGAGGCGCTGGATTTGAGGAAGAATTTCCGGGCATCCCGGCCGTTCACCTCGGCGATCGCCTTTTGCACGCTTTGCTTGGCGGCGGCTATCCGCTGGTAGCGCGCGATTTCGTCAAGGCGCGTCTCGATGGCCTCGTCATAATGCCGGGCGGCTAGGCGATAGGGGAACACGACCGCCGCCGCCACGGCCGCAAGGACCAGGAGCGATAGCGTTATCGCCGCCAGTCGTTTCTCAAGCGCGGTCAAGGGTCGCATCAACGTTGTCCGCCGGTTTTTCGGGTCGTCGCCGGCTGCTTCGGCGTCTGCATTTGTTGGCCCAAGGCCTCGGCGGCGCTGGTCTCTTTGATCTTGGCGCTCAACTGGAAGCGTTCAAGATTATTGTTGCGGTCTTTGACGACCGGGGAGTTGAATGCCGCGTCCTGAATCAACGAAGACCCCTCCATCAGCCGAATCAGTTTGGTCGAGGAGTTCGTTTCGCCATTGAGGACGACCTCATTGGCCTTGACCTCAAGGCTGCTGAGCCAGGTATCGTCCGGCAGCAGACGGGTCACTTCTTCAACCAGCGCGACCTTGGCCGGCCGTTTGAATTTTCGTTCAAGCAGATACTGATATTCGGCGCTGGCCTTGGCCAGGCTGTGTTGCAAGTCATCCACCGCCTGAGCCTGCTGTTTCATGTTGGCGGCCTCGCCATTGAGCACGATGACCGCTGCCCGTTTTTGCCACAGCGGAATAGCTAGGGTGGCGCCGAGCAAGGCAATGGTGATAAGCGCCATGCCGGCATACCGCCATTTCGTCGCCAGGGTGGTCCGCGCGCGGGCCTCCGGCGGCAGCAAGTTGGCATAGCGCGGCTCGCCAGCCAGTTCATCCGTTGGCGCCACGACCTGACACGGGTGGCCCCACTTCGCCAGCATTGCCAGTTCGCGATCGATCTGGCGCCGGTCCGAAACAATCAGTTCGACTTGTATCTGCCCTGCCTTTGGCCGAATCGCGCGCACCCGGTAATCGAAATAGGCTTGATCGGCATTAAAAGGGGTTTGTCGATTGAGTTCAAAGGCCAGCGCCGGGCGGAGGTTTTCTTTTACCGCCAGAGGCAGCTCGATCGTTTTGCGCAGGATGCGTTCGGACGGGATGCTCAGGCCCAGCGCAGGGCGACGCGATTTGCCATATAGGGCTTTAAATGCCAGCTTATTGGAGTCCTCGTCCCGAGCAGACAAGGCAACCTTACCCGCATCGGCCAGTTGGCCGCCACGAGCCACTCTGAGCACGATGCCGTCGGCCTCGAATTCCGCCCATAAATACTTGCCCGCAGCCCTGGGGTAGGGCAACAACGCGGCAGGGATAAGGGACGCCAACTCGTCGCGCCACCAGCAAAAAAAACGACCGACGCCGGCAAAGCTGGCACCTGATCGGTTGTTTTGACTGCGGTAGGGTATGGTGCTGGCTGCCATGATGATCGCTTAAACCGGTTAGGGCCGCGCCTCCCTCCAATCAAGAAAGTCGAATGGCCGCTTCGTATCGCCAGTCAGCCTGACGACCGCCTCCCGGACAAAAAAACTGCCATCCGGCAGGACGGCCTCGGAGCGCAGATTATATACCATGCTGGTCGCCCCTCCGGTAAACCCCGCTGCCGCCGGGAACGGCGTCGGCACCTGTCCCGCCGCCAATTCGTCCTGGCGAACGGCTAGATAGGCATCGACCTCTTCGGCCTTTACATTGGGCAGCGCCAATAACACCTGGCGCACGGCGACGCTGGCGTCGATCCCGGTCGATTTTGTATAGACCGTCAAGGCGCCTGAGACGTGGGCAAAAAGATCGGGGGTCATCCCCAGCACCGATTTCAATTCGTCCACGGTCCGAAAATTCTGGTTGGCGGGCACCTGCTTGAGCCCGGCCGCCTGGTACTGGTCGCGCTCCGCGCCCGACAGGCGAGGCAGGTCGTCGGCATCGCGCCAATCCTCGATCGCATCGACCATGGCTTGCGCCTCACCGGCATCGAGCCCAACCGAGGTAAATAAACTGAGCAACAGATTCTCCGAGGCATAGTTCAAGTCGATAAAGGCGCTTTCGTTGACGATCTTTACCACCACCTTGCCAGCGCCCAGTTCAAAGGCGTTTTGTTGTCCCTGGGCCTTCCACCGCGCCCCATCCGTGGCCGGCTTGAGCAATTCATACAGGGCCCGGTGGACCCCGGCATCGGCCAGCGCCGCCGCCTGCGCACGGGAAACCTGGCTACCGGTCGACTGGACATGGGTCCGCACGCTGTAGGCAAAACTGCTGACGATGATGGTCAGCAATACCGTCACCCACAGAACGGCCACCAGGGCGATGCCGCGCTCGCGCCGATCAGGGCCCGATAAAATCAGACTACTGGATATCCGCCTGCGCGGGTACGACGGTTTTTTCAAGGTATCCCCAAGTGCAATCGTCATTGGCCGACGCAATGCTTGTAGAAGCTGTCCCAGCGACAGCCGGCGTTTTCATTCAACCTGACCGCCACCATCAGGTCGGGCCATTGCTGGCTACCGCTCGGCGTCAAGCGCAACCGAATCAACTGCGGCAGCCGGGTGTCGCTGTGCCATTCGTCGTGCCAGGCCGGGTCGTCGTCCTGGTTCTCGGCGCCGAAGTAGGCGAACTCGATCTTCTCCACGCCCTTGACCAGGTGCGCCTGGTCGGTGGCGTCGAACTCGCCCGAGAAGTCGAAGGCGTGCGCCTTGGGGTCCGGCGCTTGCCAGCGTAGCCGCAGCGCCTGGCCGGGGTCATCCTTCGCCCCCTCCAGCGCGATCAACTGGATGCCGCCCGCGCCCAGCCGCGCCGGTATGGGGCCGGCAAAGTGGAGGGCATCGGCCGCGCCGGAAAAGGCCAAGGTCTTCTTGCCGTCATCCTGGGTCCATTGCAGCGGATACGTTTGCGCCAACAGGCGACGCAAAAAATCGCTGACGATCACCTGGCGGGAGGTGGCCTCCACCCGCTGATTGCCGGCGTCCCAACTACGGATGCCCAAGCGCAGGCCGCCATAAAGCAGCACCAGGATGAAGCCCAGCAGGGTGATGCCGATAATCATCTCCAGGAGCGTGAAACCGCGCTGTTTCATGGCTTAGGGGCCGCTCGCAGCGTAGTCAGATGCAAACCGGGGGCGTTGGTTCCCTCGGCCCCCCAGTTCACGTCCAGGGCGATCTGGTACAGGATGAGCGGGTTGGACAGGTCGTCGAGCACGGCGTTGGCATCGACATAACGGCTGACCAGGGCGTGCCAGCGATAGCCCTGGCCGTCCTCGCCAGCGAGTTCGCCTTCGGTCAGCGGTGTCTCGACGCCCAGCGAGTCAAGCACCGATTCGGCCACCAGGACGGCATGGGCATGGTGGTCGACGGTGCCGATATTGTTCAGCGCGCCGGAAAAAATCCGCATGATGACGCCCATGGCCAGGGCCAGGATGACGAAGGCCACCAAGATTTCCAATAGGGAAAAACCCCGCTCGCGGCGCGCCATGGTCAATCGAGGATGGTCACACTGCCGGTCAGCCAGTCGACGTCGACGCGAAATTTGACGCCGCCATTGGCGATGCCGATCGCCCCGCCGGTGGAGCTGCCGTCCGGGAAGAAGCGGATGGCGGCGACCTTTTCCTCCACCGCCTCGGCCTTGGCGGTGTAGACGCTGAGCGCGGCGGTCTTGGGCAGGGCATAGTCACGGGAATCGCCGGTGACCTGGAAACGGTGTTGTTCGACATCGACGGTCAGGGTCGCGTCGCGATGGCTGGCCACGGCATGGCCGCGTGCCTTGCGCAGCCCCGCCGCCAGTTGCCGGGCCGCCGCCCGTAGTTCGGTGGTGCTGCCGCTGGTCGAGATCAGGGGCGGCACCAAGGCATACATCAGGCCCATGAGGGCCATCACCACCAGGATTTCCAGCAGCGTGAAGCCGTGTTGCCGACTCACCAGTTCACCAGGTCCTTGTTCTCGCCGTCGCCGCCTTCGCGGTTATCGGCGCCGAAGCTATACAGGTCGAAGGCGCCATGCTGGCCCGGCGAGTCATAGTGATAATCGTTGCCCCAGGGGTCCTTGGGCACCTCTTTTTTCTTCAGGTAGGGGCCATGCCACTTGTCCGCCCCGGACGGGGCCTGAACCATGGCCAGCAATCCGTCCTGGGTGGATGGGTAATTGCCCACCTCCAGCTTGTAGAGGTCCAGGGCCTGCTCGAATTCACTGATCTGCAACTTGGCGCTGTCCGACTTCGCGCCGCCCAGATAGCCGATGATCTTGGGCCCGGCCAGGGCCGCCAATAGGCCCAGGATGACCAGCACCACCAACAACTCGATCAGGGTGAAGCCCCGGCTCGATGCCGCCCGTATAGGTTTTACGTTCAAATTCATTGCGCTACTCCATATAGAAAAATTCGGTTACTGGGTCAGGTCGTTGACGCTGAGGATCGCAACCAGGATCGACATGATGATGCTGCCGATGACCAGGCCCAGGCCCAGGATCAAGACCGGCTCCATCAACGCCAACATCCGTTTGACGGTCCGTTGCACCTCGCGGTCGAAGACGTCGGCCACCTGAAACAGCATCTCCTGCAAGCGGCCGGTCTCCTCGCCGACCATCACCATATGCACGGCCAGGCCGGGAAACACGCCGGTTTCCAGCAGCGGCCGGCCCAGCCCCTTGCCTTCGCGCAACTGGGCGACGACCCCATCCAGGCGCTCGGCCATGAAGCTGTTGGTCAAGGTCTCCCGGACAATGGACAGCGCCGACAACAGGCTGACGCCATTGGCCAGCAGGGTGCCCAGGGTGCGGGAAAAACGCGCCACCTCGATCCGGGCCAGCAGATCGCCGATCAGCGGCAGGCCGAGAAAACGCTCGTCCCAACGGTAACGGCTGGCCGGGTTGGCCATCTGCCGGCCCATCAGCCAGTAGGCCAGATAGCCGCCAAGCAGCAAGGCCCACCAGTATTTACGAAAGAAGTCGCCGGCGGCGATGACGATCTGGGTCGGCAGCGGCAGCGCCTTGCCCGATTCGGCGAACATCTGGGAGAACTGCGGCACCACGAACATCAGCAGCACCACCACCGACAAGACCGCCACCATGACCAGGATGACCGGGTAGATCATGGCCGATTTGACCGTTTCCTTCAGTTCCTTGGAACGCTCCATGAACTCGGTCAGCCGGGCCATCACCATGGCCAGCGCGCCGCTCGCCTCACCGGCCCGGATCATGTTCAGGTACAGCCGCGAGAACACGCCGTTGCGCGCCTCCATGGCGGCGTGCAAGGTGGCGCCGCCACGCACGTCCTCGCGAATCTGCTTGACCAGTTCCTGGGTCGCGTCGTTTTCCGACAAATGGATGATGACCTCCAGCGCCCGATCGAGCGGCAGACCGGCCTTGAGCAAGGTAGCGATCTCCTGGGTGAAGAGCGCGATGTCGTCCTGGCTGAGCCGGCCACGACGACCGAAGCTGAACCCCGAAGCGCCACCCCTGGCCGCCAGCTCGTCAACCCGGATCGGCACATAGCCCATATTTTGCAGGCGCTGAACCACCATCTCCGGGCCATGCGCCTCCATGTCGCCCGCTAACTGCTCGCCGCTGGCATTGACTGCCTGGTAACGATACTGGGCCAATTAATCGTCCCTCGTCACGCGCAGCACCTCGTCGAGGGTGGTCACCCCGGCCAGCACCTTGTTGATGCCATCCTCGTACAGGGTGCGCATCCCTTCCGAAATCGCCATGCGGCGCAGCTCGCCGGCCACCGCGTGCTGCATGATCATGGAGCGCAGGCCGTCGGTGATCGGCATCACCTCCAGGATGCCGGTCCGACCGATAAAGCCGGTATGGCCGCAGGCCTCGCAGCCGACCGGTCGTTTCAGGCGCAATGGGCCGTCGCCCAGGTGCGCCTCCATGCCCAGCTCGGCCAGGACCTCGGGCAGCGGTTGGTAATATTCGGCGCACTCCGGACACAGGGTGCGCACCAGGCGCTGGGCCAGGATGCCGTTGACCGTCGAGGTGAGCAGGTAATCGTCGACGCCCATGTCGAGCAGGCGGTTGACCGTGCTGGGGGCATCGTTGGTATGCAAGGTCGAGATCACCACGTGGCCGGTGAGGGCCGACTGCACGGCGATCTGCGCCGTTTCCAGGTCGCGGATCTCGCCGATCATGATGACGTCCGGGTCCTGACGGACGATGGAGCGCAAGGCATTGGCGAAGGTCAGGCCGATCTGCGGCTTGACCTGAATCTGGTTGACGCCCTCCATCTGATATTCCACCGGGTCTTCCACGGTGAGTATCTTGACGTCCGACTTGTTGAGCATCTGCAAGGCGGTGTACAGGGTGGTGGTCTTGCCGGACCCGGTCGGGCCGGTCACCAGGACGATGCCGTGCGGCTGGGTCAACACCGCCATGAAGGCCTTGAGGGAATGTTTATCGAAGCCCAGGCGGTCGAAATTCAGGGGCACGCCGCCCTTGTCCAGTATCCGCATCACCACGCTCTCGCCGTGCATGGTGGGCACGGTGGAGACCCGCAGATCGACCTCGCGGCCCTTGATCCGCAGCTTGATGCGGCCGTCCTGGGGCAGCCGGCGCTCGGCGATGTCCAGGCTGGACATGATCTTGATCCGGGAAATGACTGCGGCGGACAGGCGACGCGGCGGCGATTCCTGTTCCACCATCACGCCGTCGATCCGGTAGCGGATGATCAGGCGGCTCTCGAACGGCTCGATATGGATGTCCGAGGCGCGCGCATCCAAGGCCCGCTCGAACACCAGGTTGACCAGCCGGATAACCGGCGCCTCGCTGGCCAGGTCCTTCAGGTGCTGGACCTCGACGCTATCGTCTTCCTCGCTGGTGACCACGATGTCGCTGACGATCCGGTCGATGTTGCGATCGGCCCCATACAGGCGCTCGAAGGCCGCGTCCAGTTCGGAGGGCAAGGCCAGCCGGGGCTGAATCAGGCGGTTGGTGACCAGACGCATGGCCTCCAGGACATAGCCGTCATCCGGATTGGCCATGGCCAACTGCACCGCGTCGGCCTCCTCGCGCAAGGGCAGGATGCGCGACTCCTTGAGGAAACGATTCGATACCCGCTCCTCCAGGATGGGAATCTCCGGGAAATCGGCGGTCCGGACCAAGGGCACACCGGACTGCGCCGACCAGGCCTCGAAGGCGGCCTGCTCAGGCATCACGCCCAGGCGCACCAGGGTCGCGGCGAACGACTCGCCGGCCCCGCTAGCCGACCGCTCCTTGAGGATGTGGTCCAGGCCGGGCCGGTCCAGCCGACCCTGGTCCAGCAAATAATCACCTAGTTGTTCGGCAGACACTTAATTCTCTCAACGTAAGATACAAAATGGGGCATAGTTTTTTTGGGTGAGGCGGAATCTGAGAAAAATGGCGGCCCGCCAAGCTTTTTCGACCCTCATGGACGGTTCCAGGGGTTGATGGATAACCTAGGTGGCATTTGCCACTCAAAAAGTTCCGCATCCCATTCAAAGACCATGGTATTGCCGATACCACTCGACCCAGCGACCGATGCCGTCGGCTAGCGGCGTCTTGGGTTCGAAGCCGACGTCGCGCTTGAGGTCTTCGACATCGGCATAGGTCGCCACCACGTCGCCCGGCTGCATGGCCAGGAATCTCTTTTGCGCCTTCTTGCCGAGCGCGTCTTCTATGGTCTTGATGAAGGTCATCAACTCGACCGGCTCATGGTTGCCGATGTTGTAGACCCTGAACGGCGCGTAGCTGGAACTCGGGTCCGGGGCGCTGGTGTCGAACTCGGGGTTTGGCGCGGCAATGCGGTCGAGTACCCGCACGGTGCCCTCGGCGATGTCGTCGATGTAGGTGAAGTCGCGCTGCATCCGGCCCTGGTTGAACACGTCGATGGTCCGGTCCTCCAGAATCGCCGAGGTGAACAGCCAGGGCGACATGTCGGGCCGGCCCCAGGGGCCGTAGACGGTGAAGTATCTGAGGCCGGTGCTGGGCAGGCCATACAGGTGGCTGTAGCTGTGGGCCATCAGCTCATTGGCCTTCTTGCTGGCGGCGTACAGGCTGACTGGATGGTCGACGTTGTCGTGGACCGAGAACGGCATCCGGGTGTTGGCGCCATAGACGCTGGACGAACTGGCGTAGACCAGATGCTCGACCCCGTTGTGGCGACAGCCTTCCAGGATGTTGCCGAAGCCGACCAGGTTGGTCTGGATGTAGGCGTGCGGGTTCTTCAGCGAATAGCGCACGCCGGGCTGGGCCGCCAGGTTGACCACCCGGTTGAAGCGCTCGGCAGCGAACAGGTCTTCCATGGCCATGGCGTCGGCGATGTCCGTCTGGATAAAGCGAAACCCGGCATGGGGCTGCAACTGCGCCAGCCGGGCCAGCTTCAGGGCGGGATCGTAATAATCGTTGAGGTTGTCCACCCCGACCACCTGGTCGCCCCGCGCCAACAGCAATTGGGCGACGTGCATACCAATAAAACCGGCGCAACCGGTAATGAGAACTTTCATCACCACTCCTTTTAGTGGTGGGCATTTTAGCCCAGCCGGCAAACGATTAGAATTTAGCCATGCGCGCCCTCTATATCCTGGCCTGGTGGCTGGCCCTGCCGTTCATGTTCCTGTACCTGATCTGGCGGGGCCGCAAGCAACCGGAATATCGACGCCACTGGCGCGAACGTCTGGGCTGGGCGCCCAAGTTGCCACCTGGCCCAGTGATCTGGCTACATGCCGTGTCGGTGGGCGAGGCTCGTGCCGCCGCGCCCCTGATCCAGGCCTTGCGGGCACGCCGTCCCGACTGCACCCTGCTGCTCACCACCACCACCCCCACGGGTCGCGCGACGGCGGCCGAACTATTCGGCCCGGAGGTTCGGCTCGCCTATCTGCCTTATGACCTGCCGGCCTTGATCGACCATTTTCTGGATCGCGCCCACCCCGACATCGCCATCTTTCTGGAAACCGAAATCTGGCCGAATCTGTATTCCGGCTGCCAGAAACGCGGCGTACCGACCTTTCTGGTCAACGCCCGTCTATCGGCCCGCTCGGCCCGTGGTTATGGCCGCATCCGCCGCCTGATCCAGCCCGCGCTGGCCGGCTTGGCCGGACTGGCGGCCCAGACCGAGGCCGATGCCCGGCGCCTGACCCGGCTCGGCGCGCACGACTGCCAGGTCACCGGCAACCTGAAGTTCGACATCGCCGCCCCAGACGGCACAGCGGCACGAGCTGAGGCCCTGCGCCTACTGTTCGCCGGCCGTTTCGTTTTTCTCGCCGCCAGCACCCGCGAAGGCGAAGAGGCGCTGATCCTGGATACCTGCCTTGAGATCGACATCCCCGACCTGCTGCTGGTTATCGTGCCGCGCCACCCGCAACGCTTCGCCACGGTTGCCGCCCAATTGGCGAGTCGTGGCGTGGACCTTGCCCGGCGCAGTCGCGAGGAGCCGGTCGGCCGACAAACCGAGGTCTTTCTGGGCGACAGCATGGGCGAGATGGCGGCCTATTACGCAGCCGCCGACGTCGCCTTCATCGGCGGCAGCCTGTTGCCACTGGGCGGTCAGAACCTGATCGAAGCGGCAGCGGCCGGCTGCCCGGCGCTGATCGGGCCGCATACCTGGAACTTTATGGAGGCGGCCAAATTGGCCATCGAGGCCGGGGCCGCAAGGCGGGTCGCCGACGCCGAAGACCTGGCCCGAGCCGTGAAACAGCTCTACCGTAACCCCGAGCAACGCCGTCTGATGAGCAAGGCCGGCTGGCACTTCAGCCAGGCCCATCAAGGCGCGACGCAAAAGGCGATGGCGCTGCTGGAGCCGGAATTGGCCAGACTCCGAGGATAGCCACCTTGTCGGGATGAATCTCTACTGGTGTTTTAGCAGTGCGTCAAGCGCCTGCATATCGGCTTCGGATAATACCCCGGCAGCGGCCTTGAGATTGAGCCCGCTGATCAGCGCGGCATAGCGGGCTGCGGCCAGGTCGCGCTGGGCGCTGTGTAACTGCTGCTCGGCATTGAGCACATCGACCGCCGTCCGCACGCCCACTTCCTGACCCAGTTTGGTGGACTTCAACTGGGTCTCGCTCGATACCACCGCCTGTTGCAGCGCTGCTACCCGGGCATCGCCCGAGACCACGCCCAGATAGGCCTGGCGGGTATCCAGCGCGGCCTGCCGACGGGCGTTCTCCAGATCGAAACGGGCCTTTTCCTGATTGGCCACGGCCTCGCGCACCAGGGAGCGGGTCGCGCCGCCCTGATAGAGGTTCCAGCCCAGTTGCAGGCCGATCGCGGCGCTGCGGCTATCGACCCCGCTGACACTGCCTACCACGGTGTTGTTGGTCAGGCCATAGCTGACGGCCAGGTCCAAGGTGGGCCGATACCCGGCATTCTGCCTGGCCACCTCGCGCCGGGCGATCTCGGCGTTGGCCAGACCGACCGCCACCGACAGGCTGTCCGCCTCGGCCTGCTTGACCCAGGCGTTCATATCGTCGGGCTGCGGTCGGGGCGCCGCTACGTTGCTGGTGAGCGAGTCGAGTTTGGGCGCCTCGGCCATAATCAATTTTTCCAGCGTCCGGCGTTTGACTTCCAGGTCGTTCCCGGCGGCGATCTCCAGGGCCACGGTGGCATCGAAACTGGCCTGTGCCTCGTGGCTATCGACGATGGTCGCGGCGCCCACCTCGAAGCTCTTCCTGGCCTGGGCCAGTTGCTGGGCGATGGCGGCCTTCTGAGCCTGGGCCGTGGCCAGGTTGTCCTGGGCCTGCAACACGTCGAAATAGGCCTGGGCGGTACGCAGGATGAGGCTTTGCCGGGCCAGCTTGAGCTGGGCCTCGACCGCCTGGACCTGGAGTCTGGCCTGTTCCAGCGCCTCCAGGTTTTGCTTGCGATAGAGCGGCTGGATCAGGGTCAGGGTCAGGCCGGGCGAGGTGTAGTGTTTCGGGTCGCTGACATTGGTATCGGTCTCATAGTGGTTGAGACCGGCGGCCAGATTGAGGCTGGGCAACAACAGCGAACGCGCCTGGAGCAGCTTTTCCATGCCGGCCTGGTAGGCGGCCTGGGCCGAGGCGTAGACGGCATCGTTCTGTTGGGCCAGGCGGTAGATGTCGGTCAGATTGGCGGCATCGGCCTGCCCGAAAAGCACAGCGAGGCCGATGGACAAACATGTTTTACGCATCAGATCATGATCTCAATAAGTCGGCCCGCCGGATCGAGGTTCGTCTCAGAATACGAACCGCTCCGGTTCCAGGGCATGGACCAGGGCCTTGACGCTGGTCTCGAACAGCACTTCCCGACGACAGGCGCCAGGGCCAGCGCAGGTCACCAGCAACGCTGCCATGGCTGGGCCTTCGCCGACCACGGCGAACAGGCGACCGCCCGGGTTGAGCCGGTTCAAGTAGGCCTCGGGCAGCACTGGTGAGGAACCAGTCAGCACGATCGCGTCGAACCGGCCGTCGGCGTTCCAGTCGCGGGCGGCGTCGCCCAGCTTGACGGTCACGTTCTCCAGACCATGGGCCTTGAGCGTCTTCTCGGCGGTTTCCTTCAGCTCGGGGTCGATTTCGATGCTGACCACCTCGGCCGCCAGCGAGGCCAGCAGGGCGGTCAGATAGCCGCTGCCGGCGCCGACTTCCAGGACCCGGTCGGTGCGTTTCAAGGCCAAGTTCTGCACCACTCGCGCTTCGAGTTTGGGCTCCCACATGGCTTCGCCATTGCCGAGCGGAATCGCCATATCGACGAAGGCCAGCGAACGGTAGATGGCGGGGACGAAGTCCTCCCGCTTCAGCCTGGTCAGCAAGTCCAGCACCACCGGGTCCAGCACCTCCCAGGGGCGAATCTGCTGTTCGATCATCAGGTGGCGGGCATTCTCATAGTCCATGGCGTTTATCCGGCGGTTGCTGCGACTGGAAAATCTTAGCACATACCGACCACTGCGCTCAGTCCAGCGTGCGCCGATAGCGCTTCAGGGCAATGGCCATGACCACCAGGAAGAAGGCCACGATCGGCCCCAACTCCGGCAGTACCTCGGCCAGGCCGTTACCCTTGAGCAGGATGCCGCGCACGATGCGCAGGAAATGGGTCAGCGGCAGTACCTCGCCAATGGCCTGAGCCCAGCCCGGCATCCCCCGGAACGGAAACATGAAGCCGGACAGCATCATGTTGGGCAGGAAGAAGAACATGGTCATCTGCATCGATTGCATCTGGTTTTTGGCCAAGGTGGAGAAGGTGATGCCGACGCCCAGCAGGGCGAACACGAACACCATGGCGCAGGCATAAAGCAGGGCCAGGCTGCCGACCATGGGCACATGGAAGACAAAATACGAGGCTAACAGGATCAGCGTCACCTGGATCAGCGCCACCAGGATATTGGGCACGATCTTGCCCAGGGTCACCTCCAGCGGCCGGACCGGCGTCGCCAGCAGGTTCTCCATGGTGCCGCGCTCCCGCTCCCGGGTCACCGCCAACCCGGTGCCCATCACCATGGTCATGGTCAGGATTACCCCCATCAGGCCGGGCACGATGTTGTACTGGGTGATGCCCTCCGGGTTGTACCGGCGATGCAGGCGCACCTCGAACGGCGGCGGCCCGGACTTGAGGCGCGCCAGCGGACCGGCCAGGTCGCGGTCGAGCGCCGTCTGGGCCAGCGTCGACAGCGCCCCGAGCGCGTTACTGGTGGCCGCCGGGTCAGTGGCATCGGCCTCTACCAGGATGGCCGGCCGCTCGCCGCGCTGCACCCGGCGGGCGAAATCGGCCGGGATGTCGATCACAAACTGCGCCTCGCCGCGCGCCAGTAGTTCGGCGGCCTCGGCCTCGCTGGCGGTGCGGCTGACGATGGTGAAATAACCGCTGTTTTGCATCGCCGCGACGAACGAGCGGGCAAACTGGCTGTTCTCGGCGATACGCACCGCCGTGGGCAGGTGCTTGGGGTCCGAGTTGATGGCGAAGCCGAACAGCAGCAACTGCATCAGCGGGATGCCCACCATCATGGCGAAGGTGAGCCGGTCCCGACGCATCTGGATGAACTCCTTCACCACCACGGCGGCGAAGCGGGAGAAGGAAAACAGGTTCATGCGCCGTTTTCCTTGGCCCGATCCATCAACTGGATGAACACGTCTTCCAGACCCGGCTCGGCCGGTTGCCACTGCCAACGGGAATCGCGGCGCAGGTCTGCGGTGCAGGCGGCCAGCCGCTCGGCATCGGTGCCGGAGACATGCAGGGCGTTGCCGAACGGCACTACTTGCTCGACGCCTGGGCAGCCGCGCAACCGGTCAGCCAAGGCGGCCAGGTCGTCGCCCTCCACCCGCCAGGTCACCAATCCCGAGCTGGCCAGTATGGCCTGCGGCGTACCGCTGGCCAGCAGGTTGCCATAGGCGATGTAGGCCAGTTCGTTACAGCGTTCCGCCTCGTCCATGTAATGGGTCGATACCAGCACCGTGATGCCCTCTGCCGCCAGTTTGTGTATCTCCTGCCAAAAATCGCGCCGGGCCTTGGGATCGACGCCGGCAGTCGGCTCGTCGAGCAGCAGCAGTTGCGGCGAATGCAATAGGCAGGCGGCCAGGGCCAGGCGCTGTTTCCAGCCGCCCGACAGGGTGCCGGCCAACTGGTTGCGCCGATCCGCCAAGCCCAACCGGGCCAGCGATGCGTCGACCGCCTGGCGGCGCTGGGCCATGCCGTACATGCGGGCGATGAAATCGAGGTTCTCGCGGATGGTCAGGTCTTCATACAGAGAAAAGCGCTGGGTCATGTAACCGACCTGGCGCTTGATCCGGTCGGTATCGCGAATCAGGTCCAGGCCCAGACAGGCGCCGCTGCCGGCATCCGGCGTCAGCAGGCCGCACAGCATCCGGATCGAGGTGGTCTTGCCGCTGCCGTTGGGGCCGAGAAAACCGAAGATGCTGCCCCTAGGCACCTTCAGGCTCAGGCCGCTCACCGCCGCCTTGCCGGCGAAGCTCTTGGAGAGGCCGACAACATCGATGGCCAGTTCCGGCATCAGGGCAATCTCACATCCACCGGTTGCCCCGGCGACAGCTTAATCGCGTCTTGAAGACCCGGCCGCGCCTCCACCAGCCAAACCAGCTTGGTCCGGTTATCGCGGTTGTAGATCACCGGCGGGGTGTACTCCGGCTGGCTGGACACGAAACTCACCGTCGCCGCGATAGCCGCGCCGCAACCGTCGCAACCCACCTTTACCCGCGTGCCTGGCTTGAATCGGGGCAGCTCGGTCTCCGGCACGAAGAAGCGCAACTTGATATTGCCCGGTGGCAGGATGGACAGCACCGGCGAGCCGGCCGCGACGAACTCGCCCGGCAGATAGAGTCGATCCTGCACCACACCGTCGACCGGCGCCGTCACCGTCTTCCGCGCCGTCTGCCAGACCGCCTGATCGACTGCCGCCTGGGCCGATGCCACGGCGGCGCGTGCCGCAGCAACCTGATCGGCCCGGCTGGCCAACCGGGCCACCCGCAATTGGGCATCGACCTCAGCCAGCATCGCCCGCGCCTGATCGCACGTCGAGCGCGCCTGGTCCAGCGTTGCCGGACTTTGAAATCCGGAGGCGACGAGTTTTTCAGTCCGCTGCAAGTTGGCTACCGCCAGCCCCAGCGCCGCCTGGGCCTGCCGCCGCTGGGCCTCGATGGCGGCAATCTCATCCGGCCGCCGGCCCTTCTCCAGATCGGCCAATTGCGCCCGCGCCTGGGTCAGCCGCTGCTCCGCGCCGCGTCGCGCGGCCGCCTCGTTCTCCTGCTCCAGCACAAACAGCGGGCCGCCCACCTTCACCGCCGCGCCCTGGGCCACGCTCAACCGCGCCAGCGTCCCGGCCAACGGCGAGGCCACCCGGACATACTCGGCCTCGGCGTAGCCCTGATAAGCCGGCGGCGCATCGGGCTGACAACCAGCCAGCCCGATGACGATGAGCGGCAAAAGCAAACGATGATTCATTCAGGCACCCAGCATCAGAAGCGTTATCCGTATTGTCACGGCTGCGCGAGGTGCTGTCACTCGCTGACGTCAGCCCAGGAGTCTGTCGGACTAAGAGGAAATCAAATAACACTTTTTTCGTGTTACACTTAGTTCGTGGTTCAATCTGGAGGGCACTATGCGTAACGTCACGATTGTACTGGACGATGCTGTGGCCGATTGGTCGCGGATATGGGCTGCCACCCACCAGACCAGCGTTTCTCGCATGTTGGGGGAGTTGCTGGCTGAGAAGATGGCGGATGAGGAGCACTATTCGGTGGCGATGGCGGACTATCTGGCCGCGCCTGTGGTCGCTGTCTCCACGTCGGATAAACCCGCGCCTGCACATCCTTATCTCAGCCGCGATGCTGCTCATGAACGGTAAGGTGTTCGTCGATACCAACATCCTGCTTTATGCCCGGGACGGCGGGCAACCGACTAAGCAGCCTGTTGCCCACGCCTGGATGGCTTCGCTATGGCGTAGCCGCCAGGGGCGCTTGAGTTTCCAAGTGCTGCAGGAATTTTATGTCAATGCTACCCAGAAATTGAAACCCGATTTTCCAACCGAACTGGCGCGCCAGGATGTCCGTAGCCTCTTGGCATGGCGTCCGATCAAGACCGATGCGGCACTGATTGAGGCAGCCTGGAAGCTGGCTGACCATTATGGCTTCTCGTGGTGGGACGCCCAGATCGTGGCCGCAGCGCAACGCGCCAATTGTCAAATCCTGTTGACCGAAGATATGCAAGACCGCATGGAGGTGGGAAACCTGAACTTAATCAATCCCTTTGCGGCAGGGGCGCCAGAACCCCAATAAAACCTCAGACACAGGGGAGCGGCCTCCTACATCACGCAAATTGAACGTGACAAACCGCCAACTTGAAAAGTTTTAAACCAAAAGGAAATGTGCCATGACTACCCATATCGAACGCATCCACGCCCGTGAAATTCTCGATTCGCGCGGCAATCCCACCGTCGAGGTGGAAGTTTCACTTGAATGTGGCGCGTTTGCCCGCGCGGGGGTGCCATCCGGCGCATCCACCGGCGTCCATGAGGCGCTGGAACTGCGCGATGGCGACAAGAGCCGTTACGGCGGCAAGGGCGTGAAGAAGGCGGTCGGCCACGTCAACAACGAGATCGCGGCGGCACTCACCGGCATGGACGCGCTCGACCAGGGCGCAGTAGATCGCGCCATGATCGAACTGGACGGCACCCCCCACAAGGAAAAATTCGGCGCCAACGCCATCCTCGGCGTG
>PFGT01000073.1 GCA_002782005.1 Hydrogenophilales bacterium CG12_big_fil_rev_8_21_14_0_65_61_21 | reverse complement strand
CAAAAAAACGGTCACGATTTATGAATTTAAAAGCGAGGTGCCCGAAATTTCGGTCCAGTCTTCTACCGATATGTTTACGACAGCGTTGGTGAAATCACATAGCTTTCTTGTTCTGGAGCGACAACGCCTCGAAGAGAGTGTTTATCGCGAAAAGCAATTGAATCAGCAGGGGATGACGACCGGTGATGTCGGCAACAAGCAGTTGACCGGGGTCGATTATATTTTTGTCGGGGTCGTCACCGAGGCAAATCCGACAGAAAGCCGAACCGGTCTTGCCGGGACATTTAAGGGCTTAGGGGTCGAAAAGAGCGGTGAGTCGGGTGAGATTGGTTTAGACATACGCGTGCTGGATGCCGCAACCGGGGCCGTCATGGACGCAATCAACGTCCGAAAAAAAATCCAAGAGGGCGGCTATTCTGTTTCGGGACTTGGGGGCTTCGTGAATTCGATGACAAAAGGCGCGCTCGGCAGTGCCGATGCGAGTATCTCGCATGACAAAAAAGAGGGGGTCGACAAGGCCCTGCGTGCCTGTATCGAAGAGGCGATCTATCAATTGGCGTCCAGATATGGCAACTGAACGTTCGGGTCGACAATCTTTAACCTTGATCAAGGTGCTGGGAATGATCGGGGTCTGTCTGCTTAGTATCATAGTTTCGCTGCCTGCGTCGGCTGGCGGCGGAGCCGCAGGTTATCCCGTGTTCGCGCTTCCTGCCGATGGCCAGTTGTACCTCGGTCAAGTCGACTTTATTGACCGCAGCAGCCCACTGGATCGTGACGGTTTTGCTTTTAAGGGGGGGCGGCATCTTATTTACCTGGTCGATGTCGAACCGGGGGAGGCCTACACCTTCGGGTTGCGGATGCCGAATCTCGGCCGGCCTGAAATGGACGTGATGCTCTTTGATCGCTGGCCCTACGATATCGATGCCAAGATGCAGCATTTGGCCAGCGGTAGCACCCTGATGGGCAATCAGGACTATATCGAGTACCAGTGGCATCTTGGTGTTTCAGCAAAAAGCCCGGGGAATCTGCTCTATATCATGGTAGAGCTCAAAAAACCGCGCAAGGCAGAATATCGCCGCTTTCCGGTTCGGGCCTTTGTGGCTTATCCCGCTATCGACCCGATGCGCTCGACCGGACGGGGAGTAACCTATGGCCGGGGGCCCTCCAATCTGATGCTCCAGGAGCGTG
>PFGT01000035.1 GCA_002782005.1 Hydrogenophilales bacterium CG12_big_fil_rev_8_21_14_0_65_61_21 | reverse complement strand
GGCGTAAAATCAACCAGCAAGCAATGAAACTTCAAACCGCCTTGCACACAAAATTCAGGACACTCCCCTAACAACCGCATCTACTCGGACTGGCAATTCCGCTGCGCTCCATTGCCCGCCTTCCGCGCGGCTTCGCAGGTCCGACCCTAATTCTATTAGTCAAGGTTTTTTCTTCTGCGCGACATGTTCTTCGATCACCCGCGCTGCCCAGTCCTTGGCGCCCAGGCCGAAGGCGATGGCGAAGGCCAGGCCGACCGCGCCGAAGGCGATGATGAAGGCAGCGGTCAAAAGTTCATTGGCGATTTGCAGTTGTTCCATGGCCATGAAGAAGACGAACACCATCATGGCGTATTCGGAGAAGGTTGAGACGGTCAACGCACCGGAGAATTCGACGTTGTTGAGCCAGGCGAACACCATCCGGTTGATGAAGCGGGCCAGGATGGTGCCGAATACCAGGACCAGGATGGCGACGATGACGTTGGGTATATAGAGCACGACCTTGTTGAACAGGTCGGCGACCATTTGCAGACCGAGCGAGTTGGCGACGGTGACGATCATCAGCAGGATAATCATCCAGTAGGCCAGATTGCCGATGATGGAGGCAATCGAGACCTCCATTTCGGCGTGTTTGAGAAAGGATTCCAGCCCCGACTTTTCTGTCGCCCGGTCGAACTTTAGCAGGGTGAGCAGGCGCATGATCCCGGCCCGGGTGACCTTGGCCAGCATCCAGCCGAGGATGAGCACGACGATGGCGACTAGCAGCCTGGGCAGAAAATGGGTGACCTCGGTCAGCGAGTCGGACAGCGACGCCAAAAAAATATCGATTGTTTCCATGTGCGGCTCCAAGCCTTAGTCAGTAATGATTATACCTTCTCGGTGTACCAGGAATAGGGTGTCTTCGCCCCCTTCCAGTACCGGCCAGGTGAATTCGATGTCGGGGAAGGCTATTTCCAGCGCTTCCCGATTGTGTCCGATTTCCACCGCCAGCAGGCCGCCCGGATTCAGGTGTTTGGGTGCTTCCCGCAAGATGATCCGGGTGGCGGCCAGGCCGTCGTCGCCTGAGCCCAGTGCCATTCCGGGTTCGTGGCGGTATTCCGGCGGCAGTATGGCCATCGACTCGGCGTTGACGTAGGGTGGGTTGGCAACGATCAGGTCGTATTTCTGGCTATTCAGTTGACTGAATAAATCGGACTGGAGAAGACGCACACGATCGTTCAAGCCGTAATCGCCGACGTTGTCGTGGGCCACGGCCAGGGCATCCGGCGATAGATCGACCGCATCGACCTTGGCAGCCGGGAAGGCGAGGGCGGTCAGGATGGCCAGGCAGCCGGAGCCGGTGCATAGATCGAGTGCGGTGGTGATTTGCTCCGGCGCGTCCAGCCAGGGTTCGAACTGTGCCAGGATCATCGGCGCTAGGAACGAGCGGGGCACGATGACCCGTTCATCGACCCTGAAACGGTAGCCTTGCAGCCATGCCTCACCGGTCAGGTAGGCGGCGGGTATCCGCTGTTCCACGCGCCGGCGCAGAATTTTGGCCAGACGGGCGGTTTCTTCCGGCAACAGGTGGGCATCCAGGAATGGCTCCAACTGGTCGAGCGGCAAGCGCAGGGTGTGCAGTATCAGATAGGCGGCTTCATCGTAGGCGTTGACGCTGCCGTGACCATAGGCCAGACCCGCCTCGTTGAAGCGGGATACGGCGAAGCGCAGCCAATCCCGAGGGGTGGAAAATTCTCGTGCGGCCGCATCAAACATGAAACAGGGCCTCCAGGGTAAGTCGGTAGATGTCGGTCAGTTGGGTCAGCTCGCTTAGCCCGACGTTTTCGTCGATCTGATGGATGCTGCGATTGATCGGGCCGAATTCCACCACTTCGCTGCAAATATCGGCAATAAAACGGCCGTCGGAGGTGCCGCCGGTGGTCGATAGTTGGGCTTCGACACCCGTAGTTTGCTTGATGGCGGTCGATAGCGCGTCGACCAGCTTGCCGCGCGCGGTGAGGAAGGGCTTGGCGCCGATCTCCCAATCGAGGTCATATTCCAGGCCATGCCGGTCGAGGATGGCATGGACGCGTTTTTGCAGGCCATCGACCGTGCTGGCGGTGGAAAAACGGAAGTTGAACAGGATGTCGAGATGGCCCGGAATTACGTTGGTCGCACCGGTGCCGCCGTGGATGTTGGAGATTTGCCAGGTGGTGGGTGGAAAATATTCGTTGCCCTCGTCCCAGGTTGTGGCGGCTAGCTCAGCGATGGCCGGGGCCGCTAGGTGGATGGGGTTCTTGCCCTTTTGCGGGTAGGCGATGTGGCCCTGCACACCCTTTACCGTCAGCCGGCCATGCAGCGATCCGCGCCGACCGTTCTTCAGTGTGTCGCCAAAGGTCTGGACGCAAGTAGGTTCGCCGACTATGCAGTAGTCGACCCGCTCGCTCCGGCTAGCCAGAAGCTCCACCACCTGGACCGTGCCATCCACTGCCGGCCCTTCTTCGTCGGAGGTAATCAGCCAGGCGATGCTGCCTGGGTGTTCGGGGTGTTTTGCGACAAAGGTCTCCACCGCAACCAGGAAGGCGGCGATTGAGCCTTTCATATCTGCCGCGCCTCGGCCATAGAGTTGGCCATCCCGCTCGGTGGGTTCAAATGGGTCGCTGGTCCAGCGTTCCAGCGGACCAGTCGGTACCACGTCGGTATGGCCGGCGAAACAGACCAGCGGCGCGGCAGCGCCTCGCCTCGCCCACAGGTTGACGACACCGCCAGAGGCTATGCGCTCGATCCGAAAGTCCAAAGGCGCTAGTCTTTCTGCCAGCCAGTCCTGACAACCGGCATCTTCCGGGGTGATGGAGCGCCGCTGGATCAGCGCCTTGGCGTAGTCGCCGACGCCGTGGTCGCGGCTCAATAACTCTTTGTAGTCGCCTTCCTTGAAACCAAGCAGATAACGACCATCCCGTTCCAGTATCGGCCGCTTGATGACGCTGGTGTTTTCCCACATCAGAGCCAGGGCCGAAGCGGCATCCTTGACCTGGGCCTTGCGCTCGTCCGGCAACTTGCGCCAGGTGGGGCCATTGCGGTTGATAAGCGGCTCCCAGCCGTAGACCTTGATGAGCGCATTCATCATGGCTTCGGGCGCGCCTAGTTTCTTGAAATCGTGGAATTCATAGGCCAAGCCGTGAGCCTCCAGCCAGAGGCGCGCCTTCTTGACCGTGTCACAGTTAGGGATGCCGTAAAGTTTCATGGCAAACTATTCAATGGAAAACGACTGCATTTTACTCGGGAATTTACTATGCGAATCGGTCACGGTT
This sequence comes from Hydrogenophilales bacterium CG12_big_fil_rev_8_21_14_0_65_61_21, assembly GCA_002782005.1. GTDB lineage: Bacteria > Pseudomonadota > Gammaproteobacteria > Burkholderiales > Thiobacillaceae > Parasulfuritortus. The sequence continues at coordinate 20,889 of PFGT01000035.1, read as the reverse complement.
TCGACGTACATGCCTTCGCTGAAGGTAGAAAGCTCATTATCGGCGGGGTGGAAATCGCCCACGAGCGCGGGCTGCTGGGTCATTCCGATGCCGACGTGTTGCTCCACGCCATCTGCGATGCCCTGCTGGGCGCGGCGGGCCTGGGCGACATCGGCCGCCACTTTCCGGACAGCGACGCGCGTTATCGGGGCATCGATAGTCGAAAATTGTTGCGCCTGGCCACCCGATTGTTGCGCGATAGCGGCTGGCAGGTCGGCAACGTGGATGCCACTATTATCGCTCAGGCCCCCCGAATGGCGCCGTATATTCCAACCATGCGGGCCAACATCGCCGCCGATCTGAATGTCGCGGTCGAGGCGATCAACGTCAAGGCGACAACCACTGAAATGCTCGGGTTCACTGGTCGCGGCGAGGGTATCGCAGCACACGCGGTATGCCTGATCGCCAAGGGCTGAAGCCGGCCCGCGTCTTCCTTGCGCTCTGGCCGAATGCGGCATTGCGCAAGCGCTTGACTGCCGCCGCCGGCCGCTTGCATCAAGCGCTCGATGGTCGGCCGACTCGGCCCGATACCATCCATCTGACCCTGGTCTTTATTGGTAATCTGGCCCGGGGCCGCCTGGCTGAACTGGTCCAAGCGCTGCATTCGTTATCGGCCGTCGGTTTCGAGGCAGTTTTCGATCAGGCCGAATGCTGGCGCCATAATCGGATCGGCTTTTTGGCGCCAAACCTAGCGCCAGAAGGCTTGTTTCAACTGGTCTCGATGCTGGAAACCCGGCTGGAACAGATGGCGATTCCGTTCGACCGGCGGCCGTACAAGCCCCACATTACCTTGCTTCGCCAGGCCCATTGTCCGGGTGAATGTCCAGCCGCCGGGCTCGATTGCGAGCCGATCGAATGGCCGGCGAAGGACTTTGTCCTGGTCGAATCGGTGGCCTCGCCGGAGGGTGCGAGCTATCGGATACTGGAACGCTATCCGCTCTTATAAACGTATGTAATTTTCAAGATGCCCGGCCAGCTCCTTGACCTGCAGGCTGGTGTAATCCTTGTTGATGCTGTCGCTGATCTTGTCGCGTACCGGCTGGCTCAAACGGTCGTTTAAGAGGCCCATAAAATGCGCCGAAGTCACCAGAATCAGCCGCCCATAGGTATTCTGGAGTCGTCCATGTTCCAGTTCCTGAGCGATTTCTGCGGCAAAGCGTTCGGCTTCATGCACCTTTGGCGGGGTTGGCTGGGCATAACTACCGGAACCGGCGAAGTTGCCGATCCGGTCGCTGACCAGTTCGGAAGCCTTTTCGCGACTTTCCGGGTGGCTCAGTTCCTTGATTAGTTGCAGACCCTTGTTCGGGCCCTCGTTGCTGAACAGCTTGGCGTGACTGGCGTTAGCCACCATGACCCAGGTAATGGACATTGCTACCCCTTAGGATAAGTGAAAGGAACAGAGCCGCGTGGCAGGGTATTTATGCCTTGTTACCGAGTCACGGTTTCAAGTTAGCAGGGGGTTAATCGGCGTCAAGAACCTGTTGTGCCAATTGCCGGACGGTTGCCTCGTCCGGGGCTTGAAGCGTGAACCGCCGGCCGTGCATGGACTGGCTGTAGTTATGCGTCAAAGAGCGGCTATAGGCGGGGTCATAGTGAATTTCGAGCAGTTCGGCCACCAGGTCGTCCCATAGTCCGGCGCGCGCCAGCGCCTTCCAGCGCTCCACGGTCGCCCGACCGCGCAGTTCGATCAGCCGGTCCAGTTCTCGGTTGAGCCGCTCGGGATCGGCCAGAAAATGGCCGTATTCCTCTTTTAGTAAGGCGACACGGACCGGCAGGGCGGCGCTCAGATTCAAACAGTCGGCGGCCCGCATCTGGCTTAGCAGCGCCTCCGGGGTGTGCAGATTGCCGATCCGATTGCTTTCCGATTCCACAAATACCGGTTTGCTCGAATCGAATCGGCGCAGGGCGGACCAGATACGGCTTTCGAACAGCTTTTGACTGGGCTGAGGCCGGTCCGGATAGGCGCCCAGCACCGAGCCCATGTGCGCTGCCATCTCTTCCAGGTCCAGAACCTGGCCGCCAAGCGCGCTCAATGCCCGCAGAAAACGGCTCTTGCCGACGCCGGTCGGGCCGCAGACCACGGCATAGCGTAACCGCTCCGGCCAGGTCGTCAGGTCGGCTGCGACCGACTTGCGGTAGGTCTTGTAGCCGCCTTCCAGTTGCGCCGCTTGCCAGCCGACCGAGCGCAGCACATGGGTCATCGACCCGCTGCGAGTACCGCCGCGCCAGCAATAAATCAATGGCCGATATTTCTTCGGCTTGTCGGCCAGCCAGGTTTCCAGGTGACGGGCGATGTTGCGCGACACCAGGGCCGCGCCGAGACGTTTGGCCTCGAAGGGTGAAACCTGGCTGTAGATCGTGCCGACTCGGGCGCGTTCCTCGTCATCCAGGACCGGCAGGTTGATGGCGCCCAGGATATGGTCTTCGGTGTATTCGCCAGGCGAGCGGACATCCACGATCTCGTCGAACTCATCCAGCTCGCTCAAACCGGCGCTATTGGGCCGGCCTCGGACAGGTTTGTCGTCGGCGCACGGCATCAAGCTTCATGACGCATGATGCGCGCCTTTTCCCGCTGCCAGTCTCGTTCCTTCTCGGTCGCTCGCTTGTCGAACTGTTTCTTGCCCTTGCCCAGGCCGATTTCAAGTTTGACCCGGCCCTTGCTGAAATGCATGTCCAGCGGGATGAGGGTATAGCCAGCCCGCTCGACCTTGCCGATCAGCTTGCTTATCTCCCCGGCGTGGAGCAGCAGCTTGCGCGATCGGGTCGGATCGGGGTGGATATGGGTGGAGGCCGTGGCCAATGGGCTGATGTGGCAGCCGATCAGCCAAACCGCCGCGTTGCGGACCACTACATAGGCCTCCTTGAGCTGGACGCGGCCGGCCCGGATGGCCTTGACCTCCCAGCCTTCCAGCGCCAGCCCGGCCTCATATTTTTCCTCGATAAAATAATCGTGGAAGGCCTTGCGATTGTCGACGATGCTCATGTAGGGGTGGGGTTCCGGTCGGGTTTTCGTGTATTTTAACAGCCCGTCATTTTTTCCTGCCTGACATGTCACAAGTCGTCAAATCCGTTCTGGTGCCTTATACCCCGGCCGAGATGTTCCTATTGGTGGACGGCGTGGAGGAGTACCCCAGGTTTCTGCCTTGGTGCGCCAATAGCGAGTTGCATGTCCGCAATGAGACAATCACCGAGGCGACCCTACACATCGGCTATATGCAGGTCAGCCAGCAGTTCTCCACCGTCAACACTAAGCGTTTCCCCGAGGAGATGCAGTTACGTTTGAAGAGCGGACCATTCAAGAGTCTGGAAGGTTATTGGCGTTTCAGCCCCTTGGGCGAGACCGCCTGCAAGATCAATTTCATGCTCCAATATGATTTTTCCAGCCACTTGCTGGAGACCGTTCTGGGGCCGGTTTTCGGCCATATTGCCAATACCCTGGTGGACGCCTTCGTCCTGCGGGCCGAGAAGGTTTACGGTGAACGATGATTAATGTGGAACTGGTTTATGCCTTGAAGGGCCGTCAAAAGGTCGTTCGTATGGCCGTAGAGGAGGGTTGTAGCCTGCAAGCGGCGATTGAAAATTCAGGCCTACTAGCAGAATTCCCCGAGATCGACCTGAGCAAAAACAAGGTCGGTATCTGGAACAAGCTGGCCAAGCCGGAGGCTGTGTTGCGCGATCATGACCGGGTGGAAATCTATCGACCACTAATTGCCGACCCGAAGGAAGTGCGCAAGCAACGCGCCGCCGAGGGCAAGGCAATGAAAAAAGGCGGTGGCGAGGCGGCTGGCTGAACGCGGGCGATCCGGCGGCGCAAGGCCGCACGCTGAGTTACTTTGTTTCTGTAGAAGGATAGTTGGTCTGAGCGGCGGCCAATTTATTGAGTTCCATGACGATCATGGTTTCCTTCAACACGGCAGCGCTGTCGCCAGCCTTGGCCGCTTCCTGGGCCTTTTTGTAGGCGGTATCGGCCGGCACCCACAAGGTGTAATTGGCCTTGGCATTCTTCACTGCGGCATCGGCCTCCGCCAGCGCGGCCTTGGCCTTCGCGCTCAGGGTCGGCGTGACCGGCGCGGCGGTTTGCTGGCTAGGCGCACTGTTGCAACCGGCCGAAAATAAGGCCGGCAACGAAACAATGGCCAGGGAAAAGGGGCGAAACTTCATGCTTATCTCCTCATCTCAACAGACTTCTAGGCAACGGCGAAGTTAATTCCTGGGGCCGGATGCGTCAATCTTTTCCAAAACATAAGAATCAACTTATGTATCCGGCCAGGTCGGCTCCCATGAGACGGAGTGAGCCGGTATAATGCCGCTTTGCGTGCTAGGTCACTGTTATGCGCATCCTCCAGAAAGCCCTTACCTTCGACGACGTCCTGCTCGTCCCCGCCCAATCCGACATACTGCCCCGCGACGTCAGCCTGAAAACGCGCCTGACCAAGAAAATCACCTTGAATATCCCGATATTGTCGGCCGCCATGGATACGGTGACCGAGGCGCCGATGGCCATCACCCTGGCCCAGGAAGGCGGTATCGGCATCATCCATAAAAACCTGACTGTCGAGCGGCAGGCGATCGAGGTCGCCAAGGTCAAGCGTTATGAATCTGGCGTGGTGAAGGACCCGATCACCGTCAGCCCTAATATGAGCGTGCGCGATGTCCTGGACATTACCCGCAGCTATCACATCTCCGGTTTGCCGGTGGTGGACAAGGCCGGCAAGGTGGTCGGCATCGTCACCAACCGCGATCTGCGTTTCGAGACCAACCTGGACCAGCCGGCCCGCGCCATCATGACGCCACGCAAGAAGTTGGTCACGGTGCATGAAGGTGTCAGCAAGGAAGATATCGTCGCGTTGCTGCACAAGCACCGCCTGGAGCGCTTGGTGGTCGTCAATGACGACTTTGAGTTGAAGGGGCTTATTACCGTCAAGGATATCAGCAAGTCCAGCGAACACCCCCTGGCCTGCAAGGACGACCATGGTCGCCTGTTGGTCGGCGCGGCAGTCGGGGTCGGCGCGGATAACGATGAGCGCATCGCCGCGCTGGTCGAGGCTGGCGTCGACGTGCTGGTGGTGGATACCGCCCATGGCCATTCCAGAGGCGTCCTGGAACGGGTCAAATGGGTCAAAAAGCATTATCCCAAGGTCCAGGTCATCGGCGGCAACATCGCTACGCCAGAGGCCGCGCGCGCCCTGGTCGACCACGGCGCCGACTGCGTCAAGGTGGGCATTGGCCCCGGTTCGATTTGCACTACCCGTATCGTCGCCGGCGTCGGCGTACCCCAGGTCACAGCCGTCTCCAACATAGCCGAGACCCTGGCTAAACTAGGCGTGCCCTGCATCGCCGATGGCGGCATCCGCTACTCTGGCGATATTGCCAAGGCCATCGCCGCCGGTGGTGACTGCGTCATGCTTGGCGGTCTCCTGGCTGGCACCGAAGAGGCGCCGGGCGAGATCGAACTGTTCCAGGGCCGTTCCTACAAGTCTTATCGCGGCATGGGTTCTTTGGGCGCGATGCAGCAAGGTTCCAAAGATCGCTACTTCCAGGATAACGAGTCCAATGCCGACAAGCTGGTGCCGGAAGGCATCGAAGGTCGAGTGCCCTACAAAGGCTCTGTGCTGGGCGTGCTGCACCAGTTGATGGGCGGTCTGCGCTCATCCATGGGCTATCTGGGCGCCAAGGACATCGAGACCTTCCACAAGACCGCCCAGTTTGTGGAAATTTCCAATGCCGGGATCAAGGAATCGCACGTCCACGATGTGCAGATCACCAAGGAAGCCCCCAACTACCACGTTTGATCGACACCCCAAAAGGAGGGCTTGCCCTCCTTTTTTTATTTGAGCCGCAACCATGCATCAAAAAATCCTCATCCTCGACTTCGGTTCCCAGTTCACTCAGCTCATCGCCCGCCGGGTGCGCGAGCAAAATGTCTATTGCGAGCTCCATCCCTACGATGTGACCGAGCAGTTTATCCGCGACTTCGCGCCAGCCGGAATCATCCTGTCCGGCGGACCTTCCTCGGTTACCGAGGCGGAGACCCCGCGCGCACCCCAATTGGTGTTTGAGCTGGGCGTCCCGGTACTGGGCATCTGCTATGGCATGCAGACCATGGCCGCGCAACTGGGCGGCAGGGTAATCACTGCCAGCGGCCATGAGTACGGCTATGCCGAGATTCGCGCCCACGGCCATTCCAGGCTGCTTTCCGGCATTCAGGACCGCGCCGACCCGGACGGCAAGTGCTGGTTGGATGTCTGGATGAGTCACGGCGATCAGGTCGAAAGTCTGCCACCCGGCTTCAAGGTGATGTGCGAAAACGCCGCCACCCCTATCGCCGGGATGTTCGATGACGAGCGTAACTTCTACGCCGTGCAGTTCCACCCGGAGGTCACCCACACGATTCAGGGTAAGGCCATCTTCGGCCGCTTCGTGCATGACATCTGCGGTTGCGGCCAGGACTGGAACATGCCTGACTACATCGGCGAAGCGGTGGCCAGGATCAAGGCCGAGGTGGGCGCCGACGAGGTGATCCTGGGCCTGTCCGGCGGCGTCGATTCGTCGGTCGCGGCCGCGTTGATCCACCGCGCCATCGGCGACCAGCTTACCTGTGTGTTTGTCGACACCGGACTGTTGCGCCTGAACGAGGCCGAGCAGGTCATGGCAACCTTCGCGCAAAACCTTGGCGTCAAGGTCATTCATATTGATGCCAGCGCGCAGTTCATGGGCAAGCTCTCTGGCGTCGCCGAGCCGGAGAAGAAGCGCAAGATCATCGGTGGCGAGTTCGTCGCCGTATTCCAGGCAGAATCAGCCAAGCTGAACAACGCCAAATGGTTGGCTCAGGGCACCATCTACCCGGACGTCATCGAATCGGCCGGCGCCAAGACCAAGAAGGCACACGCCATCAAGAGCCACCACAACGTCGGCGGCCTGCCCGACGATATGCATCTCAAGCTGCTGGAACCGCTGCGCGAACTGTTCAAGGACGAGGTACGCGAACTGGGCGTGGCGCTGGGTCTGCCACATGACATGGTCTACCGTCACCCGTTCCCCGGCCCCGGTCTGGGCGTGCGCATACTCGGCGAAGTTAAGCAGGAGTATGCCGACCTGCTACGCCGAGCAGATCATATTTTTATTGAAGAATTGCATGCAAGTGGTTGGTATGAAAAGACTTCGCAGGCATTCGCGGTATTCCTGCCGGTCAAGGCGGTAGGCGTGATGGGCGACGGCCGTACCTATGACTACGTCATTGCGCTACGCGCTGTGCAGACCCAGGACTTCATGACCGCGCACTGGGCCGAGCTGCCCTACAGCCTGCTCGCCAAGGTTAGCAACCGCATCATCAACGAGATACGCGGGATCAACCGCGTGGTCTACGACGTCACGGGCAAGCCGCCCGGCACCATCGAGTGGGAATGAGACTGCCGTCCAGAGCCAGCCTGCAACGCTGGTTGCTGGATGCGGCGATACTGCTGACCGTGTTTTTGGCCATCCAGGTCTGGCAGCAGCGCGATGTACCCAGCGGGCCGGCGCCGGAAACGACAGGCGTCCTGGCCAATGGTCAGGCCTTTTCGCTGGCTGAATGGCGGAAGGCCCATGCCGGCCATGCCGTGGCGCTGCATTTCTGGGCCGACTGGTGCCCTATTTGCCGGGCGGAGGAGGGTAGTATCACCGCGATCGACAAGGACTGGCCGGTCATGACGGTCGCCCTGCAATCGGGTGCGGCCGGGCAGGTGGCCAGGCATCTCCAAAAAAATAGTCTGGGCTGGCCCGCACTGGTCGATGCCGATGGCCGGATCGCCGCCAGTTATGGTTTGAAAGGCGTCCCGGCCTTGGTAGTGATCGACCGAAACGGGGTTATCCGTTCCGTATCAACCGGTTATACAACTGAATTGGGAATGCGAGGCCGACTTTGGTGGGCGGACCGTTTTTGATTATTCCGGATCGACCGCCAGGCCCGCTGTGCTATTGAAGCCGGAATCGACATAGGTGATCTCGCCGGTCATGCCGGAGGCAAGGTCGGAGAGCAGGAAGGCAGCGACGTTGCCAACTTCCTCGATGGTCACGTTGCGGCGCAACGGTGAATTCTTTTCACCCCAGGCCAATAGCTTATTGAAATCGGCGATGCCGCTGGCGGCCAGAGTCTTGATTGGGCCGGCCGACAGGCCATTCACCCGGATACCCTTGGGGCCGAGTGCCGCCGCCAGATAATAGACGCTGGCTTCCAGGCTGGCCTTGGCCAGGCCCATGACGTTGTAGTGGGGCACCGAGCGCGCGGCGCCGAGATAGGTCATGGTCAACAGCGAGGCCTTGCGGCCGGCCATCATCGGCAAGCCGGCCTTGGCCAGGGCGGTGAATGAGTAGCTGGAGATGTCATGGGCGATGCGGAAGTATTCCCGGTTGATGTTTTCCAGGTAATCGCCGTTCAGTGCCTGCTTGGGCACGAAGGCGACGGAGTGGACGATGCCGTCCAGACCGTCCCAGCGTTGGTTTAGGTCGGCAAACATTTGCTCTATCTGCTCGTCGCTGGAGACGTCGCAGTCAAAACATAGCTTGGAACCAAAGTCTTTTTCGGCGAATTCGGTGACCCGATCGCGTACCCGATCACCCTGATAGCTGAAGGCCAGTTCGGCGCCTTCGCGCTTGCATGCCTGGGCGATGCCATAGGCAATGGAGCGGTTACTGATGAGTCCAGTGATGAGTATTTTCTTGCCGGAGAGAAAGCCCACGTTTCAATTCCTTCTGGGTTTAATTCAATGAGTGGCCGCGATTATAACCACATACCGTGTACGGTCAGCTATCCTGAAACGCGCCAAGCGGATCGGCCCCGATCGTACCCCGGAGGTCATCCAGATAACGATCCCCGCGAATCGCTTCCAGGCGCTCCCTGGCATGGTTCAGACGGCCGCTTATATCGAACCGTGTGGCCAGTTCCTGGTGGCTCGGGCGCGCGGCATAGGCTTCCAGATAATGAACATGACGTTGCCATAACCGGATGTCTCTATGCTGCTTGGTCCTCAGGCGTTCCAGATACCAATCGGAGGACATCAGCGCGTCACGATCGAATAGGGCGCGAATCTCGGGGTGATGGGCATCCTTATCCTGGTAATGACCGTGGGCCATGATGTGCAGGATAGCCTTGAGCGGCGGGCAGGCCTCGTCGATGCTGCCATCGTCGAAATAAAGCTGGGCGACCCGTTGCTGGGCATCGACGATGTTATCGACACCCTCAACGAATACCGCCAGGTCCTGTCTTTCCGGCCTCAGGATATCATCGGGCAGGACGGCATTCGGGGTGTCGAATATCTTGCCCAGGAAACCATGCACGAAACGTTCGCTAATACGATAGCCCAGGCGGCTGGCCAGGATGCGGCGGCCCTGATATTCGAAGTCCTCCAGTTTTTCCAGGTAGCCGTGTTCGATCAACCAACGCGGATCGCGTTCCTGTTCGGTCAGGCGGGCCCATATCTCCGGCACCAATAGACTGATGTCGTGGTCAACTCGGAAGCGGGGACCGATCCAGCCGGCGGCGGTGGAATAGCCCGCATAGCCGGTCAGGATAAATGACACCAGTGCGTTATTCATATCGGCCGTCGGCCGCAGGGCGTTGAACGGGCCTTTGGTGAGCGCGCCTTCCGAACCCGCGCCGGTGGTCGAGGGCGATTTACCGGTCAGGCTGCAAACAAAGTCCATGAATAACTCGGGCAATTCCTGGTAGTGGATCGGGCCGTATACCGCCAAGGCTCGTATCCCCGGCTCCGGCGGGTTGTTGCGCCGGCCGACCAACACGGCGTCGACCGGTTCGCAGACCGCGATGCCGAGCGGTATCTTGCGGCTGAACCGGGCGCCGATCTCGGCGACGTAGCGGCGCACGGGGTCGGCCAGATCGGGCCGCAATTGCAGGTAGCGCGGGTTCTTGCTCGGCTTGCCGTCAACCAAACGGGGATGAGCGGATGAGACCACGTAGCCATGACCTTCTTCATACGCGTCTTTAAGTATGGCGCGCATGGGTTCGGTATATAGATCGAAACCGGCCACGTCCTCGACGATCTCAGCCAAGGGACCATCGTCAAGCGGCTCGAAGTTGGCCAGGAAGTTGTCCTGACGGGCCATGTCGGCCTCGGCCTGCTGGTCGTAACCGCGATGGATGGCATCGTCAGGGCGCTGGAACAGGCGTTCCTCGCAGTTCTTCACTAACTTGACCGAGGCGTCGCCGCGCTTGGGTAAACATCTGGCCAAACTGTCGGCCGACGCTACCACGCTGGCGGAGATGTCGTCTTCCATCTGCACCTTGGCTGCGGCAATGAAGTCCTGACGCAGTTTGAATACCCGCCAGGCACCGTTTTCCTCGAACCCCACCCGCAGGTAGGAACCGACCAGCTTGCGATCGCCAAGCTTGAGTTCATGGCCCGGTTGGCCGTTGATGAAATCGACCGAGAGTCGTTTCCGCCAGTCGTGGCGCCAGTCAGGCTGATACATGCGCTTGATGACGAAGGCCAGCGCCAGTATCCGGTCCGGAATGCCAGCCAGCCAGGCGTTATAAGCATCGGTATAGGAGGGCGAGGGCGTGAGCAACTTGATCATCGAGCCCAGACCGCGCTCCGAACTTAGCGGTGCACGCGTGGCATCACGATCTTCATGTTCGAAACCGGGCTTGAAACGGTCGGTGTAGACCCGTTCAAAGATCGCCTCGACTTGATCCAGGTCTTGCTCCAGGTTGTGCACGAACAAGGGGCCGTAAATCACGGCATCGTTCAACGACTTGGATATTTCCGACTTGCCGCCGCCCGAGACAGTGCAGGGTTTGTGACAAAACGTCCCCTCCGCATCGGTGCCCACCAGTCGCCAGGTAGGCGCGCCCGGATGCTTGAGCATCTCGATCTTGTAACCGCTGGGTTGAATGTAAATCTTGCCGGGCCGCAGTTTGATGGTCTGGCTGACGCCATCCCGATCCCAGGCGATGGTCTGGCTGGGCAGGTCAATACGCAACGCCTGAGGGATATAAATTACGTCCCGGAAGCGTTTGTCGATGCCATAGCCCTCGGCTTGCAGGTCCATCAGCTCGCCATAATTGGCCTCTGTTTCGGCAAAGCTGTAACCCGCCGGCCGGGTACGGCTGTCGGCGCCATATTCCTCGCCATGGTTGCGCCGTGGAAAGGCCAGCGCGCCGCCGGAATGTTCCTCCTCGGCCAGTCCAAACAGATTGGCGGCATAGCCAATCTGGGTCTTGACCTCTTTTTTGCAGTAGCCGTAATAGTTATCGGCGATGAGGGTGACGATGACCCCGCTGGCGTCCCGCGCCGTGATCTTGAATGCGGCGCCATCGTTATAGAGTTCGTTCTCGTACCGCCAACACATGCCTTCCTCACGCTGGCGGTCGCTGGCGGCATCGATATGGGGCAGGCCCAGGGACTTTTTGCTGAAGCGATTCAGGTGCGGGGCCAGGATCACACAGCCGGTATGTCCGGTCCAGTGGTCGATGTCCAGCCCTGCGTCGTTGGAGGTCAGAAACGGATTGCCGCCATTGCCGAAGACACTCTCGACAAAATCCAGGTTGCTGATTAACGAGCCCGGCGCGAAGAAACGAATCTCCATCGATTTTTCCGGCTCGTGGCCAGGAATTTCCGGGCAGACAATCGGCCGCAACAACAGCGAAGCGAACATATGGGCTTCTTGCGGCTGGCCTTGAGTGAACGGTATGCGCAACAGACCCTCGGGCGGATTCAAGGCCGCGCACAACAAATTGGCGAATACGATCTTGGGCGCCGCCTTTTTGTCACCGGGAATGGGCAGCCCGCCTTCGACGATATGGAATGAGCCTTTGGTCGTGCGCCGGTCATTAACCGGGTTGTGCAACACGCCGTTGCGAACCCGGTAGCTGCTGACATATTCGTTGCTGAAAACATCACCAAGCTTGGGCAAGGACAACTCGCGAGCCATTTCTTGGCGGTCAAGATTAAGGGTGTTGTCCGGCAAACGGGACGCCGGGACACCGGCATCGGCCAGATAGGCATCAAGAAAATCCTGGATGCGGCGGTCGGGCGGACAGAGGTAGCCGGCCAGCAGCCTGGATTTCTCGCGATAACTCTTCAGCAGGTCCTCGGCTACGACCAGAAAGCCACGATCGCGCCCGTTTTGACAAGGCGGCTGACCGGAAGCCGCCAACTTAAGGTTGATATACATCTGGATGCTTTCACGCGCATCCTCGTCCTTATATAAACCACCGATATGACCAAGCTGTTGCATTAAATTCATAAGGTTAGCTTTGAATTACCAAGCTATACAAAGTAAGGAAGTGGCATATTTTATGCTAAATCGCCTGCTCTTGGCTCCCGGCTAGTACGTTTGCACACGTATAAGTAGCTGTATTGTTGAGGTAAAAACAGCCGGGTATGATGAACGCTTCAGCATTGAGCTGAATTCACCACAAGATCGGAACCCACCTGGAGGCCTTATGAAACAGTTTACCCGTTGGATTGCAGTCCTATTGGCTGCTGCTGTGTTTGCCCCATTCTCTGCTCAAGCCGGCGTACAACAAGATCGCATGAAGAACTGCTCAAAGCAGTACCGTGATCAAAACATTCCAAAGAATCAACATCGTGCGTTTATGGCACAGTGTCTTAAGAAGGATGCCGGCTCGACTGCGGCAGCGCCAGCGGTGGCCAAACCTGCGGCTGCTACGGCAGCGCCAGCGGCGGCACCGGTTGCCGCAAAGGCCAGCCAACAAAACAAGATGAAGGAATGCAATGCCAACGCCAAGAGCCAAAGCCTCAAAGGCGCGGCCCGCAAGGACTTCATGAAGAATTGCCTGAGTGGCGCGGCAGCGGCCCCCGCCAAGTAATCGCTGTAATACCGGCCTTAACCGGAGCGTGTCGGATCGCTTGGTCACGCTCCGGACTATTCCCATATTGTCCTCACTCCCCGAGCAAGACGTTTATTTCATGCGCGAGGCCCTATCGCTGGCCCAAGAGGCATGGCGCTTGGGCGAAGTGCCTATCGGCGCCATCGTGGTGAAGGAAGGCGCCATTGTCGGGCGCGGCTTCAATCATCCAATCACCGCGCACGACCCAACGGCGCACGCCGAAATCATGGCCTTGCGCGACGCGGCGCGTTCATTGGGCAACTATCGGCTGCCTGATTGCACCTTGTATGCCACGATCGAACCCTGTGTCATGTGCGCCGGGGCGATATTCCATGCCCGCATTGCACGGGTGGTGTTCGGCGCGGCGGAATACAAGACCGGCTCGGCCGGCAGCGTCGTGGACCTGTTCTCCGAACCCCGGCTCAATCACCATGCAACCCTCATTGGTGGGATATTGGCAGAGGACTGCGGTCGGCTGGTTTCGCGTTTCTTTGAGGAAAAACGCGTATTGACCAAGTCCAGGGCAACCAACCAAAAATGAGAATAAAGATTAGATTAGACAAGCAGCGCCTTGAATTAATAGACGATTACGGAAATCATGTCGGTGCCTGGCCAGTTTCGACCGCCGAGAATGGGGCAGGGGAGATGTGCGGCAGTTGTCAGACGCCGCGTGGCCAGCACATCGTCCGGGCCAAGATCGGCCAGGATCAGCCACTCAATGCCGTTTTCGTCGGCCGTCGCCCCACTGGCGAGGTTTACAGCCCCGAGATGAGCGCGCTAGAACCCGAACGAGACTGGATACTTTCCCGCATCCTGTGGCTGTCCGGTACCGAGCCCGGCTTCAACCGTCTGAGCGAACGGGATAGCATGCGGCGCTATATTTATATTCACGGCACGCCGGACGAACGATTTGAGCAAGCGCCGAGGTCGCATGGCTGCATCCGGATGCGCAATGCCGACCTGGTCGAATTATTCAACCAGACGCCTATATATACCCCGGTCGAAATCGTCGAGTCTTGATCAGCGGCCTTTCAGCAAAACCACCGTCGCACCCCCGCCGCCATCCACTGGCCGGGCAGTAACAAAGGCCAGTACCTCATCGCGCTGTGTCAGCCAGTGCCGGACATGTAACTTCAGCACCGGCTCCTTATTGGGCGACCGTAACCCCTTGCCATGAATGATGCGTACACAGCGTAGCCATTGATGCTTACATTCATGGAGAAACTCGGCCAGCTCGATTTTGGCCTCCACCTTGGTCAAGCCATGCAAATCCAGCTCGGCCTGGATGAGCCACTCACCACGACGCAATCGACGCAGTGATTGACGGGATAATCCAGGGCGGACGAAGGCGGCGTCACCATCCATCTCGACGTCTTCGTGACTATGGATGGGGTCTGCCATCGACTCCAGGATGACCTCTCGCTCATCCCTTAAGCGACTTAAGGGTAGCGATGACGGAGGGGGGGTTGGGTGCAGATAACGGCCATGAGGCGACAGCGGGGTGACCTCGCCAATCACCCTGGAGAAATCGTCGTCAACCTCTTTTGGGCCAGCGAAGGATAAAAAAATACTCCTTTTATTCATTAAATTAGAATTTGTTTTGCATCTTATTTATCAAGAAATCGTTCGACATCAAGGGCCGCCTGACAACCCGATGCCGCGCTGGTAATGGCCTGTTTGTAGATCATGTCTTGAACATCGCCGGCGGCAAAAACGCCAGGAATACTGGTTTGGGTCGCATTGCCCACGCGGCCGCCTTGAGTAACCAGATAACCGCGATCCATTGCCAACTGACCGACAAACAGATCGGTATTGGGCTTGTGGCCGATGGCGATGAAGATACCGGTCAGCTTGATATCCTTGGTGGCTTCGGTTTTGATATTTTTCAGCCGCATCCCGGTAACGCCGCTGCTGTCACCCAGAACCTCGTCCAGGACACTGTCGGTTTCCAGGACGATCTTGCCCTCGCGGACCTTCTCCATCAGGTGCTCGATCATGATCTTCTCGGCCTTGAAGGCATCGCGGCGGTGAACCAAGGTGACCTTGCTGGCAATATTGGCCAGATAAATAGCTTCCTCAACCGCCGTGTTGCCGCCGCCTATGACGGCAACCTCATGATTCTTATAGAAAAATCCATCGCACGTAGCACAGCCGGATACACCGCGCCCCATGAACTTCTGTTCGGATTCCAGCCCCAGATACATAGCCGAGGCGCCGGTCGCAATGATCAGCGCGTCACAAGTGTAGGTTCCGGAGTCGCCAATCAGCGTGAACGGCTTCTCGGTCAACTTGGCGGTATGGATGTGGTCGAACACAATCTCGGTATGGAAGCGCTCGGCGTGCTGCTGGAAGCGAGTCATCAAATCCGGTCCCATGACGCCGTTGACATCGGCCGGCCAGTTATCGACCTCGGTGGTGGTCATCAACTGACCGCCTTGTTGCAGGCCGGTGATGATGACCGGCTTCAGGTTCGCGCGCGCGGCGTAAATGGCGGCCGTATATCCGGCGGGGCCAGAACCGAGGATTAGAAGGCGACTGTGTTTGACTGACATGTTTGTTGCTCCTAAGACTGGTGGTTTGCCTGACATTGTATCAATTCAACTCAGTGTGATAGATTTGGATTGCTTATTTAACATAATATACATTAGACGATATTTGGTGCTGTATTATTTGATTTATCCACTTCTGCTCGATCACGGATAATTCACTCAACTTACTGGGAACATCATGCCCGACAAACTAAACAAGCTATGCGATCTCGCGGGAATACTGCCCGGTTATCATGACATTTGGGGCGGGCGTCACGAGGCGTCAGCGGCGACCAAGCGTGCCCTGCTGGCGGCAATAGATGTCATCGAGGCCAATGATGCGGATATTGATGCCGCGATCCGGCGCGCCGAAATGGCGCCTTGGCGTGAGACCTTGCCGCCTGTCCATGTCGGCCGAGTCGGTCTATCCGGCGGAGTAACTTTCCGCTTGTCCGAAACCCACGCTAGGCAAACCCATTTTTGGCGGGTCACTCTGGAAAATGGTGGCACGCTGTCAGGCGAATTCAAACCGGTGGAACTGGAGCGGGTTGACACAGGCTGCGATGAGGGTCAAACGCAAATTGCGGTCAATCTTTTGCTACCGGCTGTCACTGAACTGGGTTACCACCGTCTGGATGTCTGCTCGGACGGCGAAACCCTGGCAAGCTGCACACTCATCGTTTGTCCGCCAACTGCCTATTTACCGCCGTTCTTTGTTAGTGGCAGTCGCATATGGGGACTGGCCATTCAGCTATATGGCCTGAATACCCAAAATAACTGGGGGATTGGCGACTATGCCGACCTTAGACCGGCATTGGACTGGGCCGCCGCGTCCGGCGCTAGTCTGATTGGTCTCAACCCCTTGCACGCTCTCTTCCCTCACAACCCTAGCCATTGCAGCCCTTACAGCCCTTCCAGCCGACAATTCGTCAACATGTTGTATATCAACGTCGAGGCAGTGCCCGAATTTGGCGAATGCGAAGCCGCCCAAAAACAGCTTGCCGATCCGGCCTTTCAAGCGCGTATCACGGCGCTTAAACAAGCTGAATTGGTCGATTATCAGGGTGTCGCCGATGCCAAATTTTCCGTTCTGCGGACCCTATATCGGCACTTCCGGGAACGACACATGGCCAAAAACAGCGCACACGCCAACGAATTCCACGAATTCTGCGAACAAGGCGGCGAAGACCTGCGGCTATTCGCCGTGTATCACGCCTTGCAGGACTATTTCTTTGCTCAGGACAATGCGCTCTGGGGTTGGCCGGTTTGGCCGCCAGACTACCGGGACCACACAAGTCCCCAGGTGGCGGCGTTTGTCGAGACCCATGGCGAACAGGTCGAATGGTCTATCTGGCTGCAATGGCTGGCCGACCGACAACTAGCCGCTGCTGCTCACCACGCCGATCAGGTCGGTCTCGCTATCGGTCTCTATCAAGACCTCGCAGTGGGCGTCGACAAAGGCGGCGCGGAAACCTGGATGCAGCGCAATCTTTATGCCCTCGATTGCCGGGTCGGCTGCCCGCCGGACGATTTCAATCTACTGGGCCAGGACTGGGGGCTGCCACCCTGGATTCCAGGCAAACTAAGGGCCGCAGCCTACCACCCCTACATCGCCATGCTGCGCGCCAACATGAAATACGCCGGGGCACTGCGTATCGATCATGTCATGAGCCTGATACGATTGTACTGGATACCGCCTGGCATGAGGGGCGACGCCGGCGCCTATATGGCCTACCCATTCCGCGACCTGCTGGCCATACTTGCCCTGGAAAGCCATCGTAATCGCTGCCTTATCGTGGGCGAGGACCTGGGCACAGTGCCCGATGAAGTCCGCCACGCACTGAGCGCTATGGGGCTGTTGAGCTACCGGCTGTTTTATTTCGAGCGCCAGCAGGATGGCCATTTCATGCCACCAGGCTGGTACCCGGAGCAGGCGCTGGTCGCCGCGTCCACCCATGACCTGCCTACCTTGGCCGGTTACTGGGAAGGCCGCGATATCGAGGTTCGCAGCGATCTAAATCTATTTCCCAACGATGAGGTCCGCAGGAACCAGATTGCAGGGCGGCGCGAGGACAAGGCCCGGTTGTTGACCGACTTGGCGCGGGAAGGATTACTGCCCAATGGCCTTTCGACCAACCCGGATGACCTGCCGCAGCCTCCACCCGCCCTACTCCGCGCCATTCTTCATTACATCGCCCTGACGCCGGCCAGGATTGCCCTGGTTCAGGCTGAAGATATGTTGGGTTTGGCGGAACAAGCCAATCTACCCGGTACGGTGGACGAACAGCCAAACTGGCGGCGCAAACTACCGCTCGAACTGGAACAATGGCAAGCCGATGACAATTGTCGCGCCACCAGCGCGGTGATGGCCTCAGAACGCGCGTTCAAATAGGATTTTTATACCGTAGCGGTCCGGAATGACCGGGCCAGTCGTTGGTTATACGATAAAATTCAAGCTGCTTAATCCAATGAAAAACCATGGCGGTTAACGTTCGTCGCCCTCCCCCATCGACTAAAAAGCGAAAGCCGCTTGCGCCCAAGGTCGCCCGCTTGCTCAGGGAGGCTTGGTGGCTGGTAGTGGTTGGCCTGGCGCTGTTTTTGGTCATGGCACTGGGCAGCTACAACCCGTCCGACCCGGGCTGGTCGCATACCGGCACAGGCGATGGCATCGCAAACACCGGCGGCGCATTCGGCGCCTGGCTGGCGGATTTGCTGCTCTATCTGTTCGGCGCTTCAGCCTGGTGGTGGCTGGCGCTCTCTATTTTTCTGGTCTGGTGGGGCTATCGCCGCATCAGCGATCCAGACCCGGAACACCGCCATGGTCTGCTGGTCACGTTGGGCGGCTTCCTGGTCATGCTGGTGGCCAGTTGTGGCTTGGAAACACTGCGCCTGCACTCACTGGCTATCGCGCTTCCACTTGGCCATGGTGGCGTACTCGGGATCGCCGTCGCCGACCTGGGGCAGTCCACGCTAGGCTTCGATGGCAGCACGGTCGCCCTGCTGCTGGTATGGGGCATCGGCTTCAGCCTGTTCACTGGACTATCCTGGATCGCCATTGCCGAGTGGCTGGGTGGCGTACTCGAAACGGCCGGTCCCACCGCCTTGAACTATTGGCAGGCTCGCCAGGACCGCCAGGCGGGCCTACAGGCCAGCAGTATTCGCGGAGATTCACTAGACAAAGAGCGCAAACGTCGCGAGAAGGAACCGGCTATCCGCATCGAACCGCCACGTCAGGAAATTCCCAAATCGAAGCGGGCGGAACAAGAGCGTCAAGCCTTTCTGTTTCGGGATACGCCCGATAGCCAATTACCGCCCCTGCACCTGCTCGACGCGGCAACCGACCAGATCGCCAAGATCGACCAGATTGGTTTGGAAGCCACTTCTCGATTGATCGAACGCAAACTGCTCGAATTCGGCGTCGAAGTGAAGGTCCTGGCGGCCTATCCAGGGCCGGTGGTCACCCGTTATGAGGTCGAACCCGCCTCCGGCGTAAAAGGTGCTCAGATCACCATCCTGGCCAAGGACTTGGCCCGCTCGCTCTCGGTGGTCAGCATCCGTGTGGTGGAAACCATCCCCGGCAAAAACTGCATGGCGCTGGAAATCCCCAACAGCCAGCGCCAGACGGTGCGCCTGTGCGAAATTCTGAACGCCAAGGTCTATGCCGAGATGACCTCGCCGCTCACCATGGCCCTGGGCAAGGACATCAGTGGCGAACCCATGGTCGCCGACCTGGCCAAGATGCCCCACCTACTAGTCGCCGGCACCACTGGCTCGGGTAAATCAGTGGCAATCAATGCCATGATCCTATCGCTGGTCTACAAATCGGCGCCGCGCGACGTGCGCCTGATCCTGATAGACCCAAAGATGTTGGAACTCTCAACCTACGAGGGTATCCCGCACCTATTGGCGCCGGTAGTTACCGACATGCGCCTGGCCGGCACCGCGCTCAACTGGTGTGTGGCCGAGATGGACAAGCGCTACAAGCTGATGTCCGCCACTGGCGTGCGCAACATCGTCGGCTTCAACCAGAAGCTAAAAGAGGCGGAAAAAGCCGGCCTACCGCTGACCAACCCGTTCACAATCACGCCAGAAAACCCGGAGCGGCTGGAACACCTGCCCTACATCGTGGTCATCATCGACGAGCTGGCTGACCTGATGATGGTTGCCGGCAAAAAGGTAGAAGAACTTATCGCTCGTCTGGCCCAAAAGGCACGGGCCGCCGGCATCCACCTGATATTAGCCACCCAGCGCCCATCGGTTGACGTCATCACCGGCTTGATCAAGGCCAACATTCCCACCCGCATCGCCTTCCAGGTCTCCAGCCGGATTGACTCGCGCACCATCCTCGATCAACAGGGCGCCGAATCTCTGCTCGGCCAGGGCGACATGCTCTATCTGCCGCCCGGTCATGGCGTTCCGACCCGTGTCCACGGTGCCTTCGTCTCGGATGACGATATACGTCACGTAACCGCATGGCTAAAGGAACTCGGCCCGCCTAACTATGAAGAAAGCGTCCTCGCCGCAGCCGATGAAGGCAACAGCGAAGCCGGTCAAGGAACCGAGGCCGAGGCCGACCCTCTATACGACGAAGCCGTCGCCATCGTGCTCAAGACCCGCCGAGCCTCCATCTCGGCGGTTCAGCGGCACCTGCGCATCGGCTACAACCGTGCCGCCCGGCTGATCGAGGCCATGGAACAGGCCGGTCTGGTATCCCCCATGCAAAGCAACGGCAATCGCGAAGTATTGAGCCCAAACAATGACTAAAATTTTATCCACTGCGCTGACTATACTGGCCTGCGCCCTTCCCCTCTTGGCAAAGGCCGACGCCATCCAGCGTTTGCACCAATTCACCCACGACGCCAAGACCTTGAGCGGCGCCTTCAGCCAAACCGTTTATGATCGAAAAAATCGCAAAATCCAGGATGCCAGCGGCGAATTCTACTTTTCCCGGCCCGGCAAATTCCGCTGGGTATACAACAAGCCCTATGAGCAAATCATCGTCGGTAACGGCAAGAAGGTCTGGCTCTATGATGCGGACCTGGCCCAGGTTACCGAAAAAAAGATGGACCAGGCCATCGGCGAAAGTCCAGCCGCTCTATTGGCCAGTAGCGACGAAATCGACCCTCGTTTCAACTTGAAGGATATTGGCCAGAACAAGGGCCTCGAATGGCTCGAAGCGACACCCAAAGGCAAGGACGGCACATTCGAGCGGGTGCACCTCGGGTTTCTAGGCGATGCGCTCCAAACCATGGAACTGAAAGATAACTTCGGCCAAACCACGCTATTGAGGTTCAGCGGGTTAAAGAACAACCCCAAGCTCAAGGCCGAGCTATTCAGCTTTACTCCGCCTAAAGGGGTGGATGTCCTGAACGACCAACAATAGGTCTGATTACGTTAAGATTTAACAACACCCACGACAGCCAGACCCCCATCGCCCGACCCTGCCTGGGCCGCCGGTCAGCGCCGGCATCG
>PFGT01000003.1 GCA_002782005.1 Hydrogenophilales bacterium CG12_big_fil_rev_8_21_14_0_65_61_21 | reverse complement strand
AAGCTTTCGTGATGTCGCTGAATTGTCAGCGACAGGGGCGCTCTCCATCATGCAAGCCGAGAAACTCAGTGAAACAAGCATCAACACCCCGACGCGTATCATTTTGCACAATCTTTTTTTAAACATAAAGATATCCCTTTCTTTTTAGAAACATCAAAAAATTAATTCACAATAATACCCAATAAAGGAGCCCCCACTCTCCCTGAAATTCTTCATTTCGTCCCGGACACACAGCAGCTATTTGGCACGGCTGGCGGCACACTTGTTTTCAGCCAACAATTGGGCCGTGACCCTTGTAGCGTATTCGGTTTGACATACGTCCATGCCTTGCACCGTGCATCATCCTGACACGCTTTTTGGCACAGGACAGCATCATCTGATGCCGGGATAATATGCTTGAAATCACGCCTGGGACGATCCGTATTCTGCTCCAAGCCGTCGGCATCGGCAGCGATGGGTTTAACCTCAAAAGACAATACTTCATCGACAACGCTGCCAGGCTTCAACTCAATATTCTTGATTACTTTTTGAACCACTCCCTCGATGCCGACAGGTATAACAGAGAGATCATAATGACCCGCGCCAAGTTTTACATTCATTGGTGTAGCATCACCAACATAAGGCATCGTTGCAAAAATATCCTTCGGACTCCCTGCTTTTCTTATGTTGACCCCTGCTGTTACTGATTTGCCACCAACCAGCGCCGTCACCCGCATCGTACCGGATTCAAAGGCAACCGTTTTTTCCACAGTTATCCCCCCAGAAAAATCAACATTCTCACTATACGATGGGATAGATGAATTGGGAATCTGCACAATCAACCGGTATTTCCCCGGTAGCAGCTTCACCTCATAAGGTGTCTTGACGCCATTCATGGTGAATGTCGAATAGGTGGAGGTGTCGAAAACTGTTTTGTTCATTGCGACATTCTCCACCTTGATCTGAACCACGGCTGGTTTGCCGTTTTCAGTCGCCATTATATGTAGCGTGGACTGATCGAAATCCAGGGTCTTCTCCACCGTCTTACCCGATTCTATTTTGATATTATCCAGCTTGATCGGATCAACACCGCGTATCCCGGCAGGCAGGGTTTCGAGATGGTAGACTCCGGGCTTGATTTGCCAAACATATCCAGGTTTTACGCCTTCATCATTAGTGAGCTCCGCCAAGCCAATCTCGCCATTCCCAACAAGCTTCACCCAGGCGTTTACCGGCTTGCCATTGGCACGCAAGGTCAGCTTCAACCTGCCCGTCCCCTTGGATTTAACCGCCTTGCGGGCAGTTTTCAGCAACTCCTTGGCATTATTTGCCTGAAAATACTCTCCACCACCGGCTTTAGCCATACATTGTAACTGCGCGCTTTCTGTCTTATTCAGGCCGAAACCGACAGTGTGGAGAATGAATTTAAGGCCTTCTTTCTTCGCGGTAGCAACCGCCTTACATGGATCAGTGTTACAGCTTTCAATACCATCACTCACAAGAATAATTGTTGAAGCCTGTTTTTCGGATTGCAATATCTTGAATGCCTGATTCACCGATTTCGTAAGCGGTGTTTTCCCCAACGCATTCAAACCTTTTACCGCCTCCAACACGGCTTGTTTGTGATTAGCACCGAGCTTCACCAATGTTTCCACATCATTACAATCGCCCTTGCGGCGATGCCCATAGGCAATCAGACCGATGTGGCTAGTGCTTGGCAGCTCGGGCACCAGCTTGGCCATTACCTCTTTGGCGATAGTGATTTTGGGCGTGCCTTTTATCTGCTCCCACATACTGCCGGAAGCATCAAGGATAAAAAGGGTATTGGTTGAGCCTGAAGTTTTTTTGACCGGTGATTCCGTTATAACGCCCATCTCTATTGGAGTCCAACGGCCATCCTCGCCTTGTTCGAGGACCTTGCATTGTCCGCTATTCAGTGCATGCTGCAATGGATGCTCCATGGTTTTGCCATCGACTGTGGTCAGGGTTTTCGTTACCATTTTGCCCTCGACCAATTCTGAACTGGTTTCGGTTTTGAGACTGTCGGCAGCTGCGACCAGCCGATCGAAATCAGCAATATTCTGACGTGTTACTTCATCAAGGGCACAGTCCTGACGGCTTTTCGCCGTCATTGAGGTTGTTGTCTGACATAAGCCTTGAGCATCAGGGCCTTTAATTTCAAAAGTAACGACCATCTTGGCCTTCTTCTCAACGCGTTGCGCAGGAGTCATCTCTTGCAACTTTTTTTCAACATCCGCCAGATAAGCCTCAGCCTCCTGCTTTTGTGCGGCGGTCATTTTGCTTAGTTCCGCTTCCGTTGGAGAATTGATTGCGAAAATGGGATGCGGCTTTTGGCAACGAAAAGGCGTACAAGCTGCCAAGTGGTCGCCATAACCCGTACCGCAGGTATCCGGCACCTGCATCTCGGCCAACAGCGGGCGCCGTTCAGAAGGGGCGGCAAACAGGGGCAACGGAGTCAACTGCAGCACCAAAAATAGAATCGTTCCAAAGTGTCTTAAATCTACGGATTTCATTTATTCTCCCTCCATCACACAGGTTAACTTTTCAGGATCGAAGATCACTCGGTACTCTTAAAGCGCAGCGTTTTCGTGACGTTGCTGTCAGGTGGAATCTCCACCTTATGCAGAATCATCGCCTTGGTCCCCTTGGCGGGAACCGGGACAAAAGTTTGACCAGAACGCCCATGAAAACCGTCGATCCCCGGCTTGAAACTTACCTCCAATGGTTGCACCCACAGGTCATTGCTTCAAGTTTCTGTTCATGATCCGTCCTAAATCCAAATAAAAGTTTCAACATGTTACTCACCCTGCATTTACCCGCCGGCTGCTGGTCTCTTTCGATAAATCACCTTAAGCGTCAAACCATTCACATCATTTCATCCAGTTGAGGCCGTTGGGTCGTGCTAACCCGTAGTGGCTGTGCAATCATGTCAACTACCGCGAGGTGCATCGCAAGTGTCCTAATCCAAAAGAGGATGGTTCAGAGCCGCATGAGATGCGACCGCTCATTGAAACCCACAGGTTACAGTGTCGCGACCTTGCGGAGCTGTCCCGAATTTCCCTTCTTTCGTCAACGTGTTGTTTTGCGTAAATGCCGCATCATCCTCATCCGCAGTTCGAAGCGTTACGCCTATTTTTGCGGAACTGGACATTACGTCCGAACCACGGCCACAGACATATGGCCCCCCAGCCAACTTCGCATGATGGCGGACATGCTCGATGGTGTGTGGAATCGGAGCAAAATGAACCGGAAAAGAAACCGTTTGCCCTGCCGGGATCGCGGCAATTGACAGATCCTGCGACATGGCACATGTCGGCCAAGATGCGCATGATCCGACTCGATCATACTCTGCACCACGACTACCCCTGGCGCTAGTTACCGCCTCCCTGGTACTTATTACACCGACCGACATGGTCATGGGGCGACTGGTTTGTGAACCGTTATTTTTCACTCTTATGATCGCAGCCAGTGATACTGGATGTATTGTCCCTTCATCCAGCGATCCACCGCCATGCCATGTTTCGGTCAACGTCACGCCTTCGATACCCACCACAGCCAAATCGTTCTTTGGTATGACCGGAATATTGATTACCTCTAACTGGCCAACCGAATTGTCAGCCATGTTGACATCTCGATACGGATTATTCCTTTCAGTAACCAACGCGAACACAGGCGACCACAGGAGCCACACAGCGCGACCGACAGTATCCCCAACGCCATCGGGAAGATGGACATTCCCGTCAAAATTCGTGCCATTGATCCGCACATTCACCATCACAGGTACTGTCTGCCGGGGTGCAACTGTGGTGAACGAATCACTCACGCGAGGGTGCCCATTGATCATGTAAGCAACCTTTATCCGTTCGGTCGTGTTGCTCAGGTTGTGAACATTCAGCAATGCCGTCGCCCTATCACCGATGCTGACACCGTTGTAAAAGGCACTCTGGTTGTTCGCTTTTATCTCAACCAGTTCCAGTTTCAATTTATTTTCCGGTACCAGCGAATTCCCATCACGGCCTGTTATCGGCGTGTCACGTCCCAACACTGGTTTGCCTGCTTTGGGCGCCGCTGCGAAGCCGACATGCGGTGTGGCTGGCGCATCGCCTCCCAAAACATGCATCGGGCCGATCTTTGGTGGAATCAGTGATTTTCCATCACGCCCGGTAACCGGCTTGCCTTGCCCGAACAATGGTTTTGGCGTCGACAGCCCGGCCCCTGCACCGTTCTTTTTGAGCGTTCCCACTTGTTGCGAAACATCCCCATGCGGCTGTACCGGGAAGGCCTGCCGAACCTTGGCCGTGCTCACAGTCGCGACAGTGGGACTGCGCTCGGAGCATTGCCCCTTATCATTGTTCATGTTCAAAACCGACAGGGTGAATGACGGCACGGAACTTGTCTCCCGTGAAATTGGGTCAGACTGGACAGTCATATGCAAATCACGGCTGATGCTCAAGCGCTGATTGCGACGCACATTTTGCTTGAGAAGATTCAGCGCAATCCGTCTTGCCGTACCACCCGGCGGCGTTTGGTAAGCATTCATGCCGAACGATGCAACACCCGCAAACCCATGATTCACGATCGTTCCATCCAGAATAAAACGATACTCGCCGGGATGTCCCGGCTGCGGGACTGCACGCACGATATGAAGCTCCTGTGCGGCCAGTTTGGGACACCCCATGGTGATGGGTTGAGAGCCCTTGATACGGTTTATCTTTTTCGGCGCAATATTGGGATTAGCAACTTTTGGGTTGATGTTCTTCTGGACGCCCGGAACAGAATCTGCAGGCAGCGTAATCGCCTGTGCCAGGCTGCCACCAAAGACCAGCGATGCCATCGTCATCAATCCTATCGTGCTCCATCGAGTTATTTTCATGTTATTTCCCCTTTAATATTTGTGCGGATTCAGTTCCCAAGTACAACACCAGTGAGTTGAGTTGTTGTCTGGAACAACCGCTATCACCGCACTCCAGCCCGTATCAAAAACGGCCAGTCAAACGCGGCATATACTGAGGACCAGATTTAGCCATATCGTTCAGGCCCGAGTTGAGATCTTTGCCATTTACCAACAGAGAACATTTCCATGTGCCGATGTTGTTGAGGGATTTCGTTCACTGGCTTAACACCACGGATCGCTTCCAGTGCTACCTTGGCCTTGAACTCACCAGTAAAAATCTTGCGCTTCTTCTCACTCATAACCTGCTCCTTTTTACGGCAGGCTACCATCTTAATTCGCCGTCTGAAAATTGGGGGCCACTATACCGGATTCTATTGTTCGGCCTTCAGTGATCACCGGGGTTGGTCACCGGGGCGCGATCGAGGGGGTCCATTTTAAAGCCGCCGACGGCTGCATTGTCGCAACCCGCCGAATCGAAACAATCACCACCGCCCACCGCGGCGCGGCTCTTCACAGGCGACACCACGACACCGGCCACCGGTGACTGATGTCCCGCCGCGGAGGGTCGTGCCAGCGGCGAACCGCGATGACCACCTTTTGGGCCGGGCTGGCTAACGCTGTCCGGCGCCGCTCCACCGTTGCCAGGCTCGGCATCATCGGGGGATTCAGGGGCGCGTTTCTCGCCCTTCATACGGGCGACGCGATCATCAACCACCGTAGTGGCGCGGGGGCCGCCATCGCTGCCGCTACCGCCTTCGAAACCAGCGCGTGCTTCGTCACTACTGCCATCGTCGCTGCTGCTATCGTCATCCTTGCTGGCGCTGTCATCGCTGCTGCTGTCGGATGAATCGGCACTGTTGTCGTCATCCGTATTGTCGTCACCGGAATCAGCAGAGCTGTCGCTATCACTGCTGCTGTCATCGCTTGATGCACTGCTGCCCGAGTCGCTGTCATCGTCCGCTGAACTGCTGTTGTCACTTTGTGGTTTCTTGCCGGGATGCTTATCGCCATCGGGTTCCTGCACGGTACCGCCACCGATGTACTTGGCCTCACTCTGCTCGGTGCTGCTTTGCCCGCCGCCAAAATGAGCGGTGACACCGCCCGACGGATCGATCACCTCCGTGCCGCCATCCGGTGTTGCATTGGTTTTCATGCCCGCTCCGGTTTCCAAATAGCTGCCATCAGACTGCCAGACGTTACTGGTACCGTCGGTATTGCGCACGGTGATTGAGCCATTACTGTCCGTGAATGAATGGGAACCATCCGGCGCCTGCATATCGCCAGATCCGTCGAACTTGTCTGCGCTCGGATCGTTTTCGATACGGCCGCCGCCAAAATGAGCGGTGACACCGCCCGACGGATCGATCACCTCCGTGCCGCCATCCGGTGTTGCATTGGTTTTCATGCCCGGTCCGGTTTCCAGATAGTTACCATCAGACTGCCAAACCTCGCTGGATCCGTCGGGATGGCGTATGTTCGTTGAGCCATTACTATCCGTGAATGAATAAGAACCGTCCGGTGCCTGCATATCGCCAGATCGGTTGTACTTGTCATCGCCCGGATCGTGTTCGACATGGCCACCACCAAAATGAGCGCTGGTGCCGGTTTTTGTATCGTCGACATCGGTTCCGCCATCGGCGGCCGGGGACACCTTGATGTCCGCCCCCGTCTGCAGCGTGCCGCCGTTTGGATCGAAGGTCTCGGTACTGCCATCCACGTGACGGGTGGTTTTTGAGCCGTTATTCTCGCCACGGACAATATCACCATTGCTGTAGCTCACCGAGCCGTCGCCAACCGGCTTGGGCGCGGAGAAGCCGTGCGTCTTGCGACCATTGTCGACGCCTGCGGAACCACCCCCGGACGACCTGCCTATGCCACGCTGCGCGGGTGCGAAGCCTGACTGTCCGCCGGTAACGCGCGCAGCGGCAGGAGCAGTGGCGGCCCCCCGCAGTGTTGCCGAGCCTGTTGAGTGTCTGCCGGCCGGCGCTACCGGTGCCAGCCCCCCACCAAGTGGATTCAACCGCGCGGGCGCAAGGGCCGGTGGGCGATGAACCGGCACCGATGGCAGGCTGGGCATAGCCCGCGACTGAGTCGCCGGTGCTTGCCTTGATTCGGGTCGAGAACCCGACAACAAACCACGCCCGCCAATGGTGAGCGTTTTGTGTTTTATCGCATGTCGAGCCGGTGTGGACGGCGCCAATGCGGGAGCTAACATCGCGGCGGGCGATCGCGGTTTGGTCGCAGCCGCTTTGCCGGAGGCAGCCGCTACCCGCGGAGATATCAGTGATTTCTTCGCGGCGGGCGCTGGCACGACGAGATTGTCCTGCGGTGTCAGCATCTGCTGCTCAGGTGACAGGTTTTTCCCTTCACCGGCACTCGCCTGACTGGCCACAGAAAGACATGACAACGCCAACAATAAATAGCTGACACGGGTATTCGCTTTGAAATATTCCATTATCGTTCGTCCCTTTTACTCTCTGCTAAAACGCGATACCACTTTGGCGCTGCGACGAATCAAGCGGTTCACTATTTTTCCGCCTGTTTCAGGCCCGACACGCAACAGGTATTGTGCACCGCCGCCGGCATGTCGGTTTTCAGCCAACAATTGGGTAACCCCCTGCACTGAGTTCGGTTTGACGTAAGGTCACCTCTATAAATCCATTTTGCGGGCGAATCGC
>PFGT01000023.1 GCA_002782005.1 Hydrogenophilales bacterium CG12_big_fil_rev_8_21_14_0_65_61_21 | reverse complement strand
AATGACCAGGAGTCTGTCGGACTTGACGAATCCAAGCGAAAATAGGCCATGAACCACGACCACAATCATCACCATCACACCGGCGCTGGTACCACCCTTATCCTGGCGACCGGCCTCACCCTGCTCTTCGCCGGGGTCGAGGCCGGTGTCGGCCTATGGGCCGGCTCGCTGGCCCTGGTGGCGGATGCCGGCCACATGGTCAACGACGCCGCTGCCCTGGCGCTGGCGGCTGTTGCGGCCTGGCTGGCGCGCCGGCCGCCGACGCTGCGGCACAGCTACGGCATGGGTCGCGCCGAGTTCATCGCCGCGCTGATCAACAGCCTCGGTCTCTTGGCCCTGGTGGCCTGGCTCACGGTCACCGCCGTCGAGCGCCTACAAGCGCCGCAGCCGGTGCAGGGCGCGGCGGTTTCGACCACGGCGGCCATCGGCCTGGCGATCAACCTCCTGGTGGCCTGGCTGCTGGTGCGCGGCGAGAAGAACCTCAATACCCGCGCCGCGCTCTTGCACGTCATCGGCGATCTGCTCGGTTCGGTGGCGGCGCTGCTGTCCGGCCTGGTCATCTATTTCACCGGCTGGATGCCGATCGACCCGCTGCTGTCGCTGGCCATCGGCGCCTTGATCCTGGTCTCCAGCCTGCGCCTGTTGCGCGAGGCGCTGCACGGGCTGATGGAGGGCGCGCCGTTTGAACTCGACCCGGAGGCGGTCGGCCAGGCCCTGGCCGGCGTGCCTGGCGTGGCCTCGGTGCATGATTTGCATGTCTGGAGCGTCAAGGCCGGCGAGCCGCTGCTCTCGGCCCATCTGGTAGTGCAGGACATCGCCCGCTGGGAAACCGTGCTGGAAACTAGCCACACCCTGCTGGCCGAGCGCTTCGCCATCTACCACGCCACCCTGCAGCCGGAACCGATGACCCGCACCGTGCATTGGCGCGCGCCGCCAGTGCACGATCATGACTGAGCATTCCTCTTCTACTCTACGGTTGTAAAATGGATACCTTACCGGTGAAGGCCGGGTTAACGATGCGCTTGCGTATACACTCAATTGGTGACTCCAGTGAAAAAAATACCCGATCTTCCCTTGGCGTTGCACCGGCCGATCCTTATCGCCGTCTGTCTCGCGGGTTTGTTGAGTGGCTGTAATAGCTCCAGCACCTCGGACACGCCGGTTTATAGCAACAATGGCGCCGCCGGCACCGGCCTGGCGGCCATGAACGCGGCCACTCCGCCGGTCAACGACACCGGCGTGACCTATTGTGGCGACGGCGCCGGCGGCAACAACCTGCCCTGTAAAGGCGACGAGCCCGCCTTGCAGGATGCCAAGCTCGGCCGCGACGCGGCGGCGGCGGTCGGTGTTTTGGCAAAGGCCGGCTCCGGCGCCTATGGTTTCGACTTTACCAAGTTGGGCGCCGATGGCCAGCCGCTGACGATCCAGAACCAGGCCTGGACCACTGACGGTTCGGGCCTCGATAACGGCACCGAAGCGGCGGGGACGATTTGGAGTTGCGTCAAGGACAACGTCAGCGGCCTGACCTGGGAGGTCAAGACGCATCGCTCGCCCGCCAACCTGCAGGACCGGAGCTGGACCTATAGCTGGTTCAACAGTGCGAACATCGGCGGCAACAAGGGCACCGAGGCGGGCGGCGCCTGTTTCCAGGCCGGCCGCTGCGACACCGAAAAATATGTTCAGGACATCAACGCTCAGGGTCTGTGCGGCCACGCCGACTGGCGGCTGCCCAACCAGCAGGAACTGGTCGGTCTGACCCTGCTCGGCTCAACCACGCCGACCATCGATAGCGCTAGTTTCCCCAATACGCTGAGCCTGAACTACTGGTCCGGTTCCGGCTATGCCGGGCAGGCCGACCTCGCCCGCTATGTCAGCTTCGTCTACGGTCTGGCCAGCTATGGCTATCGCAACAACAACTATGCCGTGCTACTGGTGCGTAGCGCACCGTAAGCCGAAAACCATCGCCAAGGAACCGACCATGAAAAACCTCACCCTTCGGAAAACCGCCGCCTTTATTCTGCTGGGCGGCGGGCTCGCCGGCCCTGCCCTGGCCGAGACTTGTACCGACACCACCATCCCGGCCCGCAATCCCGATGCCGTCTACATCGACAACGGCGACGGCACGGTGACCGACACCCGCACGCAACTGATGTGGAAACGCTGCGCCGAAGGCATGACCTGGGATGGCGCGACCTGCACCGGCTCGGCCCTGACCCTCAAATGGACCGATGCGCTTACCCAGGCCATGACCGCTTACGCCGGCAACAACGACTGGCGTTTGCCGAACGTCAAGGAATTGTTCACCCTGGTCGAGGAATGCCGCACCGGACCAGCGATCAACAGCGCCGTATTCCCGAACGCGCCGTCGGCCATAGTCTGGTCCAGCACGCCCACCTACCTTGAGCAAAACACCGCCTGGTACGTCGATTTCTCGACCGGCTATTCCTTCTACGGCCAGGGCCGCGCGACCTTGCATCCGGTCATGCTGGTGCGCGGCGGCAACAGCGGCGCGAACTACGGCCGCTGATCGGCCGATTCAGGCGGTTACGGTTATGCCGGGCTGGCCGGCCGTCAACTCGCCGATGACCGCCGCCTGCGCGCAACCCTGGCGGCGGAAAATATCCAGCACCACTTCGACCTTATCGGCCGCGCAGGCTACCAGCAAGCCGCCGCTGGTCTGCGGGTCGGTGAGTATCGCCTGCTGCCAGTCCTGACACCCCGCGAACAGATTCACGCTGGCGCCGTAGCTGGCCCAGTTGCGGCCGCTGGCGCCGGTGACCAGGCCGGCCTGGGCCAGCGCCGCCACGCCCGGCAATACCGGCAGCCGGCCGAATGCCACCCGGACGCGCAGGTCGGAGCCGCGCGCCAGTTCCAGGGCGTGGCCCAAGAGGCCGAAGCCGGTCACGTCGGTCATGGCATGGACGCCGTCCAGCTCGCCCAGGGTGATGCCCGGCGTGTTGAGCTGGGTGGTCGAGGCCACCATCGCCGCATAACCCGCCGCCGGCAAGGCGTCCTTCTTCAACGCCGCCGAATAGACACCGACCCCCAGTCCCTTGCCCAGGATCAGCACATCGCCGGGCCGCGCCGCGTTGTTCTTCTTGACCCTGGCCGGGTGCACCACGCCGATCGCCACTAGGCCATAGATCGGCTCCTGCGAGTCGATGGAGTGACCGCCGGCGATCGGGATGCCGGCCTCTTTCGCCGCCGCCGCGCCGCCCGCCAGTATCTGACGAATGGTGTCGTGCGGCAGTTTGTCGATGGGCATACCGACCAGGGCCAGCGCAAACAACGGCCGGCCACCCATGGCGTAGACATCGGATAAGGCATTGGTGGCGGCGATCTGGCCGAACACGAAGGGGTCGTCGACGATAGGCATGAAGAAATCGGTGGTGGCAACGATGGCCTGTTCGTCGTTGAGCCGCCACACCGCCGCGTCGTCGCCCGACTCGATGCCTACCATGAGGCCGGGAAACTGGCTCAGGATGCCTTTCGCGAACGGCGTATCGGCCAGGATTTTCTCCAGCACCGCCGGCGCGATCTTGCAACCGCAGCCGCCGCCGTGGGACAGGTGGGTGAGGCGTAAAGGGGGATCAAGGACGGACTCGGACATCGCGATCTACCTCGTGAATCGAACAGGCTGAATTTTATCTTGCCAGACGGCTGAGCCCAACGGCTGTCAGCAGACAGAGGCCCATCAGCGCCAGGAACGCGCGATTACCCCAGTGGACAAACGGCGTCGCGCCGGTCATGCCGTGCGCCTCGCTATGTAGTACATCGGTGGTGAACGGTTTCAGACTAGCCACCACCCGGCCCTTATGGTCGAGCACGGCGGTGATGCCGGTGTTGTTGTCCTTGAGCCACCAGCGGCCGGTCTCCAGCGCCCGCATCTGGGCGATCTGCAAGTGTTGCCAGGGCGCGAACGAGTCGCCGAACCAGGCGTCGTTGCTGACGTTGGCCATCAGCGTCGCGGCCGGCAGGGCATGGATCAGCTCCTCGCCGAAGACATCCTCGTAACAGACGTTCATGGCTACCCGCTGACCGGCGACATCAAGCGGCGGCTGATTCGGCCGGCCCCGGCTGAAGTCCGACAGCGGCACCTTCATGGCATCGACCAGCCACCGAAAACCGAACGGCACGAACTCGCCGAACGGCACCAGGTGCACCTTGCGGTAGGTTTGCGTGACCGACCCGCCGATCGACACCACGCTGTTGTAATAGCGGCCATCCGCATCCCGGTCCGGCACGCCATAGAGCAGGTCGCCGCCCTGCGCCCTGGCATGGTCGCCCAGGCGCCGGAGATAGTCCACCGGCACGTCCTCGCGGAACAACGGCAAGGCCGTCTCCGGCAGGATGGTCAGGCGTGAGGCGCTATCGGCCGTCAGTTTTTCATATAGCTTCAGGGTTGCCGCCAGGCGTTCCGGACGAAACTTCAGGTCCTGCGGGACGTTGCCCTGGAGCAGGCTGACGCTGATCGGCTCGCCTGCGGGTTGGGTCCATTGCACCGTTTGCAGACCCAATCCGGCCGCCCAGATCGCCGCCGCCAGCGCCAGCGGCCAAGGCCGCCAGCGGGCGATGCTGACCGCCGACAAGGCCGCTAGCCAGGACACGCCGTAGACCCCCAGGATCGGCGCGTAACCGGCCAGCGGCCCATACGGCGCTTGCGAATAGCCCAGCGCCTGCCATGGCAGGCCGGTGAACACCCAGCCACGCAGCCACTCGGCCAGCGCCCACAACGCCGGGAACCCGAGCAGGGCAACGGTGTGACCGGCGGCTCGCCAGCGAGCCGCCAGGGCGCAGGCCAGGGCGGGGAAGAAGGCCAGCACCGAGGCGAACAGCACGGTCGCCAGCCCGGCCAGCGGCAGGCCCAGCTCACCAACATCGTGCATACTGACGTAGACCCAGGACACGCCAGCCAGGAACCAGCCTAGGCCGAAGGCAAGGCCGCGCCGAAAGGCCGCACCCGGACCCAGGCCGGCCAGGCTGCGGTAAAACAGCGCCAGGGCAACGATGGGAATAGGAAAGAGATAAAACGGCGCGAAGCCGAACACCGTGACGCCGCCCAGTAAGGCGGGGTAGGCCCAGGTCAAAACAAAGGCAGGCAAGTCAGTTTTTTTCATCTTCTGCCGATCATGCCCAATCCCGCTCGATC
Organism: Hydrogenophilales bacterium CG12_big_fil_rev_8_21_14_0_65_61_21; assembly: GCA_002782005.1. Lineage (GTDB taxonomy): Bacteria > Pseudomonadota > Gammaproteobacteria > Burkholderiales > Thiobacillaceae > Parasulfuritortus. Next base: position 118 of record PFGT01000023.1, on the reverse strand, counting down.
GCGCCATCCTTTGTCTGTTATGTACATAAAACATGCACAATTTTTCAGCAAACCGGCTTTCGTATCGGCGGCCTTGAGGGTAGAATCCGGCCCCTTCTGCGTCACCAAAATGTCATGC
>PFGT01000107.1:27136-45520 GCA_002782005.1 Hydrogenophilales bacterium CG12_big_fil_rev_8_21_14_0_65_61_21 | reverse complement strand
GCCGCCGACCTCGGTCTACAGGTCGTCCTGGTCGAGCGCTATCCCAATCTCGGCGGTGTCTGCCTCAACGTCGGCTGTATCCCGTCCAAGGCGCTGTTGCACGCTGCCAAGCTGATTACCGAGACCGAAGAAATGGCCGCCCACGGCGTGACCTTCGGCAAGCCAGAGGTCGATTTGGACCGGTTGCGCGAGTGGCAGACCAAGGACGTGGTGGGCAAACTCACCGGCGGTCTAGGCCAACTGGCCAAGCAGCGCAAGGTCACGGTGGTGCATGGCGTCGCCCGGTTTACCGGCCCGAACACCTTGGCGGTCACTACCGAGGACGGCAGCACCAAGACCATCGGCTTCGATAACGCCATCATCGCCGCCGGCTCACAGGCCATCAAACTGCCCTGCCAGCCCGATGACGAACGGGTCATGAATTCCACCGGCGCGCTCGCCCTGGCCGACGTGCCTGCGCGTCTGCTGGTCATCGGCGGCGGCATCATCGGCCTGGAGATGGGCACGGTGTACGATGCGCTGGGCAGCCAGGTCACCGTGGTCGAACGCAGCGGCCAACTCATTCTCGGCTGCGACCTCGATCTGGTCCGGCCGCTGGCCAAGCGGATGGAAAAGCGCTTCGAGCGGATCATGCTCAACACCGGCGTTACCGCCATGGCGGCAAAAAAGGACGGCATCCACGTCACCCTGCAAGCCGGTGACCAGAACGAAATCGAGGTCTTCGACCGGGTGCTGGTGGCCATCGGCCGCCGTCCAAACGGTCAAGCCATCGGCGCCGATGCGGCCGGGGTAACGGTGGATGAGCGCGGCTTTATCACGGTGGACAAACAGATGCGGACCAATGTCCCGCACATCTACGCCATCGGCGACATCGTCGGCCAGCCCATGTTGGCCCACAAGGCGGTGCATGAAGGCAAGATCGCCGCCGAGGTCATCGCCGGCCATAAGGTCGAGTTCCAGGCCCAGGTCATCCCAGCCGTCGCCTACACCGACCCCGAGATCGCCTGGGTCGGCATGACCGAAACCGAAGCCAAGCAAAAGGGCATCGCCATCGAGAAAGGCGCCTTCCCCTGGATTGCCAGTGGCCGCGCCCTGTCGCTCGGCCGCAGCGAAGGCCTGACCAAGTTAATCATGGACCCTGCCAGCGGCCGGGTCATCGGCGCCGGCATCGTCGGCAGCCACGCCGGCGAGTTGCTCGCCGAGGCAGTGCTGGCCATCGAGATGGGCGCCACGGCGGAGGATATTGCCCTCACCATCCATGCCCACCCGACCCTTTCGGAGACAATCTGCTTCGCCGCCGAGATGGCTGAGGGCAGCATCACCGACCTCTTACCACCGAAGAAAAAAAGCCCTCCAGGATGATCCGTCTTAGCCAACTCACCCTCATCCGAGGCGTCAAGCCGCTTATTGAAGCCGCCGACCTGACCCTGAACCCGGGTGAGAAGGTCGGCCTGATCGGCGCCAACGGCTCCGGTAAATCGAGCCTATTCGCGCTGTTGCGTAATGAGCTCCACGCCGACGCCGGCGATGTCGATTTTCCGGCCGCCTGGCGCATTGCCCACGTCGCCCAGGAAACCCCAGCGCTGGACCGCTCGGCGCTCGACTACGCCATCGACGGCGATACCACCCTACGCCGCCTGGAGGCCGAGCTGGCCGTTGCCGAAGCGGCCCATGACGGTCTACGGATCGGCGAGCTGCACGGCGCCTTGCAGGATGCCGATGCCTACACCGTGCGCGCCCGCGCCGAGCAGTTGCTGACCGGTCTGGGGTTCACCAACAACCAGATGCGGCAGCCCCTGGCCAGCTTCTCCGGCGGCTGGCGGATGCGTCTGAACCTGGCCCAGGCGCTAATGTGCCCGTCCGACCTGCTGCTGCTCGACGAGCCGACCAACCACCTCGACCTGGACGCCATCATCTGGCTGGAGGACTGGCTGAAACGCTACCCCGGCACCCTGATCGTCATCTCGCACGACCGCGATTTTCTTGACGGCGTGGTCAACGTGATCGTGCATATTGATGGCAAAAAACTGAAACGCTACGGCGGCAACTACTCCAGCTTCGAGAAGCAACGCGCGATCTACCTTGCCCTCGGCCAGTCGGCCTTCGAGAAACAGTCGCGCGAGCGCGCCCACCTGCAATCCTTCATCGACCGCTTCAAATCCAAGGCGAGCAAGGCCAAGCAGGCTCAGTCACGTATGAAGATGCTGGCCAAGATGGAAGACCTGGCGCCCATCCACGCCGCCGCCGCGTTCTCGTTCGAGTTCGGCGAACCGGACCGGGCGCCGAATCCGCTGCTGGTATTGGAAGGGGTGGCAGCAGGCTACGGCGACAAGGTCATCCTGTCGGGCATCGACCTCAACCTACAGGCCGGCCAGCGCATCGGTCTATTGGGTGTCAACGGCGCCGGCAAATCGACCCTCATCAAGACCCTGGTCGGTGACATTCCGCCGCTGTCAGGCAAGCTGGTCGCCGGCAAGGGTCTGGTCATCGGTTATTTCGCCCAGCAGCAACTGGAAATGCTGCGCCACGATCAGTCGCCGCTCTGGCATCTGGCAAAACTATCGCCCAGAACGCGCGAACAAGAGCTGCGCAACTTCCTCGGCGGCTTCAATTTCAACGCTGAGATGGCCACTGCGGCCATTGCTCCATTATCCGGCGGCGAGAAGGCCCGGCTGGCGCTGGCCCTGATCGTCTGGCAGCGGCCCAACCTGCTGCTGCTCGACGAACCGACCAACCACCTCGACCTGGAAACCCGCGAGGCGCTCACCGTCGCCCTGGCCCAGTTTGAAGGCACCTTGATCCTGGTCTCGCATGACCGCCACCTGCTGCGCGCCACCAGCGACGAATTCATGATCGTCGCCGACGGCGGCCTGAGGCCGTTTGACGGCGACCTGGATGACTATCGCGACTGGCTGTTCAAGAGAATCGGTAACAAGGTGACGAGTGACAAGGTAACGGAAAAACCAGACTCATCACCTTGTCCATCGGTCACTCGTCGTCCATCGAAGGAACAAAAACGGCTGGAGGCCGAGGCCCGGCAACGTCTGGCGGCGCAAAAGAAACCTGTCGAGACCCGCATCCAGCGACTCGAAGAGCAGATGGCCCGGCACAACGCCCGCCAGGCCATGATCGACGCACACCTTGCCGACCCGGAAATCTACGCCGATACTCGTAAGGACGAACTGAAACAGCTCACGTTCGAACAGGCCTCGCTAGCCAAAAACCTGGAACAACTGGAATCCGAGTGGATGGAACAGCATGCCGCACTGGAAGCCCTCTCTGTCTAAATACTGGAGCCCGCTATGCCCAACCAGCTAGAACAATTACGGGCCATGACCGCTATCGTCGCCGACACTGGTGACATCGAGGCCATCGCCCAACACCAGTCGGAAGATGCCACCACCAACCCATCGCTGTTGCTCAAGGCCGCCGCCTCGCCGCGTTATGCGCCGCTGCTGGACGAAGCTGTGGCGTGGGCGCTTGGCCAAAGCAGCGACCGGCGACAGCAATTAACCGACGCGCTCGACAAGCTGGCGGTAAACGCCGGGGTCGAGATACTGAAACGGGTGCCCGGCCGGGTCTCGACCGAGGCCGACGCTCGACTCTCGTTCGACACCGCCGCCACCATCGCCAAGGCACGCCGGCTGATCGAGATGTATAAGGCAGCAGGCATTGGCCGCGAACGCATCTTGATCAAGATTGCCTCCACCTGGGAAGGCATCCGGGCCGGGGAAATTCTGGAACGCGAAGGCATCCACTGCAACCTGACCCTGCTGTTCGGCTTCGGCCAGGCCGTGGCCTGCGCCGAGGCCGGAGTTACCCTGATCTCGCCCTTCGTCGGTCGCATCTTCGACTGGAGCCGCGCCCACGGCGGCGAGGCCAGCCCTGCCCCCGAGGACGACCCCGGCGTGCGCTCAGTGCAGGCCATCTACCAGTATTTCAAGGAACACGGCTACGCCACCACGGTAATGGGCGCATCGTTTCGCAACACCGGCGAGATATTGGCTTTGGCCGGTTGCGACCGGCTGACCATCAGTCCAAAACTGATGGACGAACTGGCCACCAGCGACGCTCCTGTGCCGCGCCGGCTGGACTATACCGGCGCCATTCTGCCCCGCCCGGTAGCCATGACCGAGACCCAGTTCCGCTGGGCGCTGAACGAGGACGCCATGGCCACCGAGAAGCTAGCCGAAGGCATACGCAACTTTACGGTCGATCAGATCAAGCTGGAAAAGACGCTGGCCGAACGGCTCGGCTAATCGCACAAAAAGAAACCGCCCACATAAAGTGAGCGGCGATAGTTGCGCGAGAGATTTTTATCGTACTGCCTAACTACCCGACATCGGGCATTACTTCCTGGCGGCTTCGCCCGTGAAGCCGCCAATGGTTATTTTTCGAACCGCGTTTCCAGTTCCGTGGTTTCACCCTTGCGTACCGAGACCTTCTCGGTCACGGTCTTGAAACCATCGAGTTTCAAATTCAGGGTGTAAATGCCAGCTTCCAGTTCCAATGTGAGGGGTGTCAGGCCGTAATAGACATCTGCCAGATACACCTTGGCGCGGGACGGCATCGTGGCTAGGGCCAAGCGGCCGGTGGTCATGCCGTGGGTACTCGGCGGGACTGCCTGGGGGGTTGGCGCGGGTTCGGGAGGCGCCACCAACACGGTGACTCCTGGGGTCGATTGGCGTGCCGGCGCGGCTTGGTAGAACAGGTCGGGCCTGGCCTGAACGATGCCCTCGCTGAGTGCGTCGCGGGTCTTACCCGAGACCTTGGCCAGGGCGGCGCTGAGGTAACGGGTAATCGAATTACGGCTATTGCCGGTGACGCCGGCGAAGCGGTCCGCCCTTTCAGTTACCACGCCAGACCAGAGAACGCTGCCGTTGCGCGCATCGCGCAACGTGGTTTCCACGGCGATGGCGACAGCGTCGCGACCAGCGATGTCCAAGCTGAATTCCTTGACCGCGCCGGATAGAGTGAAATCGGCATTGGCGGCAGGCTTGCCGGTATCCACAATGGTCTGGTAGCCGCTGGCGCGGAGCTGATTTTCCATTGCGCCGGTCACAGTGCCGGCCACGTCTTGCAACAGTAACTCAGTACCCAGCATGTCATTGACTGCCGAGCTGATGTCACCGATTTTTTCCGAATTGGGGGTTGCCCTGGCATCGATATATTTGGCGATGCTCAAAACGACTGGGCGTTTGCTATGCACAATCTGACCGGCCGTGGGATTGGCGGTGAGATCCAGTTTAAGCGGTGCAGCGGTCAGGCTGAAGGACGGCATGGAGATGGACGACAGGCTCGAACATGCGGCCAAACCCAGCATGACCAGGCCTAGCGATGCGACCTGAATTAATTTACCCCGGAGCCGATGAAGCTCGCGGCCTTTATTTGAATTCATATTGAAATCCTGGTGGGGGGAAACCCGTGACGGGCTTCCCCTCGGTTACATCTTGGTGTCCCCGGCACAAAGCCGGGGCAATGCTTAGAACGAAGCGAACAGCATCAGGGTGGTCAACTGGTCACCGTTGGCCGGGGTGCCGTCGTAGGCGCTGCCGGAGAACATCTCGTGGTTCAGTTGCAGTTGCACGTTCTGCACGATCTGATATGAACCGCCGATCATCCAGGAATTGTCGCCATTATGCGCAGCCTTGCCGTTATCGCCATTGCGATAGGCCAGGGTCACGGTCGCCTTGCCGGGCAGCACGCCCAGTTCGGCCGCGATATTGGCGGACTTCTTGGCATTGGGGTTGCTATTAAATAGATTCGGCGTCCCGCCATTGGTGGCATCGGCCTTGGCATAGCTCAGGTAAACACCCAACGGCATGGCGCCAACCTTGCCCTGCGCCTGGCCATCCAAGGCAAAGGCCTTGGTGTTGACGGAAGCACCACCCGCATTGGTTGCGTGTCCGCTCCAGGATTGCAGGCCGACACCCAGGTCCCAGTCACCATAGGTGGGTGTGGCGGCGACCCGGAAATAAGTCGCGCTCGGGGAACCTGAACTATCGCCTACACTACGCGGCGACCACTTGCTCAGGTTGGCAAAGAACTGAGAGTTGCTGCCGACAAAGGCGAAGCCTTCAGCCGCAGTGCCGCCCATTCCCACGTATTGCTGCGCGGAAAAGGTCTTGCGCGCTTCGACCATCCGTTGTCCACGCGCCGCTCCGGTATTCAGCAACTCGAAGCCGTAGGCCGAGCCCTGGCCGGCCGTGGTGAAGGGAACGACCCCCGCCTTAAACCCGGCCACATCGTAGATGAAGGGGATTTTCATGCCATCGACGACATCGCCGCCGCCATTTTTCAAACTCAGATCGGCCTGAAAACCGATGTTTTCGCTGATACGGCCGCCCAACTCCAGGAGCAATTCATCGGGGAATTGCAATTCGCCGTTGTTGGTGGTGTGGGTACCGTCAACCGTCGGTCCGTTGGATTTCTGATAACGGATTTTGGTGACGATACCGGCATTCAGGACGTCCGGCAGCGACAGCCCTGCGCCATCGATCAGGCCTTGCTTGCCGCCCATGGTATAGCCGCCGGCCTTGAAGGCGCGGCCGAACTCGTTCAGCAACGGGTAATGCTGGAAGTGGCAGGATGAACAGGCCTGGCCGGTCTGCCGGGCGTAGGTCGACATCGCCTGGCTGGGCGTGGAAATAGCCAGGGCGCCCAAGGCGGCCGAGGCCGCCAGGATGGTTCTGAGTAGTTTGCTCATGATGAATCCCTCATGTGGTTTCAATTTCGAAGTGGTGCACTTAATTTTTGAACGGTAGCCTAGCATGGCGCACCGCCTTGAATAAGGGTACCCCAAACGAAGCTAAGAAACCTAGCACCGTGTCCAACAGATACTACCTGTAAGCACAGGTATTACAAAATTGATACAAATGGCCAGGCGAATTACCTCGACAAGACCGATCAGCCCTCCATACGATATTCCGCCGAACGGGCGTGGGCTTGCAGGCCTTCACCATAGGCCAGCGCGGCGGCGATCTCGCCCAAAGTCTTGGCGCCGGCATCGGAGACGTGGATCAGACTGGAACGTTTCTGGAAGTCGTACACCCCCAGCGGCGATGAGAAGCGCGCCGTGCGTGAGGTGGGCAGCACATGGTTGGGGCCGGCGCAGTAGTCGCCCAGCGCCTCGCAGGTGTTGCGGCCCATGAAGATGGCGCCGGCGTGGCGAATCTTGGGCAACATGGCGTCCGGGTCGGCGACCGACAGTTCCAGGTGTTCCGGGGCGATGGCGTTGGCGATCTCGGCGGCCTCGTCGAGGTCGCGACATTGGATCAGGCCGCCGCGATTGGCGATCGAGGTGCGGATCACATCGATGCGCGGCATGGTCGGCAGCAATTTGGCGATACTGACCTGGACCGCGTCCAGGAAGACCGCGTCTGGCGAGATCAGGATGGACTGGGCCAGCTCGTCGTGCTCGGCCTGCGAAAACAGGTCCATGGCAATCCAGTCCGGGTTGGTCTTGCCGTCGCAGACGATAAGGATTTCCGACGGTCCGGCGATCATGTCGATGCCGACGATGCCGAACACCCGGCGCTTGGCCTCGGCCACATAGGCGTTGCCGGGACCGACGATCTTGTCGACCTGGGGCACGGTCTCGGTGCCGTAGGCCATGGCCCCAACCGCCTGGGCGCCACCAATGGTGAACACCCGATCGACGCCAGAGACGGCTGCGGCGGCCAACACCAGTTCGTTCTGGATGCCATCCGGGGTCGGCACCACCATGATGAGCTCCTTCACCCCGGCCACCTTGGCCGGGACCGCGTTCATCAGCACCGACGAGGGATAGGCCGCCTTGCCGCCGGGCACGTAAAGACCGACGCGGTCGAGCGCGGTCACTTGCTGGCCCAGCACCGTGCCGTCGGCCTCGGTATAGGTCCAGGTCTGCTGAAGCTGTCTTTCGTGGTAGACACGCACCCGCTCGGCGGCCGCTCGCAGGGCCTTTTCGAGGGTCGAAGGCAGGCCTTTGAGGGCCGCTTCGAGATGCGCCTTGGGCAGTTCCAGCGCGGTCATGCTATCGACCTTCAGGCGATCGAAACGAGCCGTATATTCGAGCACGGCGGCATCGCCGCAGGTACGCACGGCGGTCAGTATTTCATCAACTGTCTGGGATACGTTGCGGTCGGTCTCGGACGAGAAGCTGAGTAGTTTTTTCAGTGCGGCCTGAAAGTCCGGCTGAGTGGAATCGAGGCGAGTGATAGCGACGGGCATGTTGGCACCAGGGTTCAAGTGACTAAAGCGGGATTATAGCCGGCCGGATCAGGCCAGGGCGGCCTTGCGGAAGGTCTTGATGAGGGGCTGGATGAGGTCGTGTTTCAATTTCATCGCCGCCTGATTGACCACCAAACGGGAGCTGATCGCCATGACCTCTTCCACCGCGACCAGGTTATTGGCCTTCAAGGTATTGCCGGTTGAGACCAGATCGACAATCACGTCGGACAGGCCGACCAGCGGCGCTAGTTCCATGGAGCCGTATAGCTTGATCAGATCGATATGGACGCCCTTGGCGGCGAAATGCAGCCGAGCGGTCTGGGTATATTTGGTCGCCACCCGTAACCGAGCGCCGCGCCGCACCGCAGACGGGTAGTCGAAACCGAGCGGCGTAGCCACCATCATGCGGCACTTGGCAATGTTGAGATCCACCGGCTGGTACAGCCCATCGCCGCCATGTTCGATCAGCACGTCCTTGCCGGCGATACCCAGATCGGCCGCGCCATATTGGACGTAGGTCGGCACATCGGAGGCGCGGACGATGATGAGGCGCACATCCGGCCGGTTGGTGCCGATGATGAGCTTGCGCGAGGACTCCGGGTTCTCGTTCGGGGTGATGCCCGCCGCCGCCAGCAGCGGCAAGGTCTCTTCGAAGATACGGCCCTTGGATAGGGCCAGGGTTACTTGGGGAATGGCAATACCAGGGGTCATTCGGATTCTCTTCTGATGCGGGCGCCGATTGCGGTCAGCTTGTCTTCAATGTGTTGATAACCCCGGTCAAGATGGTAAATGCGCTCCACGTGGGTCTCGCCCTCGGCCACCAAACCGGCGATGACCAGGCTGGCAGAGGCGCGCAGGTCGGTGGCCATGACGGTCGCACCCTGTAGATTGGTCACGCCTTTGACTACCGCGGTATTGCCGTCAATCTTGATGTCGGCGCCCAGACGGATCAGCTCGACCGCGTGCATGAAACGGTTCTCGAAGATCGTCTCACGGATGATGGCCGTGCCATCGGCGATGCAATTGATGGCCATGAACTGGGCCTGCATGTCGGTCGGAAAGGCCGGATAAGGCGAGGTGCGCAGCGACATCGCCTTGAGTCGACCGCTGGCGCGGATGACGATGGCCTCGCCGGCCGCCGTCATGTCGCCGACAATGTCGCAACCGGCGTCCAAAAGCTTGTCGATGACCGCATCCAGATAGCCAGTGGAGGTCCCGATCAGCCTCACCTCGCCGCCGGTGGCCGCCGTGGCGCACAGGAAAGTGCCGGTCTCGATCCGGTCCGGCATGATGCGATGCCGGGCGCCGTGCAGCCGGTCCACGCCCTCGATGTGAATGACGTCGGAGCCGGCGCCGGAGATCCGGGCGCCCATGGCGATCAGACACTGGGCCAGATCGACCACCTCGGGTTCCCGCGCGGCATTTTCGATCACCGTTTCGCCCTTGGCCAGGCAGGCGGCCATCATCAGGTTCTCGGTGCCGGTGACGGTCACCATATCGGTGAACAGTCGAGCGCCTTGCAGCCGGCTCGCCTTGGCGTGGACATAACCGTGTTCCACCAGGACCTCGGCGCCCATGGCCTGCAAGCCCTTGATGTGTTGGTCCACCGGCCGGGCGCCGATAGCGCAGCCACCGGGCAGGGAGACCCGCGCCTCGCCGCAGCGGCCGACCAGCGGACCGAGCACCAGGATCGACGCCCGCATGGTCTTGACCATTTCATATGGCGCCACCGGGTCGCTCAAACCGGAGGCGTCGAGCATGACATTGGCGCCCTCGCGGCTGACCTTGACCCCCATGCGCTCAAGCAGCTTGAGCATGGTGGCGATGTCGTTAAGGTCCGGTACATTACTCAATTCCAGCGGCTCGGCGGTCAACAAGGCCCCGCACAAGATGGGCAAAGCGGCATTCTTGGCCCCGGATATGGCTACCTCGCCAGATAGTCTCTGACCGCCCTGGATGACCAGCTTATCCATTCTCAGCCTGCCATTCCTCGGGGGTCAAAGTCCGCATGGTCAAGGCATGAATGTCGCTATCCATGGCGTCGCCCAAGGCCCGATAGACCAATTGATGTTGCGCGACCCGCATTAGACCGCTGAACTTGGCGCTGACGATGATGGCCTGAAAATGCCGGCCATCGGCGCCCTCCACATGGAGATGATCGCAGGGCAGCCCGGCCCGGATCAAGGTCTCGATTTGCTGGGGTGTGGTCATGATGTTCGCTTAGTGAATCAACTGCGGAGTTTATAGCCGCTCCGGATAAGCTGCAAAGCAATCCAGGACAAAATCAGGGCCGCCGGCAGCACCACGGCCAGTGAAAGCCAGGGATCGACATCGGAAACGCCATGAAAGCCGTAGCGGAAACCATCGATCATGAAAAATACCGGGTTGTAATGGGAAACCGTTTGCCAGAACGCCGGCAGCGCATGGATGGAATAGAACACCCCGGACAGGAAGGTCAGCGGCATGATGAAGAAATTCTGCACCCCGGCCAGGTGATCGTACTTATCGGCCCAGATGCCGGCGACGATGCCCACGGCGGCAAAGGCTGCGCTCGCTAGAACACCAAAGGCCAGCACCCAGAGCGGATGGGCCAAATTAAGTTCGGTGAACAATAGACCCACCAGCAAAACGCCGAGACCAACGACCAGACCACGGACGATGGAGGCGATCAGATAAGCGGCAAAGAACTCGAAATTGGAGATAGGGGGCAACAACACGAACACGATATTGCCGTTCATCTTCGACTGAATGAGGCTGGATGAGCCGTTGGCAAAGGCATTCTGCAAGATCGACATCATCACCAGGCCGGGCATCAGGAAGGCGGTATAGCTCACCCCCGGATAGACCTGGACATGCGACCCCAGAACATTGGCAAAGATCAGCAGGTACAACAGGGCCGTCAGCACCGGCGCCATCACGGTCTGGAGCAGCACCTTCCAGAAGCGAAGGATTTCCTTGTAGAGCAAGGTCCGAAAGCCGTACATGCCGCTCATGTACCCTGGCCAGTCAGTTTCATGAAGACATCTTCCAGATCGGCCTGACGCAACTCCATTTCCTCGATCCGGATGTCGGCCCGGCGCAGTTCCGCCAACACATTCTCCAGCTCGGTATAGTCCGGCAAGGCCAACGCGAAGCGCTCACCCCGCCGCTCGATAAACCGTCCAGACAATGATTCCGGCAATACCGCCGGCGTCAACCGCAACTCCAGACGCCGCTCGGCGCCGGTCCGGAGCAGGTTGGCGGTGCGATCCAGGGCAACCACCCGGCCGTCCTTGAGCATGGCCACGCGCTCGCACAAGGCCTCGGCCTCTTCCAGGTAATGGGTGGTCAGCATGATGGTGTGACCCTCGCCGTTGAGACGACGGATGAATGCCCATAGAGATTGCCGCAGGCCGACATCGACCCCGGCCGTCGGCTCGTCCAGAACGATGACCGGCGGTTTATGGACCAAGGCCTGAGCCACCAACAAACGGCGTTTCATGCCGCCGGACAAGGTGCGGGTATAGGTGTTCGCCTTGTCAGCCAGGCTGAGGTTGTCCAGCAATTCGTCGATCCAGGCATCGTTATGGGCAAGACCGAAGTAGCCAGATTGAAAACGCAGCATCTCGCGAACGGTGAAAAAGGCATCGTAGACCAGCTCCTGCGGTACCACACCGAGACGGCTTCTGGCCTCGCGATAGTGCTGGACCACGTCGAAGCCCATCACTTCAGCCGTGCCGCCGGTAGGTTTGGCCAGTCCGGCCAGCAGGCTGATGAGCGTGGTCTTGCCGGCACCGTTCGGGCCCAGTAAGGCAAAGAAATCACCTTGGGCCACCTCCAGATCGACAGCGCGCAAGGCATGGACGGCCGGGTAGCGCTTATCCAGGGCGCGCAGGCGTATCGCCGGAGGCATCAGATCAGATTGACCAGTTCAGCAACACCGTACAACTTTGCCAAGTTCAAGAGACTGGCGGGGGTGTTCTTGAACCCGATCGCCCGCCCCTGCGCCAGCGCCGACCGGCGCCAGTTGAGAAACAGGCTGAGCGCGGCGGAGTCTACCTGGCCAAGGCCAGACAGATCGAATACCGTCACGCCGCCGGCCAGCAGTCGCTCGCCCTCTTCCATGAAGCGCACCGCCTGATCGAGGGTCAGGTCGCCTTCGAGATAGGCGATGCCGTTCTCTACCCGCATGACGCCTAGCTGCCCAATGGCTTGTTGCGGCGCGCCAGGGCCTGGATCAGGCCGTCGATTCCGGAGCGCCGCACTTCGGAGTTGAAACTGCCGCGATAGACGGTCACCAGGCTGACGTTGTCGACCATCACGTCGTACACCTTCCAGGTTGAGCCTTGCTTCTCCATGCGATAGTCGATGGTGACCGGCGCCGCGCCTTGCTTGCTGACCTGGGTGTTGACCACGACATCGCTATCGCCGGCCGCCATTTTCAAGGGTTTGAAATCAATCCTGTACTCAGCGACGCTGGCGATGGACGCGGCATAGGTATGCACCAACAAGGTTCTGAACTCCTGGACCAGACGGGCCTGCTGCTCGGGCGTCGCCTTGTTCCAGTTGCGCGCCACGGCCATCCGGGTCATCTGCTCGAAGTCGAAATGGGGCAGTATCTTGGCCTCGACCAAGGCATCGATCTTGCGGCCCTGACCGTTCTTGATATCCGGGTCCTGCTTGACGATGCGCACCACCTCATTACTGGTGTTGCGTGCCAGAACATCCGGCGCCGTTTCAGCCCCTACCTGCAAGGAATAGACCAGCGACAGAGCGAGTGACAAATAAATCCAGGTTCGTTTCATGTTCTTGTTGCCTTGATGACGTTAATCGTATCGGTATGACCGATCCGGTGGCTGCCAGTTCTTCGCGAAAATAGGTACATCCTTACTGAGCCGGGGCAGCCGATTTGCCGGCCTCGCCGGATTTGCCATAGATGAATTGGCCGATGAGGTTCTCCAGCACCACCGCACCCTGGGTAATCTTCAAGGTATCGCCCTGGGCCAGCATCTTGTCGTCGGCGCCGGCTTCCAGTGCGATGTATTGCTCGCCGAGCAAGCCCGAGGTCATGATCGCGGCGCTGGTGTCCTTGGGGAATTTGTAGACCGAACCGATATTCAACACTACTTCGGCTTCATAGTCCGCGGTGTTGAAGCGGATTTCAGCCACCCGGCCGACCACCACGCCGGCGCTCTTGACCGGCGCCTTCACCTTCAAACCGCCGATATTGTTGAAATTGGCCGTTATGGCATAGGTCTTGTTGGTATCAAAGGCCCCGACATTGCCTACCTTGAGGGCCAGGAACACCAGGGCTCCGATGCCCGCCAACACGAAAAGTCCGACCCACAAATCCAGAGTAGTCCGCTCCATTTTTCAAGCTCCACGGAACATAAATGCCGTTAACACAAAATCCAGCGCCAGGATGGCCAGGCTGGAGGTCACCACGGTACGGGTCGTCGCCCTCGACACACCTTCCGCCGTGGGCGGGGCAGCGTAACCCTCGAACAGGGCGATGACCGTCACCGCGACGCCAAATACCCCGCTCTTGAAAACGCCGTTGAGGATGTCCTGGCGAAAATCCACGGCCGCCTGCATCTGCGACCAGAACGAACCCTCATCGACGCCGATCAATACCACGCCAACCAGATAGCCGCCGAATATTCCCATGGCCGAGAACATCGCCGCCAACAAGGGCATGGAGATCAGCGCGCCCCAGAAGCGGGGCGCCACCACTCGGGCGATGGGGTCCACCGCCATCATTTCCATGGCGGCGATCTGCTCCGTCGCCTTCATCAAGCCAATCTCGGCAGTGATCGCCGAGCCAGCCCGGCTGGCAAACAAGAGCGCGGCCAGCACCGGACCCAGCTCGCGCACCAACGACAGCGCCACCAGAGAGCCCAGCGCCGATTCGGAACCGTATTTCTGCAAGGTTTCATAGCCCTGCAAGCCCAGCACCATGCCAACGAACAGGCCGGATATCACAATGATAATGAGCGACAACACCCCAGCGGTAAAAATCTCGCGTATGACCAATTGCGGACGGCGCAGGCAAATCCCCGAATGCAGCAGGGTCAGCATGAAAAACCTCATCGCCACGCCCAGGCGCCAGACGCCGTCTATCGTTTGGCGGCCCAGTTTGCGCACTCCATCAAGCATGATTCAGCCCCAAATCGACGCCATACGGCTCGGCTGGATAATGGAAAGGCACCGGGCCGTCCTCCTCGCCATGGACGAACTGATGCACGAAAGGCAAGCCGGAAGACTTGATCTCGGCCGCCGTACCCCGCGCCTCAACCACGCCCTCGGAGATGAAATAGACGTAATCGACCATCTTCAGCGACTCCTGAACATCGTGCGTGACCACAATCGAGGTCAAGCCCAGGGTGTCGGTCAGACGCCGGATCAGGTTGCCGGTCACCCCGAGCGAGATCGGGTCCAGTCCGGCAAAGGGCTCGTCATACATAATCAGCATCGGGTCGAGGGCGATGGCCCGCGCCAGGGCCACCCGGCGGGCCATACCGCCGGAGAGTTCGGCCGGCATCAGGTCATGGGCACCGCGCAAACCGACCGCGTTCAGCTTCATCAACACCAGATCGCGGATCATCGGCTCGGGCAAATTGGTGTGCTCGCGCAACTGAAAGGCCACATTGTCGAACACCGACATATCGGTAAACAGGGCGCCAAACTGGAACAACATACCCATCCGGCGGCGCAGGCGATACAGGCCATTCTGGTCCAACCCGGCCACATCCTGACCCTCGACCTCGACGCTGCCCTGAGTCGAACGGATGGAACCGCCGATCAGGCGCAACAAGGTAGTCTTGCCGCAACCGGAACTCCCCATGATGGCGATGACCTGGCCACGGCGGGCAGTTAGATCAACACCTCTCAGGATAGGCCGGCTGCCGTAGGCAAAATGCAGCCCGCGAATTTCGACTAGATTGTCGTGCATGTAGATCGGCAGTCGTTATGTGCTTATCCTGGCTGCCCATTTTATCCGATGTCCAGCCGGCATCACAGGCCCAGTCTTTTCCTGTTAGCGCAAAGTAATAATGTCCCGCGGATTCAAATTCGGGCTCGTCCAGTTGTAGAACGGTTCGATGTCGTCGAACCGTTCGGTCTCCGCTGCGGCCCGCGTACTGTAGCGGGTGCCATGCACCCACTCATTCTTCAAGCTGTTGAAGAAGCTCTCCGAGGGGGCATTGTCCCAGCAGTTCCCCTTGCGGCTCATCGAGCAGACCATCCCGTACTCTTCCAGCCGCGCCTGAAAGGCGTGGCTCGCATACTGGCTTCCCCGGTCGGCGTGATGGATCAGCCCCGGCGCGGGCTTCTTGCGGAACCACGCCATGGTCAGCGCAGCAATCACGATGTCCGCTGTCATTCGTGGCTTGATCGACCAGCCGGCGACTTCCCTGTTGAACAGATCGAGGACCACGGCCAGATAGAGCCAGCCCTCGTCGGTCCAGATGTAGGTCATGTCGGCGGTCCAGACCTGATTCTGTTTCGCCGGTGTGAAGTCCCTGGCCAGCAGGTTCGGCGCCACCGGCAGCGAGTGTTTAGAGTCCGTCGTGGCCTTGAAGCGCCGCTTGTGGCGTGCCCGGATTTCGTTCTCCCGCTTGAGCCGGATATTCTCCGCTCGCACCTGGGAGAGTTCCATCTGCTCCGGCGTGACCATCTTGCTGCCTGGCCCATTCAGCTTGCCGGTCGCTGCCGCCTTTACCCAATTGCGCAGCGTCTGCTCGATCAGCCCCAGTTCCCGGGCCACGGTTCCAACGCGCTGGCCCGCCTTCACGCGTTTCACCAACAGTTCCTTGAACTCAGCGGTGTATTCCTGCTTCGGTATCTTCTTCAACTTCGTTTCTCCTTCCGATTTACCGGGGCGTTATACCCCATCTCTTGGAAGACGAAATTTCGCGGGAAGCTCACCACAGAGGCGGATCAAAAACAAAAAAGCCAGCTTGGTTAGCTGGCTTTCATGCTTTATGACCCTGGTAAGTCACTGTTTGTAATGGTCGGGGCGAGAGGATTTGAACCTCCGGCCCCCTGCACCCCATGCAGGTGCGCTACCAGGCTGCGCTACGCCCCGACGAGCGGCGAATTATAGCCGTGTAGGCAGGAAAAAGAAACGTTGGAGTGGTCACGTTGGAGTGGTCAGGATTTCAGCAGCGCGATGATTTCATCAAGCTCGCGCTTGATGGCGATCAGATCGGCGGATATTGCTTCTGCTTTGGGCGTTACCGATGTCGGCATCGGCAGCGTCCCGGCATCGCCTTCCTGCATGAGTCGATTACGGGCGCCGATGATGGTGAAGCCTTCCTCATAAAGTAACTGGCGAATACGCCGAATGAGCATAACCTCGTGGTGCTGGTAATAGCGCCGGTTACCGCGTCGCTTGACCGGCTTGAGTTGGCTGAACTCCTGCTCCCAATAGCGCAGCACATGGGGCCGCACCGCGCACAATTCGCTTACTTCGCCGATCGTGAAGTAACGCTTGGGCGGGATGGGCGGCAGGTTATTGCTGTTGATCTGTGGGTCCGGCATGGACCATTTCCACCATGGCCTTGAGTTTCTGGCTGGCGTGGAAAGTCACCACGCGCCGGGCGGAAATAGGCATTTCCTCGCCCGTTTTTGGGTTGCGGCCAGGGCGTTGCGGTTTTTCCCGCAACTGGAAATTGCCAAAGCCAGATAATTTCACGCTGTCGCCCTTTTCCAGTGCATCGCGAATCTCCTCGAAAAAAGACTCCACCATTTCCTTGGCTTCGCGTTTATTCAGGCCAACATTGTCAAATAAAAGACTGGCCAGTTCGGCCTTGGTCAGGGTCATAGTCATCGTTTTGTCTCAGGGTCGCTACTAACTAAGCGCGCAATACGGCACCGAATCGCGCGGCCAGCAAGTTCAGCACCGCCGCCACCGCGCCTTCGATCTCAGAATCCGTAAGCGTTTTCTCAGTATCTTGTAACAACATCTTGAAAGCAAGGCTTTTTTTGTCTGTTGGCACGCCCTGTCCCTGGTACACGTCGAACAAGACAAAGTCAGTAACTAGCCTGGGTATATTGGCGTACACGGTATCCAGTATTTGGCCGACTGAGTGCCCGCTATCGACCAGTATCGCAATGTCGCGGCGCACAGCAGGGAAGCGGGAAACGCCGCGATAACGAGGCAATGGCCGGGCGGCCAGGTTGGCCCAGTCCAGTTCGAACAGGATGGCCGGACGATTAAGATTCAACTCGGTTGCCCACTTGGGATGCAAGGCGCCCAACCAGCCGATGGTTTGACCATCCAGAATCAGGCGGGCGGTTTGACCGGGATGCAGCGCCGCGTGCTCGCCCGGCTCATAGTGGGCGACGGTAGGCCAGAGCAAGGCATCCAGGTCGGCCTTGAGGTCATAGAAATCATTGGCACGGGTCGGCTCGCCCCACTGTTCCGGATGCGCCGAGCCATAGGCCAGGCCACCCAGCCGAATCGGCTGGGCACCGTGCTCGGTACTCAGAAAACAGCGGCCCAGCTCGAAGATACGCAACCGTTCCTGTCCGCGGTTGAGGTTGTAGCTCAGGGTTTGCAGCAGGCCGGGAATCAAGCTGCCGCGCATCACGCCCATCTGGCTGGCGATCGGGTTGACCAGGGCGATCGGCTCGGCGTCGGGCATGGCCATACGCTGCTGTCTGGGGTCGATAAAGCTGTAGGTGACGACTTCCTGATAACCCAGAGCCATCAGCCTGGTCTTGAATTCGTCGGCGCCACGTTGCTGTTCTGGCCGTGGGTGCATGGCCGCAGCGGCCTTCGGACGAGTAGCCGGTATGTTGTCATAGCCCTTGATGCGGGCGATCTCCTCGATCAGGTCGACTTCCACCGCCAGATCGAACCGGTAGCTGGGCGCACTCACCTGCCACGTCTCGCCCTGCCTGACCACGGCCAGGCCAAGATGGTCAAATATAGCGTTCATCTCGGCATCCGAAATGGCCATGCCGAGCAAACGCCGCGCCCGTTCCGGACGGAAAGCAATGGCCACGGCTTGGGCCGGCGCCCCGCCAACCTTGCTGACCGGCCCCGCCTGGCCGCCGCAAATAGCGAGTATCAACTGGGTCGCTCGTTCCATCGCCGGGGGCGGTAACAGTGGGTCGACGCCGCGCTCGAAGCGGTGCGAGGAATCGGTCGACAGGCTATAACTGCGCGCCCGCCCGGCCATGGCGGCC
>PFGT01000107.1:0-27115 GCA_002782005.1 Hydrogenophilales bacterium CG12_big_fil_rev_8_21_14_0_65_61_21 | reverse complement strand
TGGCGGCCGGCGTAAAGTGGGCCGCCTCCAGAAAAATATCGGTACTGGCCGTCGACACCGCGCTGGTCGCGCCACCCATGATGCCAGCCAGAGCCAGCGCCCCATTATGGTCAGCAATGGCCACGGAGCCGAGGGTCAACTCGATAGTCTGATCATTCAGCAAGGCCAGCTTTTCACCGGCGATGGCATGGCGCACATGGATGCTGCCGGCGATCTTGGCCAGGTCGAAGGCGTGCATGGGCTGGCCCAGTTCGAGCAGGACATAGTTGGTCACGTCAACCACCGGATGGAGGGTTCTAACACCGCTGCGTTGCAGCCGGCGGGCCATCCATTCGGGCGTCCGGGCCGTCGGATCGATGCCCTTGATAACCCGACCACAGTAGATCGGGCAGGCATCTGGCACCTCGATGTTAACGGCCAGGGTATCGGCGATGGTCGCCGCCACTGGCGTGCAATCGACCGGCTGAGCCGCCGTGCCCGAGATCGCCGCCACCTCGCGGGCAGCACCCTGAACCGATAGACAATCGCCCCGATTGGGGGTCAGTTTGAGGGTGATGAGCTGGTCGTCCAGGTCCAGATAGGCGCGCAGGTCCATGCCCACGGGCGCATCGGCCGGCAGTTCCATGACGCCATCGGCGGCCTCGGCGATGCCCAGTTCCTTGGCCGAGCAGAGCATACCGAAGGATGCGACACCGCGTACCTTGGCCTGTTTGATCTTGAAATCGTGGGGCAGCTCGGCGCCGATCATGGCGCAGGCGGTCCTGAGACCTGCGCGGGCATTGGCCGCGCCGCAGACGATGGCAAGCGGCTCGGTGGCGCCGACATCAACCGTGCAGACCTGAAGGCGGTCGGCGTCGGGATGCCGCTCGGCGGTCAATATTTCAGCCACCACAACCTGGCTGAAGGGCGGCGCGACCGCTTCGACGGCCTCAACCTCTAGGCCGGCCATGGTGACCAGATGGCAGAGTTCGGCGGTATTCAGCTTGGGGTTGACCAGGCTGCGCAGCCAGGCTTCGGAGAATTGCATGGCGGCCCTCTTAAGCGAATTGTTTCAGGAAGCGCAGGTCGTTCTCGAAGAACAACCTGAGATCGTCAACACCATAGCGCAGCATCGCCAGGCGCTCGACGCCCAGGCCGAAGGCAAAGCCCTGCCAGCGCTCGGTATCGATACCGACATGGCCGAAGACATTGGGATGCACCATGCCGCAGCCGAGCACCTCCAGCCAGCCGGTATGCGAGCAGACCCGGCAGCCGGCGCCGCCGCAGATGACGCAGCCAATGTCCATCTCAGCCGATGGCTCGGTGAAGGGAAAGAAAGACGGACGGAAGCGCACCGGCAAGTTATCCCGCTCAAAGAAGTTGACCATGAAATCGGCCAGCACGCCTTTCAGATCGGCGAAGCTGACCGTCTCGTCCACCCACAAGCCTTCGACCTGATGAAACATGGGCGTATGGGTCACGTCGGAATCGCAACGATAAACCCGGCCGGGCGCAATGATGCGTATGGGCGGCGGGTTATCCTGTAGGTAATGCACTTGCACCGGCGAGGTATGAGTACGCAGCAACTTGCCGTCGGCCAGATAAAAGGTGTCGTGCATGGCCCTGGCCGGATGATTTTCCGGGATATTCAGGGCGGTGAAATTGTAGAAGTCGGTCTCGATCTCGGGACCATCGGCGACCTCGAAGCCGATCGAGGCGAACAGTTTCTCAATCCGTTTCAGGGTCAGGCTGACCGGGTGGGCGCCGCCCAGGCCAAGGCTGCGGCCAGGCAAGGTAACGTCAAGCGACTCGGCCGCCAACTGGCGGCTGAGTTCCTCGGTTTGGATGGCCTCGCGGCGCGCTTTCAGCAAGGCCTCGACCCGATCCTTGATCTGGTTGATGCGGGCGCCTGCCTCCTTGCGTTGTTCGGGCGGCAGGCCAGCCAAAGCCTTCATCTGCTCGGTAATGGCGCCGCTCTTGCCCAGGAATCGGGCCTTGGCCTGCTCCAGCGCCGGCAGCGTGGCGGCGGCGGCAAAATCGCGCCGCGCCGAGTCTAAAATATCATCGGGTGTCAGGGTATCTTCCAGTTTCATGCCGAAACGCTTTCCGGAAATGCGAAGGGAGGCACCAGAGGCCTCCCTTCTCTGGCGACTTTATGTCGCCGGGGCTTGGTGCGCGATTAGACGCCCAGGCTGGCCTTGGCCTGCTCCGCCACCTTGGCGAAGGCGGCCTGATCGAACACGGCCATGTCGGCCAGAACCTTGCGATCGATGTCGATTTCGGCCTTCTTCATGCCGTTCATGAACTGACTGTAGGTCATACCCAAGCCACGCACGGCGGCATTGATACGGGTGATCCACAGTTGACGGAACTGACGCTTCTTTTGCCGGCGGTCGCGATAAGCGTATTGGCCGGCCTTCATCACCGCTTCGTTGGCGACCCGAAAGACGTTGTTGCGACGGCCACGAAAACCCTTGGCTGCGGCTAAAACCTTCTTGTGGCTGGCGCGCGCAGTAGTACCACGTTTAACTCTAGGCATTTTCGTTTCTCCTTATGCGTAGGGCATCATGGCGCGAACACGGCCGATATCCGCCGCGTCGATCGTTTCCATGCCGCGCAGGTTACGCTTGCTCTTGGTGGTCTTTTTGGTAAGGATGTGGCGCCGATAGGCGTGCGAACGCTTGATGCTGCCGCTACCACGCACGCGGAAGCGTTTGGCCGCCCCGCTCTTGGTCTTCATCTTGGGCATGTATTGCTCCATTCATTTGATGCTGCCAGGTGGTCCCCACCGGGGACGCTTGATCAACCTGAAAGCACGTATTCGGCGCTGAACATCAAGAGGCAACGCCAACCTCTGAAATCTTCGCGGCTTTTTCACCGCGCTTACATCATTTCTTCTTCTTGGGGGCCAACACCATCACCATCTGACGGCCTTCCAGCCTGGGAAACTGCTCAACCACGCCCAGCTCCGCCAGATCGGCCTCAGCTCGTTTGAGCTGGACCATGCCCAATTCCTGATGGGCCATCTCACGGCCGCGAAAGCGCAGGGTCACTTTCACCTTATCGCCATCGTCAAGGAAACGAGTCATGTTGCGCAGCTTGATCTGGTAGTCATTCTCGTCCGTGCCCGGACGAAACTTCACTTCCTTGACCTGGACCTGCTTCTGCTTCAGTCGCGCCTCATGCAGCTTCTTCTGTTCATGGTATTTGTACTTGCCATAATCCATGACCTTACAGACCGGCGGAACCGCCAAGGGGGCGATCTCCACCAGATCGAGCTCGGCTTCCTCCGCCTTGCTCAAGGCTTCCCGAATACCGACGATGCCTAACTGCTCGCCATCATCGGCCACCAAACGAACCTGCGGCGCGTCAATCTCGCCGTTTATCCGCATTTCCTTTTCGAGTGCGATGCTCAAATCCCCTTCAAAAAACTTAGGGAGCGGTTTTCCGCTCCCTGTTCAGCCGACGCTTCGAATCAATTCCGCATTTCAGCTTTCATGCGGGCAATAAACTCGTCCAGACTCATCTGGCCAAGGTCTTCACCGCCTCGAACGCGCACAGCCACCTTGTTCTCCATGCGTTCCTTGTCGCCGATAACCAGTTGATAAGGAACTCGTTGCATCGAGTGCTCGCGGATTTTATAGGTAATCTTCTCGTTTCTCAAGTCCGAAACCGCCCTGAAGCCTTGTTTGTTGAGCGCTTCAGTTATCTGAACGGCATAGTCGGTCTGAGCTTCGCTAATGTTCAACACCACTGCCTGCACCGGCGACAGCCAGAGCGGGAAGTTGCCGGCGTAATGCTCGATCAGGATGCCGATGAAGCGCTCCAGCGAACCGAGGATGGCCCGGTGCAGCATCACCGGCGACTTGCGGGTGTTGTCCTCGGCGACATACTCCGCACCCAGGCGCACTGGCAGGTTGAAGTCGAGCTGGATGGTACCGACCTGCCACAGCCGACCGATCGAGTCCTTTAGGGTGAACTCGATCTTGGGACCGTAGAAGGCGCCCTCGCCCGGTTGCAGGTCATACTTCAGCGCGTTCTGGTCGAGCGCGGCGGCCAGCCCGGCCTCAGCCTTGTCCCAGGTTTCGTCGGAACCGACCCGTTTATCTGGCCGGGTCGACAACTTGACCAGGACATCGGTAAAGCCGAAGTCGGCATAGACCACCTGCAACATCTTGATGAATGCCGACACCTCGGGCTGAATCTGCTCTTCGGTACAGAAGATGTGAGCGTCATCCTGGACAAAGGCGCGCACCCGCATCAGTCCGTGCAGAGCGCCGGACGGCTCGTTGCGGTGACAGGAACCGAACTCAGCCAGGCGCAGCGGCAGATCACGGTAGGATCGCAGACCATGGTTGAAAATCTGCACATGGCCGGGACAGTTCATCGGCTTCACCGCGTAATCACGATTCTCAGACGCGGTAGTGAACATGTTCTCGCGGTAGTTTTCCCAGTGACCGGACTTCTCCCACAGCGACTTATCCATGATCGTCGGGGTCTTGACCTCGTCATAGCCATACTCGCGGAACTTGCCCCGCATGTACTGTTCGACCTCCTGCCAGAGTGTCCAGCCGTGCGGGTGCCAGAACACCATCCCCGGCGACTCTTCCTGCAAGTGAAACAGATCGAGCTGCTTGCCGAGCCGCCGGTGATCGCGCTTCTCCGCCTCTTCCAGACGGTGCAGATAGGCGGCCAGATCATCCTTGTTCGCCCAGGCGGTGCCATAGACGCGTTGCAGCATCTCGTTCTTCGAGTCGCCACGCCAATAGGCGCCGGCCACCTTCATCAGCTTGAAGACCTTGAGCTTGCCGGTCGATGGCACATGCGGGCCGCGGCAGAGGTCAACGAAGGCGCCCTCGCGGTACAACGAAATGGTCTGACCGGCCGGAATGGCGCCGATGATCTCGGCCTTGTACCGCTCGCCGATCGACTCGAAGAACTTGACTGCGGCGTCGCGATCCCATTCCTCGCGGGTGATTGGGATGTCTTGCTTGGCAAGTTCGGCCATGCGTTTCTCGATGGCCGCCAGGTCTTCCGGGGTAAAGGGGCGCTTGAAGGCAAAGTCGTAATAAAAACCGTCCTCGATCACCGGGCCGATGGTCGCCTGTGCCTCGGGGAACAGTTGCTTCACCGCGTAGGCCATAAGGTGAGCGGTGGAATGACGAATCAGATCGAGACCATCGGCAACCTTGTCGGTAACAATGGCCAACTCACTATCGTGCTCGATCAGGAAGGCGGCATCGACCAGTTGGCCGTTAACCTTGCCAGCCAGTGTGGCGCGAGCCAGACCGGCGCCGATATCGGCCGCCACCTGGGCCACGGTGACCGGCGCGGCAAACGTGCGCTCGGAACCATCGGGAAGACGGATGACAAGCATGTCACTAACCCCACAAATAAAGAAAGCCAGGCTGGGCCTGGCTTTCAAAATGCTGGTAGGCGCGATTGGACTCGAACCAACGACCCCCACCATGTCAAGGTGATGCTCTAACCAGCTGAGCTACGCGCCTAAAGAGGTGCGGATTCTATATACGGCAACGCATCAAGGCAACTATATTTTTCGATCCGGGGTGTTTTCTATGGCCAGCACAACGTCCACGCCACTTCAGGCCTTTCGTCCAGGGAAGCGGGTGAAGAACTCGCGCCGTGACAGTTCCCTCTGCCACGGGCAGTCCCGTTGTTGTTCTTCCATCACCCGCTGGCGGGTGGCGATGACCTCGTTCCAGGCCTGGAACACGGCATCGGCGGAAGTGAATTTGTCCATCGTTTGCACCAGCGGCTGAACGAGGTAATGGCCCAATGAACGGTCATAGTTGAGGTGGGCTAGTTGGTCACCGCCGACAAGGGTCAGCTTTAGGGCCGGGCCAATCACCACATAAGGCGCATCGGTCCGTGCTGCGGCTTGCCATTCGCGGGCGATAGTCATACCCGGATCACGCTCGGCCAGGAAGATGCGCGCCAGCATCCAGGGTGTGAGGATCAGAAAGATGCGCCAGCCGTCCAGCCGGCGCAGCGCGCGCACCTCGATGCCGAGCGTAGGGTTGATGTCCGGGTTGTCGGTAAAGTTGTCGTCGCGGATGGCTTGGAAGCGGGCGACCACGGCCTCTGCCAGGGCCCGGTCGTCCAGCCCTGCGAAGCTGCCGAGCTGCCACTCAGACATGGCCGGTTTCACGGCACAGGGCGGTCAGCTCGCCGCCCAGGCCGCGATAGAGTTGAAGCCGGCTTTCGCTCTGTAAGGTCTCGGCGTAGCGCGGCAGCCAGCGCAGCAGGTGCTCGCTCCAGATGGCCCGTTCCTTTTCCTGCGCTTGGGGCGTCTCGGCAAGGTAGGCGGCGCATTCGAGCATTGCGCCCAGGTAGTCGGGCGCGACATCGTCCGCCGCCAGGCCCAAGTCACGGTAGAAGGTGGCGACCGCGGCGGTTGACGGTCCGGGCATCATGCGGTCCAGTTGCGCCGACTGAAAAGGCAGGCACGGCGTATGGGGATGGCCGTTGATGAACAGCCGGCCGTGTTCCGCCTGCCATTCATCCAGGGCCATCGCCGCCAGCTCGCGCTGCGCATCCGCCAGCCAGGGGAAACCACCGGTCAACTCGCCGAGTATCGCCAGGGCGCCTTCGTTGGGCGCCGCCAGCAAGCCGGCAAGGAAGCGCAGGCGTTCACCACGGGTAGGCATAGACGCCCGTGTACATGAAGTAGTGACGCAGTAGATAGCCGCCGATAAGCACCAAGACCGAGGCCGCTATGGTGGGGATGCTGGTGCTCCAACCTTTTACCACGCCCTTGAGGTTCAGCAGGAAAGGCACGATCAGGCCAAGGCCCATGAAGCCAACCAGCCAACCCATGTCGTGCCACAGCAATTGCGCCGAGCGGTAGCCCGATTCAGACCCGGACAGGGTGTAGTTGAAGAACGAGAACAGGATCACCAGCTCGGTGGCGATCAGGATCAGGTCGAACAGCTCATAGCGGCGGGTCAGTAGCTCGTGATGCTCGCTGGGTTTGCCCAGGTACAGCACAATCAGCAGATAGGCAAACGCGGTCGAAAAGGCCGACACGGTGAACAGCAGGGGGACGCCCGGATTGTGCCAAAGCGCCACGGCGGGGAAGGACTGGATCACCAAGCCGGTATATACCGCGGTGCCGATGCCGTTGATGGTGGCGAGCCAGCCGACGATGCGTCGCCGTTTTTGGCAGCAGCCGGACAACCAGATTGCGAACCGGGTCTGCAGCAACGTCCCCAGCAGCGGCAAGCGCAGGAACGCCGGCGACTCGCGCATGTAAGGCACGGCGTAGAGCGTGCCCCAGACCATCATCCACAGGATGAACTGGGTGCCCCAGGCGATCCAGGCCTGCGGCTCTTGAAACAACACCATGGGGTTAATCACGTAGATCACCGCGACGTGGTGCAGCAGGTGGCCGAACAGCACCAGTGAGCTCAAGGCCAGCATCCCCACGCCAGAGATGGCGCCCCAGAGCACCAGGCGCGGGTTGGCCCGGCAGTACATGTCGGTGAGAAAGGTGATGGACAGCGTCGCCGCCCCGAGACCGCCGAAATACAAGTAGGCGGCCAGCCACCAGGTCCAGATATCCTGGGTCGAATAGGTCATGGTTTCCATGTCAGCCCCTTCGCTTCATATCGTTGATGTAATAGACATTGGGCCGGGTGCCCAGATAGGCCATCAGAGGCTGCGCCGCGCCGCTGGCCACCACTTGCGCCACCGGGTCGTTGGGGTCGTCCAGGTCGCCGAACAGGCGGGCCGAGCCGACGCAGGTCTCGACGCAGGCCGGCTTCAGGCCCTTGTCCACCCGATGGGCGCAGAACGAACATTTGTCCATGCCGGGCGAGTCGCGCTGTAGTTCCTCCTCGCCATAAAAGGCGCGGCCTTCCTTGATGTCGTGATAGGACACCTCGTAGCGGGCGTCGTAGGGACAGGCCATGGCGCAGGCGCGGCAACCCATGCAGCGCTCCGGATCGATCATGACGATGCCGTCCGCTCGCTGATAGGTCGCACCGGTCGGACAGACCGTCATGCAGGGCGGGTTGGAACAGTGGTTGCACAGGCGCGGGAAGAAGCGCCGGCGCACCTGCTCGGCCATGCCGATCTCCTTGTCATGCACATAGGTGCGCCATTTGTTCTTCCATACCGGCGTCTGGTTTTCCATGGCGCAAGCGGCCATACAGGCGTTGCAGCCGACACAGGTGTTCAAGTCTATGACCATGGCATAGCGTGTCATGTCGTGGCTCCTTTCTTCTGCGTAATTTTCTTGATGCGCACGGTGAATTCCTGGGAACGGAAACCTGCTACCACCGGCTCGACTGAGTACGGGATCAGCTTGCTGGTGGCGGTACCGACCCCGACTGAGCGGGTCAGGGCCGGGTTCTCGGCGCCGAAACAGGAATACAGGAACATGGCTTCCCGGTGGATCAGCCGTGTGACATGAGCGTGACCGTCAGCGGCCTGGCCGGTGAGGCTGTTGGTGATGCGGATGGGGTCGCCGTCGACAATGCCCAGATAGGACGCGCGGGCCGGATGGATCCAGGCGGTGGTGTAGATGTCCTTCTTGAATTGATTGATGGCTGCCAGCACCGGGTTGTTGCTGTTGGTGGAGGCGTAGGACACCGTGGGCGCCTTGCCATAGGTAAAGTAGAACTCGTCGTCGGCCAGGATGCTGGTGGCGCCCGGTCGGCACTCGGCCGGGATGTGGGTGGCCAGCACGCTGAAGTTCGGCGCCGTGCCGCCCATCTTGCGCAGACCGTCGAACAGGCCGGAGTAGAACTCCACCCGGCCGCTGTCCGTGGGCATGGGCAACTTACGCGGCATGGCAGCGCGTTCCAGCAGGCGATCTTTGGACTCGACTAGGTAGACGCCCTTCTGCCTGAACGCGGCATCGAGCTGCGGCGCGGTGATGCCCGCCTCCTTGGCGGCCATATCGAAGGCGACCTCGCGGCAGGCGGCCGAGAAGGGACTTTTCACGCCGTCCTTGATCTTCTTCGCCATCTTCTCCCTGACCGAGGCCGCGTTCATGCCAGTGAGCTTTTCGATGGTATCCATGAAGGCATCATCCTTGCCGGACAGGATGTTGGTAATCTTGAGCAGGATGTCCGGCATCTCGCGCGTGTCATACAGCGGCGCGATCGCCGGATAGCGGGTTACCAGGGTCAGGTCGTGATTCACGCCATTGCCGTAGACGTTGGGTTCGCCTCGTTCCAGGTAGGTGGAGTTGGGTAGTATCACGTCGGCATACATAGTGGTGTCGGACGGCAGCACATCGATGGCCACCACCAGCGCCACGTTCTTGTGGGCGAGGATTTCCTTCCAGCGCGAATCCGGGTAGTAGTGACGCACCGGATTGGCGGCATTGATGAGGATGGCGCGCGTGGCGTAAGGCTCGCCCTGATAATTGAGCGTACCCTCGACCGATTCCTTGAGGCCGGTGTCGGCCAGTACCGGCAGCATGACCCAAGGCCGACCGGCCTTGCGCTCCTGGGCGGCGAAGGCCCAGGCCCAGCCGGGCTTGCCGTGGCCGAAGTTGCTGCCTTTTGAGAACACGTCGATGACCAGCTTGGCGAATGGCATCCCTGCCAGTGTGGTGAGCGGCGGCCCGCCGGCCGTGCCTTCCGCTTTGGCCTTGATAACCTCGGCCTGTTTGCGGTGCAGCTCGCCGCTCATGATCCAGCCGCCGGGCTTGTCGATGCCGCCGGTAAGCGCCTGGATCATGGCCTGCACCCGGCGCAGCATCATCATATTGCCATAGCGGGCGCCGTGCCAGCCCGGATCGATGATCGAGGGGCGCGAGCTACCGAACTCCCGCGCGATGCGCAGGATGGTGGCGGCGGGGATGCCGGTCGAATTCTCCGCCCACTCCGGGGTACAGGCCCGGATTTCCTCCAGTTGCGCCTCCAGCACGGTCATCACCCGATGGCCATCCAGGGTCAAGCCGGCGGGGGTGTGGAGTGCCGGATAGCAGGGCCGGCCTTGCGCATCCAGGCCGTTGTCGTTGGTGTAAGCGGGTAAGGCGCGTATCTCCGAACTGCGCTCTTGCACCACCCTAGGCTGGCCCTTGGCATCCAGGGCCAACTGCCACTGCCCCTCGGCGTCCCGGTAGGACAGGAAAGGCATGTTGGAATGCTGGCGCAGGAAGTCGGCGTCGTAGAGCTTCTCGTCCAGCATGGTCTTGAGCATCGCCAGGCAGAAATCGAGGTCGGTGCCCGGCCGGGTGGCGATCCATTCGTCGGCCTTGGCCGCCGTCTCGGACTGGCGCGAATCCAGCGCCACCACCTTGGCGCCGTTCTTGCGGCCGGCGGCAAAACGCACCATGCGACAGGTGGATACCGCGCCGATGGAGGCGTTATTGGCCACGAACAGGATGTACTTGGCGTTGTCGAAATCGGGCAGCACCTCGTCGTGGATATTGAAGTTGCCGGTCACCGAATCGGTGCCCAGGTGGCCGGTGGTGACGCAGTGCTGCATCGGCGAGGCGATGATATTCGGGATGCCGTTGGTGAGCGCGAACGGCACCGCCCAATTCATATAGAACACGCAGGAGGTCCAGCCGCCCACCATGGTCCATTCCCAGGGCTGGATATTGGCCTCCTTGTTCCGCTTGGCGATGTAGGCATAGGCCTCTTCCCAACTGGCGGGGCGGAACTTGGCCTCGCCGCGCTTGCTGCCCTCGACCCGGATCAGCGGCGTCTTGAAGCGATCGGTGTCATAGGTCTGGCGCAGACCGGACTGGCCGCGGGCGCAAATCTTGCCGCGATTGAGCGTCGAATTGGGGTTGCCGTCGAGCTTGATGATGCGCTTGATGTCATTCTCGGTTCGGGTGGTGACCCGGATATTGCACAAGGATGAGCAGAAGTTGCAGATGCTGTAGGTGATTTCCTCAGACGGTCCGCCAGCGCCAGCCTTAGCCCGCGGGCTTCCGGTCTTGCTCAACACGTCGATCGACTTAAGCATGGTCAGGCCGGCGACACCCGTTCCCGTTATCTTGAGAAAGGTACGTCGGGAAAAGTCGGGAAATTTCCAGGTCATGGTCTACCGTCTCCTTCTTGCTCGGTGCTGAATCTATTAATGAGTTTGGGTTTGCCGCGCTCCATTGCGCCGGCGTGACGTAGTGGTATGCAATCATCGTGCCACCACTCAAAATCACAGACAGAGCGGGCCTGGCGATGAATCCGAAGCCCGCTAAGGTGGATAAGGTTGGCCATGGATGTCATATCTGGCAGTTGTCTAACCACCTATATGCAATAATTGGCAGCACTTGAAAGGTAAACCACGATGGGAACCGCCGTCCTCGAACTATTGCCACAGATGGTATCGCTGGCCGATACGCTGGCCGAGCCACGGGTATTCATTGGCGCCGATTACCGGGTGCTGGCGGTAAACAAGGCCTATCGAGATCAGTTCGGGGCGCCCGATCAAGCGGCCGGCCACTTTTGCCACGAGATTTCCCACCACTCGGCCGTACCGTGCGATCTGTCGGGCGAGAGTTGCCCGCTCAAACTATGCCGTGAGACCGGAGAGACCTGCCGGGCGCTGCACATCCATCACACGCCTCACGGCCCCGAGCACGTGGACGTCGAAGTAGCGCCAATAAAGGGCCACAAGGGCCGCGTCTTGTTTTTCGTCGAAACCATGAACGTGGTGAAGCGTGCCCATCGCCAGCCTTCCTCGTATGGCCTGGTGGGCTGCTCGCCGGGCTTCAACCGTATGCTGGCACTGCTCAAGCGGGTGACCTCGTCCGATTCGACGGTGCTGTTGCTGGGCGAGTCCGGCACCGGCAAGGAACTGGCGGCTCAGGCACTGCATGAGATGAGCCGGCGGGCCAAGGGTCCATTTGTTGCCGTGGATTGCGTCAGCATGACCGAAACCCTGTTCGGCAGCGAACTATTCGGCCATGAAAAAGGCTCCTTCACCGGCGCCATCGAGCGCAAGATTGGCCTGGTCGAGGCGGCCACGGGCGGCACCCTGTTCTTCGACGAAATCGGCGACATGCCCTTATGCCTACAGGTGAAGCTGCTGCGCCTGATCGAATCGGGCGTCTACCGCCGCGTCGGCGGCGTGGAGCCGCTACATGCCGATTTCCGCCTGGTGCTGGCGACCCACCGGGACGTCAAGGCGATGGTGGATAGCGGCGCCTTCCGCAGCGACCTTTACTACCGCATCAGCACCTTCCCGATCGCCATCCCACCCCTCAGGGAACGGCGGGAGGATATTCCGTTGCTGACTGAATCGCTGCTCACGCGGTTGGGCAAACAGGAACTGCGCCTGCATCCCGAGGTCCTGGCCCACCTGGTCGGCTATGACTTTCCCGGTAACGTGCGCGAATTGCGCAACCTGTTGGAGCGAGCCGCCTTGCTGGCCGATGGCGACATGATCCTGCCCGAACACCTGCCTGAAGGAATCGGCGCGGTGGATCGCGCGTCACAAGCAAAAGATGACGATGCCATCGTTTCATTAGCCGAGGCACAGCGCCGCTATCTGCGCTGGGCGCTGGCACAAAACGGCGCTGACCGCAGCGTCCTGGCCAGCCGCCTGGGCCTGAGCGAGCGCACCCTGTACCGCAAGCTAAAGGAAGCGAAACTGGATAGCTGACCAAATTCGATCATCATGTACGGAAACAAACTTCGATCTTTTTGTTGATACGAAACTGCAACGCAAGCCAAACACATTTATTTGGTGGTAAATTAATCTTGGTGCATGTTACTGCCCGAGGTTGCTATGATTAACCGGCTTTTCACCCACCCCAAGGAGACACCATGAACAAATCTGAACTGATCGATGCCGTTGCCGCCAAGACCGAAATGACCAAAACCGCCGCCGGACGCGCTGTCGAGGCCGTGCTGGCGGTTATTACCGAAACCGTCGCCAAGCGCGACACCGTGGCCGTGATCGGCTTCGGCACCTTCGAGGCCCGCAAGCGCGCCGCCCGCAACGGCAAGAACCCCAAGACCGGCGAAGCGATCAAGATCGCCGCCACCACCGTTCCGGCCTTCAAGCCCGGCAAGGGGTTCAAGGACAAGGTCGCCGCCAAGAAAGGCGGCGCCAAGAAGAAGTAATTTATTACACTCCCGACGGGCGACCGGCAGCGGGAATGTTTCAGGCGCGTCAGCCGACCAACCGGTCGGTTGATGCCGTTCCAGCCAGTACCGCATTCAGCGTTTCCAGACTCTCCGCCGCAATCTCCCTTACTTCGCTGTCGTCATCCCGCAAGCGTCGGGTCAGATAGGCACGTGCAGCCGCTGCTCCGGTCATAGCCAGATAATGGCAGGCGTCGGCCCGGACCCGGGCGTCAGCATGGCCAGTCAATTCACCTAAACGTTCAGTCAGCGCCCGCATTGGCGGCTGGCCGCTAAACTCCTCGAACACCGCGCCGGCGCCGATACGGACATTGATACTGGCCTCCGGATTGGCGACGATGGGCAACAAAGCGGCCAAGCTGTCGGGATGGCGCCCGACCGTCGCCAGCACCTGGGCCAATTCGCCATCACGCAACAGGTCATGAAAGTAGTCGGCCATGCCGGTCGGACTGGCGGCCCGTTCGATCAACCTCGTGATTTCCTCCTGACTACGCTGCCCGGTCAGCACCAAGGCCCCGACCCGCAGCCACGGCACGGTACGCACGCCCCACTCCAGGGCGGCGTCGGGACGAGCCTCCAGGTTGACGATATCCAGACGGCCCAGGACACCGCGCTTGACCAGGTCGGCCAGAATTTGCAACATGGCCGGACAGTACGGGCAATGGCTGGATAGACAAAACAAGGCATCGGGCGGGTTCATGGCGGGCGAATCATGGCGTTAATCGATGCTGGCTAGACTAGCGTATCGATGCCACAATCGCCAAGCCTGAAGCCACAATACTGCTGGCAACGAAGCGATTCATTTAAACCGACTGGAAACGACATGAGCGACCTTTTTTCTTCCTTGCAACTCGGCCCCTATCGCGTCGCCAACCGTATCGTCATGGCGCCATTGACCCGCTCCCGCGCCGGACTGGGCGGCGTGCCGACCGATTTGATGGCGAAGTATTATGCCCAGCGCGCCACAGCCGGGCTGATTATCTCCGAGGGCACCTGCATCTCGCCCCAGGCCGTCGGCTACCTCGATACACCCGGCATCTGGAACGGCGAGCAGATGGCCGGCTGGGCGCGTATTACTCAGGCGGTGCATGAGTTGGGCGGCCATATCGTATGTCAGCTCTGGCATGTCGGCCGTATTTCCCATCCCAGCATGCAACCCGAAGGCGGTTTGCCGGTAGCGCCATCCGCCATCGGACCAGCCGGCGAGGTACGTACTGCACAAGGACCACAAGCCTTCGTCACGCCGCGCGCCCTGGATGCCGCCGAACTGCCGGGGCTGGTCAAGCAATACCGCGTTGCCGCCCAGAATGCCTTGGCCTCTGGTTTCGACGGGGTCGAGGTCCACGCCGCCAACGGCTATCTGCTCGACGAATTCCTGCGCGACGGCAGCAATCGCCGGACCGATGCCTACGGCGGCAGCGTGGCGAATCGCAGCCGCCTGCTGCTGGAGGTATTGGATACGGTCTGTAGCGCGGTAGGTGCAGACCGGGTCGGCGTCCGGCTATCGCCGGTCCAACCCGTCAACGACATGCGCGATTCCGACCCGCAAGGCGCCTTCAGCCAGTTCGTCGAGCGACTGAACGATTACGGCCTGGCCTATCTGCATGTCACCAATCTGGGCATCACCGCCCCCGGCGCGGCCGGTCCTTATTTTGACCCCCGGTCCCTGCGCACACTGTGGCGAGGCATCTACATGACCAACCACGGCTATGACCACGAGGCGGCCAATACTGCCGTCAAAACCCGCCAGGCCGATCTGGTCGCCTTCGGTGTGCCGTATATCGCCAACCCGGACCTGGTCGCCCGCTTCAAGGCAGGCGCACCGCTCAACGCGGCCGACCCAACCACTTTTTACGGCGGCGCCGAAAAGGGTTACACCGACTACCCTGCCATGGTCTGATCGGAAACCAATCCGGCACAACCATGCCTAACCGGGACTACCCACCCGATTACAAGGAGTTCCCATGCGCCGCTACGCTCACCTCATAGCCTGGTTGAGCCTGAGTCTGCTCGCCACTGGCGCCCGGGCCATCGAAAACGATCCAGTCGACCGGCTGGATGCCGCGACCGACATACTGGCCAAGACCTTGAGCCTGCCGGAACAGGAAATTCCACCCGCGTTGTTGCGCAACGCCCAGGGCATCGCCGTAATTCCAGGCGTCATCAAGGCTGGTTTTGTCATCGGCGGCAGCTATGGCCGCGGCGTCATGACCGTCCATGACAGCGAAGGCCGCTGGAGTCAACCCATCTTCATCAAGCTCATGGCCGGCAGTGTCGGCTGGCAGATTGGCGCCCAATCGACGGACGTGGTGCTGGTATTCAAGACCCGGCGCAGCGTCGATGGATTACTCCATGGCAAATTCACCCTGGGCGCGGATGCCGCAGTCGCCGCAGGCCCCATCGGCCGCCGGGGCGAAGCCGCAACCGATGTCGAATTGAACGCCGAGATTGTCTCCTATTCGCGCAGCCGCGGCCTGTTCGCCGGGGTCTCGCTGGAAGGCGCGCAGTTGGATATCGACCACGAAACCGATGTCAATTTCTACGGTAAGGAAGTCAACGCCCGCGACATCCAGGCCGGCAAGGTCGCCATGCCCGCCAGCGCCGAGCATTTCATGCGGGCGGTGCGCAAGGCCACCGGCCTATGATCACCCGGCGCCGCACCCGCCGGACATGAAACAGGTCATCATCCCGGTCACGCCGTTCCAGCAAAACTGCTCACTGGTCTGGTGCCAGGCGACCCGCCGTGCCGCCCTGATCGACCCAGGCGGCGAACCGGAGCGGCTGTTGGCGGCAGTCGAACAACGCGGCCTGACCCTGGAAAGGCTGCTACTCACCCACGGCCACCTCGACCACGTTGGCGCCGCCGGGGTGTTAGCGGCCCGCTTGAACATCCCAATCGAGGGGCCAAACCGGGACGATGCCTTCCTGCTCGATGCCCTGCCGCAGCAAAGCGCCCTATATGGTTTTCCCCATATCGAGGCCTTTCACCCTGGACGTTGGCTAGTCGATGGCGACACGGTAACGATCGGCAAGGTGACGTTCGAAGTCCTGCATTGCCCCGGTCACACGCCGGGCCATGTGGTCTTCTTCCAGCGTAACGCGCGGATCGCCTTTGTCGGCGATGTCTTGTTCAAGGGCGCCATCGGCCGCACCGACTTCGAGCGCGGTGATTACGCTGCACTGATCCGGTCCATACGCGGCAAGCTGTGGCCGCTCGGCGACGACGTCGTTTTCGTGCCCGGCCACGGCGCGACCTCCAACTTCGGCTGGGAACGAAGGACCAACCCGTTTGTCGGTGACGACGCCTAGGAGCCTGTCGGACTTATTCAGCACGATCTATGACACAGGACCGATTACTTCGCTAACATTCGAGTGGGATCGCGTCACCCCGCAGAATAAATCGTCGGAGCTGCCATGACACCGAAGGATCACTGGGAAAAAATCTACACAACCAAGGCCGCTACAGAGGTCAGTTGGTTTCAGGAACATGCCCGGCTTTCGCTGAAACTGATCCGGAACGCCGAGATTCCGACATCGGCATCCATCATCGATGTCGGCGGTGGCGCTTCGACACTGGTCGACGATCTGCTGGCTCACGGTTATGGCAATGTTACGGTCCTCGATCTGTCCGGGGCCGCCTTGGCCGCGGCCAAGGCGCGGCTTGGCGAGCGAGGGTCTCAAGCACGGTGGTTAGAGGCCAACGTATTGACGGCCGAGCTGCCAGCGCATGGTTATGACGTCTGGCATGACCGGGCGGTGTTCCACTTCCTAACTACCGAAGAAGAACGCCGAGCCTATGTGCGCCAGGTACTCCGGTCGGTAAAGCCCGGCGGGCTGGTAATCGTTGCCACCTTTGCCGAAGATGGCCCCACCCAATGCAGCGGCCTTACGGTCATGCGCTATAACGCAAATGAACTTCACGCCGAGTTCGGCGAGCCGTTTCAGCTTCTTGGCCACGAAAGAGAATCCCACCAGACACCTGGAGGCAGCGAACAAAAGTTCGTTTATTGCTTCTGCCGCAAACTGGTTTCGTAGTTCACGCGTCTATAACGCCAAGGGCCAGGCTCGGTATGCCAACGCAATTTCCTAGTGGTCTTGGCCAAAGCGAAGTCGCCACCCGGCGCGCCAGTTCGGGTTACAACGACCTGGGGGCCGAGCAACGGCGGCAGCTCTGGCAGATCGCCGCCGATGTAGTCAAGGAACCGATGTTCCTGCTGCTCATGGCGGCCGGCGCCATCTACTTCGCCATGGGCGACGGCCATGACGCCGCCATCCTGATCGGCTTTGTCGCCATCATCATGGTCGTCACCCTGGTTCAGGAGCAGCGCACCGAGAAGGCCCTGGCGGCCTTGCGCGACCTGTCCAGCCCGCGCGCCATCGTCATCCGCGATGGCAAGCCGTGCCGCATCCCCGGACGCGAGGTGGTGCCCGACGACATCGTCATGCTGGTCGAGGGCGACCGCGTCCCGGCCGATGGCCTGGTGCTGGACGGCCACGAACTGGAGGTCGATGAATCGATGCTGACCGGCGAGTCGGTCACTGTCGCCAAGTTCCCCGCCACGAATCATCCAGACCGCACGGCTGCGCAAACTGACCAGGTATTCGCCGGCACCCTGGTGGTACGCGGCCGAGGCCTGATGCGGATCACGGCCATCGGCGTCCGAACCGAACTGGGCCGGATCGGCAAATCGTTGCGCGGCATCGCGGTCGGGACCTCACCACTACAAATAGAAATGGCCGCGTTGACCCGCCGGATGGCGGTCATCGGCATCGGCCTTTGTCTGGCGACCGCCGCCCTGTATGTTGCCGTTCGCGGCGACTGGCTGAACGGTCTGCTGACCGGCATCACGCTGGCCATGGGCATCCTGCCCCAGGAGTTCCCAGTCATCCTGATCGTATTCCTGGCCATGGGCGCCCGGCGCATCGCCCGGCAAGGGGTGCTGACCCGTCGCCTCAATGCCATCGAAACGCTCGGCGAGACCACGGTGCTATGCGTCGACAAGACCGGCACCCTGACCCACAACCGCATGGCGCTGACGGCCTTGATGGTCGATGGCAAGCTGCTCCAGGCGGCCGACCTGTCGACCCCGGATTCGCTGCCGGAGAACTATCACGAGCTTCTGGAATATAGCGTGCTGGCCAGCGAGATCGAGCCGCACGACCCGATGGAGCAGGCGTTCCAGCGCTTCGTCGGCGACTATCTTGCCGGTACCGAACACCTCCATCCGGACTGGGCGCTGGCGCGGGAATACGATCTATCGCCCGAACTGATGGCCATGTCCCACCTTTGGCGGCCTCCCCGCGGCGACGGCCACATTGTGGCCGCCAAGGGCGCTCCCGAGGCCATAGCCGATCTGTGCCATTTACCGGCGGTGGCGAGTGACGCCGTGGCCGCCCAGGCCGAGCGCATGGCCGACCAGGGACTGCGC
The DNA here is from genome assembly GCA_002782005.1 of Hydrogenophilales bacterium CG12_big_fil_rev_8_21_14_0_65_61_21. Lineage (GTDB taxonomy): Bacteria > Pseudomonadota > Gammaproteobacteria > Burkholderiales > Thiobacillaceae > Parasulfuritortus. The sequence goes on along the minus strand of PFGT01000107.1, from coordinate 8,634 downwards.
GTGTTAGGGGTCGCCAAGGCCAGGCATAGCGGTTCCACATGGCCCGAAATCCAGCACGACTTCGATTTCCGGTTCATTGGTCTGGTCGGCCTGGCCGATCCGTTGCGCGAGGAGGCGCCGGCGGCGATTGCGGAATGCCGGCGAGCCGGCATCCGGGTGGTGATGATTACCGGCGATCATCCGCGTACCGCGCAGGCCATCGCCACCGGCGCCGGCATCGAGCATGGCCGGATACTGACCGGCGCAGAACTGGAGCGCATGAATGCCGTCGAGCTGGCCTGCGGTATCGACGAGGTCGGGGTATTCGCCAGGGTAACGCCGCGGCAAAAGCTGCTGATCGTCGAGGCGCTCAAGGCGGCGGGCGAAACAGTGGCGATGACCGGCGATGGCGTCAACGATGCGCCGGCGCTCAAGGCCGCGCACATCGGCATCGCCATGGGTAAGCGCGGCACTGATGTGGCGCGCGAGTCGGCCGCGCTGGTGCTACTGGACGAAGACTTCAACACCATCGTTTCGGCCATCCGACTCGGTCGCCGCATCTTCGCCAATCTGCGCCAGGCAATGATCTACACCTTCTCGGTCCACGTCCCCATCGTCGGCCTGTCCATCCTGCCCCTGCTGTTCGGCTGGCCGCTGATCCTGGCGCCCATCCATATTGCCTTCCTGGAGCTGGTCATCGACCCAGCCTGCTCAATCGTATTCGAAGCCAGAAGCGAGTCGCCGGGGCTGATGGAACGTCCGCCGCGCGCCAGACAGGAGCATCTGGTCGAGGGCCGGCACCTGCTGCTGGCAGTCGTTCAGGGAATATTGGCGACCGGCGTCGTCACCTTGTACTACCACTGGCTGCTGATCCAAGGCGGTGCCGAGACCGAGATTCGCGCTGCGGCCTTCGTCACCCTGATCGCGGCTGATTCGGTATTGGTCGTCAGCAGCCTGTCCAACCGGCCCGGTGTCGGCTACGCGCTGGCCGGCGTCGGCCGGGCGGCGGCGTTGGTCCTGGCCGCCACACTGATCGGACTGGTAGCGGTAACCGGCTTGCCATCATTGGCCGAGGCGTTCCGCTTTACCCCGCCCAGCACCGGCGTCTGGCTCCAGTCCTTCGCGCTCGGCGCGGCCTGCCTGGGCCTGTTCGAGATCGCGAAATGGCTATTTAGCCTACGCCGGGAAAAAACATGAAACAGGCGGACTGGCCATCCAGCCGTGCCGCCCGCTAAAACCGCGTTATTTCGCGCCTTTATCAACCACCACTTTATTGGCAAACAGGATGCTGGGGAAGTTACGCTTCAGACCCTTGCTGTAGAAGTTGGTCATGGTCATGCCATTGTCGAAGCGGATCATGTCGCCCTTCTTCACGGCGGTGGTGGACGTGGCCAGCCATATCTTCTTCTTGCCCTGGGCGACTTCAATGTAGGTATAGGTCGGCACGTCGATGCTGCTGATTACCTTACCTTTTTGCGACAAGGTAATCGCCTGGGGTGCGGCCATTCCAGACATGCCGGCGTGCGGATTGGCCGGAGCGGCAGCCGGAGCGGCGAGCATAGGGGCCGGGGTGGCGGGCGAAGTGGCAAACGCGGCGGTCGAGACAACGATAGCGAGCAAAGACAATATGGTTTTCATGAACATTCCTGGTTAGGTGAGTGGGTTAAAGATGGCGAATCATACGCAATTATCGGCTGCCATTGAACCGCTGCCGATTCGGGCCGCGCGGCCTTTCCGGGACAAGTAGACTGCATCCGGAACGACGGTAACGTATACTGCCGCCTTGTTCCGTTTCACTTGGTCGCACCTGCGGCCGATGTTCACCTGATACCTCAACATGCGCATCCTGAAGTCAAAACCGCTCTGGCTAGTCCTGGCCCTGACCTGTATTGGACTGGTGCTCGCAAGCTTCGTTCTCACCGCCCGGTTTCACCTGCATCCTTGCCACTTGTGCATATTGCAGCGAGTGCTGTTTCTGCTGTTGGCCGGGTTTGCCTTGTTGGCGGCGGCCTTTTCACCGCGTTTAGCCGGCCGCACGATTGGCGTCCTGGCGCTCATCACGGCGACCGCCGGTATCGGTGTGGCGGGCTATCAAGTCTGGTTACAGGCCCAGCCCATGGACCCCTTTTCCTGTTCCTCCAGCACCCCGGAGTCGATCGAGCATCTGGTCGATTGGCTGGGCCGAAAGGCACCCGATCTGTTCATGGTGACCGGGCTGTGCCAGGAGGTGGAGCTGACGATACTGAAACTGTCGCTGGCCGGCTGGGCCTTGATCGCCTTCTCGGCCGCCTTGATCGCCGGCGGCGCGGCCTTGCTGGCCAGACGCTAATACGCCCTAAACAAACTGCTTCAAGGCGTCGAGCTTGGCCTTGGCCGAGCCATTGGCCAACGCCTCGCGCGCCTTTTCCACCCCGGCGCGCAGACTGTCCGCCATGCCCGATACATAGATGGCGGCGCCAGCGTTCAGCATGACGATGTCTCGTTCCGGACCCGGTACGTTATCGAGCACCTTGAGCACGCAATCGCGCGATTCTTCCATGGTCGCCACCTGAAGGGTCGACAGGTCATGCACCTCAAGGTCGAACTGGCTGGGATGCACCGTGTACTCGCGCACCTCACCGTCCCGCAACTCGCCCACCAGGGTCTCGCCGGAGATCGAGATTTCGTCCAGACCCTCGCGACCATGCACCACCATGACGTGCCGCGCCCCCAGGCGTTCCAGCACCCGCGCCTGGACACCGACCAGATCGGGATGGAACACCCCCATGACCTGATTGGCCGCGCCGGCCGGGTTGGTCAGCGGACCGAGGATATTGAACAGGGTGCGGATGCCCAGTTCGCGCCGCACCGGCGCGGCATACTTCATCGCGCCATGGTAGTTGGGCGCGAACATGAAGCCCAGGCCAACCTGGTCGATGCAGCGGGCCACCTGTTCCGGGGTCAGATTGATGTTCACGCCCAGCGCCTCCAGGACATCGGCGCTGCCCGACTTGGATGACACCGAGCGGCCGCCGTGCTTGGCCACCCGCGCCCCGGCGGCCGCCGCGACAAAGGCCGCCGCGGTGGAGATATTGAAGGTATGCGCGGCGTCGCCACCGGTGCCGCAGGTATCGACCAGATGCGCCCTGTCGGTAACCGGCGCCTTGGTGGCAAACTCACGCATCACCGTGGCAGCGGCGGCAATCTCGCCGATGGTCTCCTTCTTTACGCGCAGGCTAGTGATGAACGCGGCGATCATGACCGGGCTCATCTCGCCGGTCATGATCTGGCGCATGAGACTGAGCATTTCGTCGTGGAAAATCTCCCGATGCTCAATGATGCGGGTTAGTGCCTCCTGGGGTTTCATGGGCGCTCGTCCTCCAAAAAGTTTTTCAGCAATCGATGACCATGCTCGGTCAACACCGACTCGGGATGGAACTGTACGCCTTCCACCACCAGGGTCCGGTGGCGCACGCCCATGATCTCGCCATCGTCCGTCCAGGCGGTGATCTCCAGACAACCAGGCAGCGTCTCCCGCTCAATGACCAGCGAGTGATAACGGGTAGCGGTAAACGGATTGGGCAGGCCGCGAAACACACCCTTATCGGCATGATGGATGAGCGAGGTCTTGCCGTGCATCAACTGCTTGGCATGAACGATGCGGCCGCCGAAGGCCTGGCCGATGCTCTGATGGCCCAGACAAACCCCCAATATCGGCACCTGGCCGGCCATCGCCTGGATCAACGGCACCGAGATGCCGGCCTCATTGGGCGTACACGGTCCGGGCGAGATGACGATGTGGTCGGGCCTGAGCGCGGCCACGCCGGCCAAGTCGATCTCGTCGTTGCGAATCACCCGCACATCCTCGCCCAACTCACCAAAATACTGCACCAGGTTGTAGGTAAAGCTATCGTAGTTATCGATCATCAGCAGCATATCGCGGCTATCCTTTTGATTTTTTAACACTGAACCCGTTCCGGGGTTTATGCAGTTTTCCCGGCCAATGCCAGTTCGGCGGCTCGGACCACGGCGCGGGCCTTGTTGCGGGTCTCGATCCATTCGTTTTCCGGGACCGAGTCGGCGACGATGCCGGCGCCGGCCTGGACGTAGAGCATCTGGTCCTTGACCACGGCGGTGCGGATGGCGATGGCCACGTCCATGTCGCCGTTGAAGCCGACATAGCCGACCGCGCCGGCGTAGATGCCGCGCTTGCTGGGCTCCAGTTCGTCGATGATCTCCATGGCCCGGACCTTGGGCGCGCCGGATACGGTGCCGGCCGGGAAGGTAGCGCGCAGCACGTCGATGGCGGATAGGTCCGGCCTGAGCTTACCTTCGACATTGGAGACGATGTGCATGACGTGGGAATAGCGCTCGACGATCATGTTCTCGGTCACTTTGACGCTGCCGATCTGGGCGACCCGGCCGACATCGTTGCGGCCCAGGTCCATGAGCTGAACGTGCTCGGCCCGTTCCTTGGGATCGGCCAGCAGGTCTTGTTCGAGTTGCAGATCGTCTGCGCGATTGGCGCCACGCGGCCGGGTGCCGGCAATAGGCCGCAGGGTGATGGTATCGCCCTCCAGCCGGACCAGGATTTCCGGTGACGAGCCGACCACATGGAAGCCGCCCAGGTCATAGTAGAACATGTAGGGCGACGGGTTCAGGCTGCGCAGGGCGCGGTACAGGGCCAGCGGGTGGGCCTTGAACGGCCGGCTCATGCGCTGGCTCAGGACCACCTGCATGACATCGCCGTCGGCGATGTAGCGCTTGGCCTTTTCCACGGCGGCCTTGAAGCCGGCCTCGCCGAACTCCGATTCGGCCTCGGCCGCCTCGCCCGGTTCATCCTTGGGCGGCGCCACGGCCTTGGTCAGTTGCTTGGCCAACTCGCCCAGCCGCAACTGCGCCTTAGCGTAGGCCTCGTCTTCAAGGGGGTCGGCGTAGACGATCAGGGTCAGCCGGCCGGACAGGTTGTCCACCACGGCCAGCTCGTCGGTGAGCATCAGCAGGATGTCTGGCGTGGCCAGAGGGTCTGGTTTTATCGTGTCGGCCAGCCGCTTCTCAATGTAGCGCACCGTGTCGTAACCGAAGTAGCCGCACAGGCCACCGGGAAAACGCGGCAAGCCGGCCAGCGGCGCGGCCTGGTAACGGGCCATGAACGATTCGATGAAGGCCAGCGGGTCACCACTGTCGCTCTGCTCGACCGGCTGGCCATCGGTCTCGACGCTGACGAAATGGCCATGCACGCGCAAGACCGTTTTCGCCGGCAGGCCAATGAACGAATAGCGTCCGAAACGTTCGCCGCCCACCACCGATTCGAGCAGGTAGGTGTAAGGCCGGTTGGCCAGTTTGAGATAGATAGCAAGGGGCGTATCCAGGTCCGCCGGCAGGTGGCGGAAGACGGGGATGCGGTTGTAGCCCTGACGGGCGAGTTCGATGAAGTCCTGTTCAGTCATGATGGCCCTCTGAAAAACGTGAATAGCGCAATAAACGATACAGAGCGTGAAACGTGGCTCAGCAACGCCATCGCCACGACCGGCAGCTCGCTTTTCCGATTTTCAGGGAGGGCAATTTCATTTCTTCACGACTCGTTTCGAAGCATCCAACAGACTGGGCACCACGGCATCCAGGTCCAATTCGGTCACCGGACGACCCCGATTGTAACCATATGGCACGCAAAATACCGGACAGCCCGCAGCCCGCGCGGCCTGGGCATCGTTCAGCGAATCGCCGATCAGCAACAAATCATGCGGCTCGACGCCGAAGAACTGACAGGCGTGTAGCAGCGGCAACGGCGAGGGCTTCTTTTCCGGCAGGCTATCGCCGGACAGGATCAGATCGAACAATGGGTACAGGCCAGTGGCCTTGAGCAGTGGCATGGTGAACCGCTCGGCCTTGTTGGTGATGCAGGCGATGGGCAGGCCCATGGCCTTGAACGCCAGCAAGCCTTCCACCGCGTCGGGGAACGGCCGGCTCTTGCGCGCGACCCACTCGCCGTAATGGCGCTCGAACAAGGGCATGGCGCGGGCCAGCAACGCCTTGTCTGGCTCAGCGTCCATCGCACGGGTCAGCACCCGTTTCACCAACCGCGACACGCCGTTGCCGATATAGGTCTTCACCTCGGCCAGCGTGATCGGCGGCTGGCCCAGATCGGCCGCCATCGCCATGACCGCGTCGGCCAGGTCCGGCGCGGTATCGAGCAGGGTGCCGTCGAGATCGAGGACCAGCGCCTTGATGGGGAGCGGAATCGGCATGAGCATGGTTTGAATGCGTGACCTGAAAGGCGCCTTTGCGTTACCCGTCACGCCTTTCGTTCAGACCTTCGCCAGTTCCGCCCGCATCGCTGCGACCACGCTGTCGTAGCGGTGCGGATCGCTGTCCTTGGCGGCGCCGAAGATGGCGGAGCCGGCGACGAAGGTATCGACGCCCGAGCGGGCAACTTCCAGGATATTGCCGGGGCCGACGCCGCCGTCGATCTCCAGCCGGCAGTTGTATTTTCCGGCATCGATCATGGCGCGGGCCTTCTTCGCCTTGTCCAACACATAGGGGATGAACTTCTGGCCGCCGAAGCCGGGGTTGACCGACATCAGCAACACCATGTCCAGCTTGGGCAGCATATATTCCAGCACATCCAGCGGGGTGGCCGGGTTGAACACCAGACCGGCCTTGCAGCCCGATTCCTTGATCAGGCCGATGGTGCGATCGACGTGTTCGGATGCCTCCGGGTGGAAGGTGATGTAGCTGGCGCCGGCCTTGGCGAAGTCGGGGATGATACGGTCAACCGGCTTGACCATCAGATGCACGTCGATGGGCGCGCTGACGCCATGCTTCTTCAGCGCCTCGCAGACCAGCGGGCCGATGGTCAGGTTGGGCACATAGTGGTTGTCCATCACGTCGAAGTGGACGATGTCGGCGCCAGCGGCCAGAACATTATCGACTTCCTCGCCCAGTCGGGCGAAGTTGGCGGACAGGATGGAAGGGGCGATCATATATTGCGTCATTTTTATTTACCCTGGTTCGTTGCAAACGGCCCGATTTTACCTGCTCGCTCTGACGCTGGACAGAGCGGGCCAATTCAGGTGCAATGGCCGCCGATTAAGCATTTCTTCACTGGATAACCATGGCCGACATCAGGAAATACCACATTACAGTGACGGCGGTCGCCCAATACCTCCCGGAGCAGTCCGACGAGAAGGCCAACCGTTATGTCTTCGCCTACACCATCACCATCGAGAATACCGGCACCATTCCGGCCCAGTTGATCTCGCGCCACTGGCTCATCACCGACGCCAACCAAGTAGCTCAGGAAGTCAGCGGCCTGGGCGTGGTCGGCGAACAGCCACTACTGCAACCGGGCCAGAAGTTTGAATATTCGAGCGGCGCCGCCATCGCCACGCCGATCGGCGTCATGCGCGGCAGCTACTGGATGGCGGCCGAGGACGGCGAACACTTTAAGACCCCGATTCCGGAATTCGCGCTCAGCATGCCCAGGGTATTGCATTGATGCGTTGCCTGTTGCTGTTGGCGGCTGTCCTGGCCTTGGCCGGCTGCCAGACGGTGCCCGGCAAGTCGATTGCACCGACCCTGCCGGCCGCCTCGGTGCCCACTTTCCCAGTGCCAACTTCAAGCAGCGCGGCCGTCCCGATCCCGATCATGGACTGGCTGAAACCGGCCGATATCGGCGACCTGCCGGGCTGGCAGGCGGACGACCTCAAGGCCGCCTGGCCCGCCTTGATGCAGTCCTGCCGCCGTTTGCAACGCCAGACGACCTGGCAGGCGGTGTGCGCGGCGGCGACCACATTGACCGAGCCGGATTCAGCCGCCATTCGCGCCTTCTTTCAGCAGCGCTTCAAGGTCTACCGGATAGAGCAGCCCGATGGCGGCGTCGAAGGGCTGATTACCGGCTATTACGAGCCACTATTGCGCGGCAGTCGCGAGCTGACGCCCAAATACCGCTATCCACTCTATGCGCCGCCCGACGACCTGCTGGTCGTTGATCTCTCAAGCCTCTATCCGGAGTTAAAAAACCTGCGCCTGCGCGGCCGGCTTGACGGCAAAAAGGTGGTGCCCTATTTCACCCGCGGCGAGATCGAAGCGGGCAAGGCGCCCGTAGAGGGCAAGGAAATTGCCTGGGTGGACGACCCGGTCGAACTCTTTTTTCTCCAGATTCAGGGCTCGGGTCGCATTCAGCTCGAAGACGGCGGCATGATCCGGATCGGCTATGCCGATCAGAACGGCCACCCCTACAAATCCATCGGCAAATGGCTGGTCGACCAAGGCGAAATGACCCTGGACAAAGCCTCCATGGAGGGCATCAAGGACTGGGCCCGCAACAACCCCGAGCGCCTGCCTGAACTGCTGGCGGCGAACCAGAGCTATGTCTTCTTCCGCGAGCTGGCCAATCGCGATGGCGGCCCCTTGGGCGCGCTAGGGGTGCCGCTGACGCCCGAGCGCAGCATCGCCGTCGATCCGCGCGCCCTGCCGCTCGGCGCCCCGGTCTGGCTGGCCGCCACTCAGCCCAACTCCACCGAGCCGCTGTACCGTCTGGTCCTCGCCCAGGACACCGGCGGCGCCATCCACGGCAGCGTGCGGGCGGACTTCTTCTGGGGCTTCGGCGACCAGGCTGGCAAACAGGCCGGGGCCATGAAACAGAAAGGCCGGATGTGGCTATTCCTGCCCAAC
>PFGT01000091.1 GCA_002782005.1 Hydrogenophilales bacterium CG12_big_fil_rev_8_21_14_0_65_61_21 | reverse complement strand
GCGCGCAGCGACTCATGAATCTGGCCGCCGACCGTCAACACCGGATTAAGCGAGGTCATCGGCTCCTGAAAGATCATGGCCAGGCGTCCGCCGCGTACACCACGCATCCGCCGCTCCGGTAAATCCAGCAGCGATTCGCCGTCCAGGGTCACGTCGCCACCAACGACCTTCACCCCTTCGGGCAACAAACGCATCGCCGCCAGGGCAGTCAGACTCTTGCCGCAACCGGATTCGCCCAGCAGGGCGACGCATTGGCCCGGTGCCACTCCAAACGAAACGCCGTCCACCGGCAACAAGACATGCTCACCACCCTCAATCGCCACCCGCAGATCGCGCAGTACCAGACCCTCGGTCACGCGCGCCTCCGCGACCTTGGGTCCATGGCATCCTGGACGCTATCGGCGAACAGGTTAGCGGCCAGCACCAACGCGAACATGAAGGCGAATGCCGAGGCCAATTGCCACCACACCGCCGGTTCACGGGCCAACTCCAGGCGGGCGCCGTTAATCATGTTGCCGAAGCTGGGCATGGTTGGATCAACGCCAACGCCGACATAGGACAACACCGCCTCGGCCAGCACCAACCCAGAAAAATCCATCGCCACCGAGATCAAAACGATGTGCTGAACGTTGGGCAGGATATGGCGCAACAGGATACGGATGTCCGACACACCGAAGGCCCGCGCCGCCATCACGTAATCCAGTTCCCGCACCTTGAGCGTTTCACCCCGCAGCAGCCGGGCCAGGCCGGTCCAACTGGTCATTCCCAGGATCAGGCAGAGGAACAGCAGACGCAGATCGGCTCGCTCGGTCCCGGTCTCGAACCAGCCGGGATGGGATTCGAGTTGGGTCTGCATGATGAGCACGGCGGCGGCGATCAGCAGCACCCCGGGAATGGCATTGAGCGTGGTGTAGAGGTATTGCACGGCGTCGTCCACCCGGCCCCCGAAATAACCGGCCGAAACGCCGAGGCCGATGGACAAAGGCAAGGTTACCAGGGTAGTCAGGGCGCCAATCAGGACACCGGTACGAACGCTTTTGAGGGTGGCATAAAGCACGTCCTGACCGACCTTGTCGGTACCCAATACGTGGTAATACGGCCCCAGCGCGACCAGAAAGCCGCTGAACAGGCACAAGACCAGCAAGGTATTCCGTATGGTTGGCCCGCTGGCGGCGCGGCCAAACCAAGGTCTGAGGCCCAGCCAGAGCGCCAGCCAGGCCAGCGCCCCGCCAACCAGGCCATAGCCGACACGGACCATAATATCCCCGGTCCGTTGTCGCTCGGGGTCGTCAAGATGCGCCCCGCCATAGCGCAGACGCGGATATATCCGCACCTGACGGCCATCGGCCAAAGTGACGGTTTCCCTGGTAAATAGCCGGCAGGCGAACGGCGCCGAATAGCTCTTCTCCTGCTGTTTCGCCAGCGGCCCGGACAGGACGTCCAGGACGCTTCTCACCTCCGGCGAATAATGCGTCCCGCCGCCCGCGCCGGCCGGCAAGGCAAGCCGGAAATGGATGGAATCCGAGACCGCGATCGCGGTAAAAAACAGCAACACCACCGCCGCCGCCACGGCCACAGGATCAGATGCCAGCTTGCGCCAGGGCACACGCAGGTGCTCGTGGCGCCGAACCAGCCACACAAAAGCGATCAAGCCCGCCACCAGCAACCAGATCAAGCCATCGGTCCAAAGCAGCACCGGCCTCATGACAACCTCACCCGGGGATCGACCAAGGTATAAGAAATATCGGTCAGTATCAGGCCGACGATGTAGAGCGCCGCGCCCAAAAAGACGATGGCGCGGACGATGGCAAAATCCTGGGAGCCAATGGCGTCGATGGTATAGCTGCCCAGACCGGGGATACCGAAGAACGATTCCAGTATCAGGCTGCCCATGAACAGCAGCGGGAACACCGCTACCGCGCCGGTCAAGATCGGCACCATGCCGTTCTTAAGGATGTGGCGGAACAACACCGCCGCCTCTGACAAGCCCTTGGCCCGGGCCGTGCGAACATAATCCTTGCCCGCTTCTTCGAGGAACAGGGTGCGATACCAGCGCGCCCCAGCCCCGACCCCGCCGACGACACCGATCAGGATCGGCAGCCAGACGAAACGCGAGGCATTGAAGCCCGGCTGATAACCGGAGATGGGCGCCAACTGCCAGACCTTGGCGAACAGGAACTGACCGCCGATGATGTAGAACAACCCGGAGACCGACATCAGCGCCACCAGCAAGACCACCCCGCTCCACTCGACATAGCTGCGCCGGAAAAAGATCAGGATAAGCGCCACGCTGATGTCGACCATCAGGCCAATGACGAAGGTGGGCAGGGCGATGGCCAGACTGGGCCACATGCGGGTCTTGATCTCGTGGGCGATATCGCGGCCATCGTCGGAGGCGCCGAAGCGAAAGGCGAACATGGCCAACGATTTGTCGAAGAAGATCGTCTCGGTAACCTTGCCCAAACCAGTTGCCCCGGCATTGACGAACAACGGCTTGTCATAACCCCGCTCGGTCTTCCATTTAGCTACCGCATCCGCAGTCACCCGCTTCACGCCCAGGTGCAAGCGGGCCATGTCGTCCGGGGTATTGACCAGGAAAAACAATGCGAAGGTGAGTACGTTCACCCCGATCAGGATAGGCAGCGCATAGAGCAATCTGCGTATCAGATAGGCGATCATCGGCCGCTGGCCTCCTGTTTACGACTATAGGCAAACCAGGCTGGGAGCAGCGCCAGCGCCACCAGCGCCAAGACCAGGGCCGGTCCAAGCCAGTCCGGTCGATTCCATCCGGCCCGCGCGGCGTCGCGGGCGGCGGCATCGATACGCAGATATTTCAACTCGTTGTTGGCCATCAGGTTGGGCTTCACGTTCTTGAGCCAGCGGTGGCGCAAGCCGTAATTTCTGGGATGAAAACCGAAGGCCCAGGGCGCGTCGTCGCGCACGATGCCAACCATGCTGTCGATTGCGACCTGCCGTTCGGGGCCGTTGTCCATGTCCTTCATCTGTATAAACAGACGGTCGAATTCCGGGTTCTGGTAATTGGCGGCATTCTCGCCGCCGGCGCCGACCTTTTTGTTCGGGCCATAGAGCAGGAACAGGAAATTCTCCGGGTCCGGGTAATCGGCATTCCAGCCCCACTCGAAGATCTGTTCGGTGCCATCACGCATCTTGTCCTGGAACCGGTTGTAGTCGGTACTGCGGATCACCAGTTCGATATTCAGCTTGTGAAACTGCTTGCGCAACCAGTCCAGGCGCGCCTTGTCGTCTGGACCGCGGGAGGCGGTGTCAAAGTTGAGCACCAACGGCCTCCCGGTCATGGCAGCGCGGCCATCTGGATAACCCGCCTCGGCCAACAGCCGCCGGGCGGCTTCGATCGGTTTGCGCAGGGCCTTGCCGCCCTGCCAGTCATAGACGACCGGGTTGATGCCTAACCGACCCTCGCGGTAACCGAACAGACCGGGCGGCAGTGGCCCCTGCGCCGGTATTCCCCGGCCGTTGGCGAAGATGGCGATGTATTCCTCTTCGTCGATGGCGATGGCGATGGCCTGACGCAGCTTGCGGTGTTGCTCATCCAGACCGCCGACGATGCCATCCAGCATGTTGAAGCCCATATAGAAACTGCTGGCCGCCACCGAAGTCCCCAGACGAATGCCTTTTCGGGTCATCTCCGGGGTCAGCTCGACGCCGCCGCCGGCGCCAGTACGCACCGCCTGGTCGAAGTTGTCGGAACCAAGCCCGGAGGCATCGTAATAACCCTGGAGAAACTTGTTCCAATAGGGGATGGTCTCCGTTTCCAGGCTGTAGACCGCCGCGTCAACAAAGGGCATGGACCGGCCGGCATCGTTCAGCAAGCCGTCGGCGGCATCGCCGTGGTCACCTTCACCGGGATAGGGCTCGCCCCGGAAATTCGGGTTGCGCTCCAGCCGCATCTGGCGGTTGGGTTCGTTCACCGTCAACATGTAGGGTCCGGTGCCGACCGGCCAGCCATCCAGGGTCAGATTCCGCTCCGCCATGCCTGGTTGGTTGTAAAAGGCATCGGCTTCCCACGGCAGCGGAGCAAAGAATGGCATAGCCAGCCAGTAAACGAACTGAGGGTATTTGCCTTTTACCTTGATCCGGTAGGTATAGCGATCCACCGCCTCGACGCCCGCCAGCGGAAATCGACGCAGATCCAGCCAGTCTCGCCGCTTTGCGCCAGCCAAGGCCAGTGTCTCACTCAGCTTATCGAAACCCAGTATGTAATTCGCCATCAGGCCGGCAATCGGCGATTGCAGACGCGGCGAGGCCAGGCGCTTGATCTGATAGACATAATCCGCCGCGGTCAATTCACGGCTGCCCTGCTCCGGAAAGTCCGGAATCGCTCGGGCCTTGGCTAATACTGCCGCCGGCATCGGGATATAGATCGGCTGCCCCAAGCCAGATCGGGCAAAGGCCGGGTGCGACTGAAAACGGATGCCTGGCCGGATATGGATTTCATAAACGCTTGCGGCGATGGCGGAGGCTGGGGCGGCGGGCGGCAATTCATGACCGGCCGAATCGAAATAGCGGGCTTTGGGCACGGCCAGCGCGGTCAGCGGCACGAGCTGGTACGGCCGCTTCAGATAATGGTATTGCAGCGGAGGCTCATAAATCTGGCCGGTAAATGGGGTTTCGTTGGCGGAATAGGAACGGGCCGGATCGAGATGCTTAGGCCGCTCGGTAAACGCCGAATAAAAGATTGATTGCCCGCGCTCGGTAGCCGGGTAGGGATTGTTCACCGGCCCGGAGCAGGCCGACAGGAACAGGGCTAAAAAAAATAAAACCGGGCGCATAGCCGGCTAGTTTAGCCGATATGACGCCCGGTTCGGCCCGGATTTGACGTTAAAAAGTCAGACCTTCAGATCAGCCATGGACTTGCCGCCGGCCAACCATTCTCCGACCCAGCGTGGCTGCTTGCCGCGACCGGTCCAGGTCAGGCTTGGATCGGCCGGATGGATATACTTGACGGCGACCTTGCCGGCGGAGCGGGTCTTGGCCTTTTGCCCGGACAGCAATTCATCCAGACTGATACCCAGGCTCTTGGCCTTATCACGGAATTCCTGCAACAGTTTCTGCCGCTCACCCTTTTTGCGCGCTTCCATTTCAACGGCGATTTCGCCTTGCAATGCCTTTAGTTCGACAATCGAGAGCGATTTAAGATTAATTTTCATCGTAAGCCTTCATGGTGATATTTCGATTGGGGAAACACCCGTTTCAATTCGGGATGGGCCAATATATTCCAGTAGGCATTTTTATGTCAATAAACCAGATGTGCATTCCAAAATTCATTTAACCTTTGCCGCATCAGGCGCGGCATACGGCGCGCGATATTCTATCCTTGCCGATGTTCGAATCTTGCTCAATTGGCCATCGATCTGTTGCCGCTTTTTATCGTTGATTAGATAAGCGCCGATAGTCTGGGTCGCCGGCTCAAAGGCAATCGGCCGTTCCTGAACGCCTTCCAGAACGATGATATTCAATTTACCGCCCTGGTCCATGGTCAGGGATTGGCCTGCTTTCATGGCGGAGAACCTGTCCAGCGCATCCTTGGGCAATTCCTCGGCGCCCTTCACTACCCGCTGGCCGCCGACGGTAATCCCCAGTGCTTGGATGGCCGCCGCCAAGGCCTGAACAGTACCGCCTTTCTGGACCAATTCGCGCGCCTTGGCAATATTCTCCGGCGTGGTATTGGCCACCAGATAAGCCAATTGATAAATCTTGTGCTGGCTAAACAATTCCGGGTGACCATCGTAATAGGCCTTTATTTCAGCCTGTGCCGGCGCCACCACGTCGCGGGTCATGGTTTCTATCTCCGACTGGGCAAGTATTTGCCGCCGGGCGGCATCCAGTTTCCATTGGACCTCCGGTTTTTCGTTCAGCTTGGCCTTGACAGCTTCTTGAGCCAGCAATTCTTGATCGACAATATTCTTCAAAGCCAGATTGGCCATCGCCTGACCTTGGCCGTCTGTTCCTTGACCAAGTTTTGCGGTCTCCGACTGGATTTGATCGGCCGCGATTACCTGGCCATTAACCAGCGCGGCGGGCTTCAAATTGTTCGCGGATTTATTATCGGTATTGCAGCCGACAAGCAATAACAATGACAACAGCGCGCAACCGGCCAAACCATTCAAATGCGACATTTTTCATCCTTAATTTGATATTGAATCAGAGTACTTCGGCGGCATGATCGGCCAGACGGGAACGCTCGCCCCTGGCCAGCATGACATGGCCGCTATGCGACCAACCCTTGAATCGGTCGACCACATAAGTCAGACCGGAACTACCTTCGGTTAGATACGGCGTATCGATCTGGGCAATGTTGCCTAGACAGACCACCTTGGTGCCGGGACCGGCGCGCGTAATGAGCGTCTTCATCTGCTTGGGCGTCAGGTTCTGGGCCTCGTCAATGATAAGGAACTTGTTGAGGAAGGTCCGGCCGCGCATAAAATTGAGCGACTTCACCTTGATCCGGGAACGGATCAGGTCCTGGGTCGCCGCCCGGCCCCATTCGCCGGCCTCGTCGTCCGACTTGTTGAGCACGTCCAGGTTATCCTCCAGGGCGCCCATCCAGGGCGTCATTTTTTCCTCTTCGGTGCCCGGCAGGAAGCCAATGTCCTCGCCCACCGGCACCGTCACCCGGGTGAAGATAATCTCGCTAAACAGTTTCTTTTCCAGGGTCTGGGCCAGGCCTGCCGCCAGGGTAAGCAAGGTCTTGCCAGTGCCCGCCTGACCCAGCAAGGTAACGAAATCGACATCCTGGTTCATCAGCGCGTTGAGGGCGAAATTCTGCTCCCGATTGCGCGCCATGATGCCCCAAACGCTGTTCTTCTGATGGCTGAAATCCTTGATGGTGGCGAGCGTAGCCGTCTTGCCGGTGACATTCATGACCTGGGCGTAGAAGGGTTTGCCGCCTTCTTGATAAACGAACTCATTAATCAACATGAGCTGGGCGACCGGGCCAGTCAGGCGGTAATAGACCCGGCCGTCCTGTTGCCAGGATTCCATGTCCTTGCCGTGGCTATCCCAAAAATTCTCCGGCAGCTCCCGCACACCGCTGTAGAGCAGGTCGGTGTCCTCCAATACCTTGTCGTTGAAATAATCCTCGGCCAGAAAACCCAGCGCCCGCGCCTTGATACGCATATTGATGTCTTTCGACACCAGGATAACCGGGCGCGCCGGAAATTCATGTTGTAGATACGACACCACGCCCAATAGTTGGTTATCGACTTTGGTTGCCGGCAACAAGGACGCGATGTCGCTCTCGATCGTCTTGGTTTGCAGGTAGAGGCGGCCAGTCGCGGCCTTGTGGCTATGCTCGGCCAGCGCTATCCCATCGACGATATTCAGTTCCTGTGTGCTGACGATCTCCTCCAGGAAGCGACTGGCCTGGCGGGCGTTGCGGGCGACCTCGGTCACCCCCTTCTTGTTGTGATCCAACTCCTCCAGTGTGGCCATGGGGATGTATAGATCGTGTTCCTGGAACCGGAACAAACAGGTCGGGTCGTGGAGGAAAACGTTGGTGTCGAGGACGAACAGCTTGGTCTGTGCTTTGGGTTTGCGCGCCATGGGCTAGGTTGCGAGTAGGTTGATAAAATCAGAGGGTCTGGACAAAGGCCAATACCTCCTGAACATGATCGGGCACCTTGACGCCGCGCCAGGCCTTGGCGATGTGGCCCTGGTGGTCGAGCACGAAGGTGCTGCGCTCGATGCCGCGCACCTTCTTGCCGTACATGTTTTTCATCTTGATGACGGCGAACAGCTCGCAAGCCTGTTCGTCGGCATCGCTGAGCAGTTCGAACGGCAGATTCAGCTTGGCCTTGAAGCCCTCGTGCGATTTCAGGCTGTCGCGCGAGATGCCGAACACCTTGGCGCCGAGCGCGGCGAATTGGGGATGCAACGCAGCAAAATCCTGGCCCTCGGTGGTACAGCCGGGGGTATTGTCCTTGGGGTAGAAATAGAGCACGACGCACTGGCCCCGATAATCGGCCGGACGAAACAGGGTGCCGCCCGTGCCTGGCAATTCGAAATTCGCAACGATCTGGTTTTCCATCGAGGATCAAGGCCGCGCCATAACTGTTTCGCGGCATTATGAGTGGCCGGGCCGGCCTCGGCAAGCTGACGATTAGCGGTTGCCGGCCTCCGCGTCCTGGAGTTTTTTTTGCTCGGCCGCCAATGCCTGTTCCAGCCGCGCCTTGGTTTCGGCCTCAAGTCGTTTGCCGGCCTCGATATCCTTGGCCTTGGCCTCGGCTTCGACGGCCGCCACGCCGACCGTCTCGCCAGCGCCGCAGGCAGCCAGTGCCAGCGACAACACCAGCATCAACAGACGCCTCATTGCCTACCCTCCTTCTTAACCCGGTTAAACCAAATCTTGCTGGGCGATCACCGCTGGCAAGCGTTTGGGCGCCTTGATGCGCACCTGTTTGTTCACATTCATGCGGCCGAAGACGACCTCGATGTCAGCGGCGGCCACGCCGAATTCACCCGCCAGAAAACGCACCATGTGGTCGGTCGCTTTACCCGAGCGCGGCGCCGCCGTGACGCTGACCTTGAGTTGATGGCCGTAGGGCTTGCCGATGGCATCCTTTTTAGCGCTGGGCTTGCCAAGGATATTCAGCACCAGGGTGTCGCCATCCCAATAAAAAAACGACTTCGCCGCCGCTTTGTCCGTCGGCTTATTCTTGCCGCTATCCGTTTTCATTCATCCATCCTGCAATGAACCTTGTCCTGTTCGCATAGACGCGAATCGGTCGCGCCATCCGTTTCATTGTCCATTCTGCCTGAAATCAGGCTGGCCGCAACGATCAGCGCACCGCCCAGCCACTCCTGGACGCCCATCGCCTCGCCGGCCCAGTACCAACTGAAAAACGCCGCCGCCACCAGTTCGGTGAGTAGGATGACGATGGCCCGGTTGGCCGGGGTATGGGCCAGGCCGTATTGCACCGAAAAGGTCGCCAGGACCAGCAAGCCCCCCGTCAGCACGACCAGCGTCCAATCGAATCCGGTCAAAGCGGCCAGACGGGCCGCCAGATCGCCCTCCCCGGCTACCGGCAGCAAGGCGATCAAGAGTACGCCGGCGAATATCCAGACGCTACGCCGCTCGGTCGGGACCTGCTTGAGCTTACGCGCTAACACGTTAGACAAGGCAAAAGTGAAGCCGGCCGACAGGCCGAGCCATTCCGCCATGTTGGCCGGAAAAGGCAGGCCGCCATCGAGGTCATAGAGCATGACCACGGCACCGAGCATGGCCATGACAATCACCAGCCAGCCCCAGGCCCCGGCCTTTTCGGCAAGTATCAGCCGGGCGAACAATACGGTCCAGAGCGGCGCCAGATAGAACAACAGCATGACCCGCATGATCTCGCCCTGGATCACCGCCAGCACATAAGCCAGATTGGTCCAGCCGGCCGCCAGCGCCACCGCAAGCAGCAACGGGCGATTGGCGGACGACCACGGCCGCCGGGGCGGAGAGATCGCCAGCATGATCGCCAAGGCGACCGCATACGTCAGCAGGGAAGACTGGCTGCCGGTCAGCCCGGCCTCGGCCAGCAGACGATAGGGATACCAGGCGACGCCCCAGACGCAGGCCGCCACGAGCAGTGCCAGGGACGCCAGCGGGCGGCGCGAGGAGGTGAACATACGTATAATGATGGCCTTCGATTGTCAGGACAACGCCGAAGTGAATCCCCGTCTAGATCAATTGCAGCCCTATCCGTTTCAGAGGCTCAGGGAGCTGTTCGCCGGCGTGACCGCCAACCCGGAACTGTCGCCGATCAATTTGTCCATCGGCGAGCCGAAACACCCGACCCCGGCCTTCATCGGCGATGCCCTGACGGCCAATCTGGCGGGTCTGGCCAATTATCCCATAACCCAGGGCAGCGACGCCCTGCGCGGCGCCATTGCCGGCTGGTGCGAGCGACGCTACGGCGTGAACCTGGACCCGGCCAGCCAGATACTGCCGGTCAACGGCAGCCGCGAGGCCTTGTTCGCCTTCGCCCAGGCGGTCATCGACCCGAGCAAACACGTCAAACGGGTGCTCTCGCCCAACCCCTTTTACCAAATCTACGAAGGCGCCGCCATCCTAGCCGGGGCCAAGCCCTACTTTCTCAACACCCTACCGGAAAACGGCTACCGCCTGGCGCTCGATGAGGTGCCCGAGGCTATGTGGGAAACGGTGCAACTGGCCTACGTCTGCTCGCCCGGCAACCCCACCGGCCAGGTGCTGACGCTGAACGAATGGCAGGCGCTGTTCGACCTCTCCGAGCAACACGGCTTTATCATCGCCGCCGACGAGTGCTATTCCGAGATCTACTTCGACGAAGACGACCCGCCACTGGGCGCGCTTTCCGCCGCCGAGATGCTGGACCGCGACTTCAGCCGGCTGGTGGTGTTCAACAGTCTGTCCAAACGTTCCAACGTACCCGGTATGCGCTCCGGCTTCGTTGCCGGCGACGCCGAGTTGATCCGGCAATTCCTGCTCTACCGCACCTATCACGGCAGCGCCATGAACCCGGCCATCCAGGCCGCTTCCGCCGCCGCTTGGCAGGACGAGGCACATGTCGTGGAGAACCGCCGCCAGTACCGAGAAAAGTTCGCCGCCGTGATGCCCATCCTGCAGGACGCGCTCGCCTTCGCGGCGCCCGATGCGGCTTTCTACCTCTGGGCGAAAGTGCCGGGAGATGACACCGAATTCGCCCGCGAGCTGTACCGGCAAAAAAACGTCAGCGTACTGCCCGGTTCCTTTCTGGCGCGCGACGCCGGCGGGATCAACCCCGGCCGGGGATTCATACGCATCGCATTAGTAGACAACTTGACGTCCTGCCTTGAGGCAGCGCACCGCATCAAGGATTTCATTTCGCGAAATTGAACCCATCGGTTTTCAAGCTGGCCGTTATCGGCGTTCAAGGACCCAGTTTGCGATACAGGGTCCGCTCGCTAATGCCCAGTTTCATGGCCAATGCACGTTTGTCGCCGCCTATTTGGCCTAGCGCCCAATGAACATACTCGGTCTCGACCCGCCCAAGTGGCATGATGCTGGTCAGCCTTTCCGGCAATGAACCAGCCTTGATCTCTGGTGTGATCGCAGTCATCTCTTCGCGGAAATGATCCGGCCGCAGGGTATCGGCATCAGCCAGCAGAATGGCCCGTTCCAACAGGTTGCGCAGTTCGCGGATGTTGCCCGGAAAGTCGTAGGCCATCAGCCGTGCCAACGCCTCGTCGCTCAAATGAACGGGCCGATCGGGGGCCAGCCTGGCCAACAGGTGTTCGATCAGGATGGGAATGTCCTCGCGCCGCTCCCGCAGGGCCGGTAAATGGACGGGAAAGGCGGATATGCGGTAATACAAATCCCGCCTGAATGCGCCTTCATCCACCATCTGCTTCAGTTCCCGGTGAGTCGCGGCCACTAGCCGAAAATCGGCCCGCAGGGTTTCCACGCCACCCACCCTGCGGAAGGTATTGGACTCCAATAAACGCAGTAGTTTGACCTGAAGATGCAACGGGATGTCGCCCACCTCATCCAGAAACAACGTCCCGCCGGCCGCCGCCTCGACCAGACCGATCTTGCGCTGATTAGCGCCGGTGAAGGCGCCCTTCTCATAACCGAACAGCTCCGATTCGAATAGGGTCTCGGTCAAGCCCGAACAGTCCACTGGCACGAAGGGCTTGCCATTACGCGGGCTCAATACATGCACGGTCTGAGCGGCCAATTCCTTGCCGGTGCCGGATTCGCCCAGCAACAACACCGGGGTCACGGCCGGCGCTACCCGGCTGACGAATTCCAACATGCGATTAAAGGCCGGAGAACGACCGACCATGCCCGAGCTGTCGGTCCGGTCGCCGATCTGATCCAGAAAATTCAGGGTCTCGACGAAATAGGCTAGCTTGCCGTCAGCGCCATTGATCGGAATCAACTCGACATCGACGTGTTCCTCGCCGCGCGGCGTGTAGTGCAGATGCAAGGCGCGACTGACCTCGCCGCTCTTCTCCGCGACTAAGCGAGGGCAAGACTCGCCGCACTGGTCGCACGGCTTATCGAGATGGTGGGAAACTTCATAGCAAGTCCGACCA
This sequence comes from Hydrogenophilales bacterium CG12_big_fil_rev_8_21_14_0_65_61_21, assembly GCA_002782005.1. Taxonomy (GTDB): domain Bacteria; phylum Pseudomonadota; class Gammaproteobacteria; order Burkholderiales; family Thiobacillaceae; genus Parasulfuritortus. The sequence continues at coordinate 14,978 of PFGT01000091.1, read as the reverse complement.
ATTATGGCGTTTGGATTGCCAACTTCGCGGCGATAAGCGTGATTGGCGGCCATGATCCGGTATTCGCGGTCAACCAGGATGCGCGGCTCGGGCAAGGCATCAAGCAGGGAAAGCAACTCTACAGGCGGGGTCATATTGTTATCGGTAGCGGGACTGTCAATATTGTCGGTAATTTCAGACAGAACGGTCAACCGCCATCGACTGTCAATCATCATTCTGGTTTCAGGTAGGCGATATCGGGCAATCAAGACAACCATAGCAACTAAGACATATCTGTCTGTCAGATTAGACAAAAAACTCATAGCTTCATACGCAGCCCCTCGGGAAATTTTGTTTTATTGTTTAATATCAACAGGCTTAACTCTATTTAAAGCGCCAAAATAGCTGGCACGATAACTGCTTATAACATGCCACAGCCCAACAAAAGCTGTTGTCATTCGATACGCGGGACACGTTCATTGGCAATGGTGGGTTGTAAGACTTTTCTCCTCAAGGAACTCGGGGAGGGGCTCTTTCTCCTCCTTCCCCTCCCCGATCTTTTTTCCTTGCCTCTATCAAGTTTTATCAAGCTGTAGGGCAAAGACCGAGTAAAATGCTCAGCACCTACAAGATTGGGTATTGGGAGTTTGTTGACATGAGTGCTATACCTTGGTTTTCTCCATCTTTTCCTCGGTAAATCCGATGGTTTCCGCGTCATACCACTCCTTTTGATGGATGATTCGAGTAACCAGCGTGGTGTCGATTTTTTCATACCGCTTATGAAAAATCAGATATCCACTGGCGCCGAAATTCACGACCATTTTGCGAACATTCGGGCGGTCTTCCATTGGCGCACCACTTATCGGATTTACCTCCAGATATTCGAGTCCAGCAATGATGGCCGCGTTGCCATTGTCGGCAATCATCACATCAAATTGCGCCAGAAATTCGTAGAGTCGCTTGATGTCAGCACGCGCTGTGCCAGAAAGTTTTAAGTGTGGCATGCGGGCAATTGGGCATTACGATCGACCTTCACTTCTTTCGCCCATGCCCTAACCTCATCGAGCGTGAGATGAAGCCCTGTTGCTTCAAAGTGAGTAGCAGAATTGTCTATGCTTTCCAAGATAGCCTGCTGGGCTTCCTCTGTCTTGAGGTAGCGTTCGATGGCTTCTTTCATGAGGTAGTGCGACGTGCGCTTCTTTGCGACCGCCAGAGACTTGAGACGATCACGGTGTGATGTATCCAGCTTGAGGGTCACGGTGGATGCGCGTGGCTTTTCGAGTGTGCTAGGCATGGTGTCACCTGTTACGTGTATGGTATTACCATTCTATGCAAAAACCCTGGCGTGTCAAATCGAAGATGGGTGACCGCTTGAACGTTGAAGGGTTGGCGTCGGGATAGTGCACAGGAGGCGCATAGCTTTCGGGCCACTGTGTTCATGGTTCCTTGCATAGTGTTTGGTATTACCGTGCTTGTACCCAGGGCGGCCGGATGTCGCATGAAGTCAAGCCGAAGTTCACGCCGCCTCGTTTATCATAAGGAAGACTGAACCAATTCTGGTTATCGCTGGGTGTACCGCTGAGCTACTTATACTGTGCCGTATGCAAAATCGTGAAAAATCGAACATTACGCTCCATGCTTGGCAAGCACAGCGTTTAGTTGATCCTCGCTGGCGAAATTCCATTGGATTGGCCAGTATGGTCAGCCGTTAACCGCCCTTCCCAGATCATGTTTCAGACCCATTACCAACGCATCGGCGGCGAGGCCAAAATCCGCCAACTGGTGGATCGTTTCTACGCCATCATGGATGAGTTGCCCGAGACCTATGGCATACGCAAGATGCACGGCGAGGATTTGAGTCACCCTGGGCAAAAACTGTTCGACTTCCTGTCCGGCTGGCTGGGCGGCCCGCAGCTTTATGTGGAAAAGCATGGCAATCCCGTTCTGCGTCGGCGACATCTGCCCTTTGCCATCGGCGCTGCCGAGCGCGACCAGTGGCTGCTGTGTATGCGCCAGGCCATGGACGAGGTTGTCGATGCGCCCGAGTTACGCCAGGAGATGTTCGCCGCCTTTGCCAAGTTAGCCGACCATATGCGCAACCAAACAGCTGACCACTCGCCCCGTCCTTGAACCGGCGATGAATCGAATACCATGCAACGTCTAAAATCCTTCTCAATTTCCTGGTTCGCCATGGTCATGGGGTTGAGCGGCCTTGCCATCGCCTGGGAACGCGCCGAAGAAATACTGCATTTGCCATTCCATCCCAGCCCGGCGCTGCTGGTTTTTGCAACGCTGACCTTTGTCGTCCTGACTGGCCTGTATGGCGCCAAGATGCTGAAATACCGCGAGGCGGTCAGGAAGGAATGGGCGCATCCCATTAAGATGAATTTCATCCCCACCTTTTCCATCGCGCTAATACTACTTGCCATCGCCTGGCAGCCGTTCAACGCGGCGTATTCTCAATGGCTCTGGATCGTTGGCAGCGCGGTCCAACTGCTGCTTACGCTGTACATCGTTTCCTGGTGGGTGCACCACACCCAGTTTGAAATCGTCCACCTCAACCCTGCCTGGTTCATCCCGGTGGTGGGCAATATGCTGGTACCCATCGTCGGCATCCAGTTTGCCCCGAACGAGGTGTCCTGGTTTTTCTTTGGCCTGGGTCTGATGTTCTGGCCGATTTTGCTGGCTATCGTGTTTTACCGGATCGTCTTTCACGGCAGCCTGCCGGAGCGACTACTACCGACACTGTTTATCCTGATTGCGCCGCCCGCTGTGGGCTTCGTGTCCTATGTCAAATTGACCGGCTCGGTCGATGCCTTCGCCCAGGTCTTATACAACGGCGGCCTATTTTTTACCCTGCTACTGTTTTTTCAGGCGAAATGGTTCACCAGACTGAAATTCTTTCTGTCGTGGTGGGCCTATTCGTTCCCGCTTGCCGCCATCGCGATAGCCAGTCTAGTCATGGTTCAACACACCGGCAGTCTGATCTACCTGCGGCTATCCGGCGTGCTTCTGGGCATCGCCAGCGTGGTCATCGCCAGCCTGCTGGTCAGAACGGCTATCGCTGTCAGCCGCAAGGAAATCTGCGTCGAGGATTAACCCGTCTTGCCCACGCAGGCTGGAATCCAGTTTGTTGATTTGACTGGGTTCAAAGCTTCTGATGGCTGCCGTCGCACAAAGGGCCGTTACCGCTATGTTTGCAGCCACAGAAATACACGGTCCCGGTCTTGTCCGCCTTGTACTCCACCGGGTTGAACGCCGTGCCCTGATGGCCGCCGTCGCAGAACGGCTGGCTCTTGCTGCGGCCGCAGGAACACCACCAGTAGCTCTTGCCGGCCTCGACTTCGACGGCGTAAGGTGTTTTTTGGGCGACGATAGGTTTGCTCATGAGTGGCTCCTTACTTTGCCTGGGCTTCGATGGCGATATCGATGGTCACCTCATCACCGACCAGAGGCGCGTATTTTCCGGCATTGAAGTCGGAACGTTTGACCGTGACGGTGGCATTGGCGCCGATCGCATCGCGCTTCATCATCGGATGCAGCGCGTGTTTGAAGGATGTGACGATCAGCGTCACTGGCCGGGTGACACCCTTGATGGTCAGATTGCCCGCCACTGCCACCGGCGAGTCGCCGTCGAATTTCACCGACGTGGACTTGAAGGTGGCGGTCGGATAGTCGGTCGTGGCCAAAAAGTCCGCGCCCTGTATGTGCTCGTTGAACAATGCGCTGCCGGTATCCACCGACTTCATGTCGATAATCACATCGACCGAGCCGGTCCTGGCCGCGCTATCCAGTACCACCTCGCCAGTCGTCCTGTTGAAGCGGCTTAGCTGGGTTGAATAGCCCATATGGCTGTATGAAAAACGCGGATACGTGTGATTGGCATCGAGAACGAAGGTTTCCGGCGCGGCAAAGGCCGAAGCGGCGAACGCAAGCGCGAGTAAAGGCAATAGCAGTTTCATGATGTATCTCCTTGGGTGGGACGGTTATTTCCGAGCCGCTTGGGCAGCGGCCTGGATGTGGAAAACGATCTGGACTTCATTGGCCACGGTGCCGAAATCGGCCCACTCGCCCTCGCCGATAGCAAAGTCGGCCCGTCTCAGGGTAAACCCGCCGTCAAACCGGGCGGTCGCGCCCTGACCGGCGTAGGTGAACGGCGCGGTCACGGCTTGCGATCGGCCTTTGATGGTCAATGCGCCCTTGGCTTCATAACGATTGCCGCCCAGTGGCCGCACCGCGCTGGAGACGAAGCGAGCGCGGGGAAAGACCTTAGCGTTGAACCATGGCCGGCCAAGCACCTCGTCGTTGGCCTCCTGCGAGCCGGCATCAACACTATTCAAATCGACGTCGATCACCACGCTCGCTGCCGACGCCTTGGCCGGATCGAAATTCAACTGCGCGGCGAACCGATTGAAACCGCCCTGAACCGGCACGCCCATCTGCCGAAAGGTGAAGCCAAGCCGGCTCTTATCCAACTGCACCGCATTGAAAGACGCCGACAGAGCGGGTCCGGTCAGGATGACCAAAAACAGCAGCCAAACTAGCTGTCCACGTTTCATGATTGCCCCTTAGCCATGGCTCGGCGACCAAGCCATGGCAACATCCGCATCAGGATGTCGTCGCGGTCGATCAGATGATGTTTCAGCGCGGCCGCCGTATGGCTGGTAACCAACGCCAACATCAGATAATTGAGCCACCGGTGAATAGCCGCCAGCAGATTGCCGAGTTCCCGGTTCTTGGCCAGTAGGTCCGGGATCGGCAACAGGCCAAAATAGACCGTCTGAAAGCCCTTGGCGGAACTCATCAACCAGCCGGTCAGCGGCACTGCGACCATTAGCAAATAAAGTAGATCATGGACGGCATGGGCGCTAAGCCGCTGCCATGCCGGCATGGCAGCGGGCAAATCCGGCGGCCGGTGGCCGACCCGCCAGAGCAATCTAACCAACAGCAACAAGAAGGCCGTCACGCCGGCCCACTTGTGCCATGAATACAGCCGCAGCTTGAACGGCGACAAATGCAGACCCTGCATATAGAACCCAACCGAGAATATGGCCAGGATCAGCACCGCCATCAGCCAATGCAGGGCAATGGCGGTATGGGTGTAGGCGTTGATAGGCTGTCCTGCGGTCATGGTCTGTTATGGCAATACCATAGTAATTTAGTTGGACTATAGCCCATATTAACGCGAAACTCACGTAGCCAATAGGGCGGGCCATGCCCGCCGCAACGGCGCCGGGTGAACGGCGACCTTGGGCCGCCCTATGGTGTAAAGGATTTGGGGCGCTGATGCTCCATGATCGTTAGAGGTGGCCAACGATTCGGGGCTGAGCTAATTTGAAAAAAGGCCTAGCCGGACACGCCGACCAGGCCTACCCCGGATATTGCATAAATTGCGGCGTCCGATAGAAGACGCCCGCACTGCCCCTATTTACTAAATTGCGCCTCTTCGATGAGCGCCTTGTATTGATAACCGGTGCCGAGGTTTACGTCAGCTTTCAGGTTGCCGGAACAGACCACGATATCGCCCACGGTCGGGCTTTCCTTACTGACCGCAACTATCGAGTCGGTTGGCGCCGTGCCGGTGCTATCGGACAAGGTAATCCAGTTCTTGCCCAGAATATTCCGGCTGATCTTCATCACCTTGGCGCGCAGCATGACCTTCTTGCCCGTCAGTTGCGCCCGCTCGTTAAAGATTTCCGCCACGGTCTTGCCGCCCTCGGCCTTGGCGATTTCACCGGGCTTCGGGGCACTGACATCGGCGACTTTGCCAACATTGACACGCTTGTGCACATCATCCTTGGGCATATCCTTGCGGACGACATGGATGCGCGAGACGAAGCGAATGTTGGCAAAGGTCTGATTCATCGCCTTGCTCTTGAAATCTTTCATGACATCGCCGCCGCTGTATTCGATCTTGTCCCCCACCAGCACCTCCATGGGCAGCACGGCGAGCCATTCCTCCTTGCCCGCCGCATTGGCTTTTATGTAAGTATAACCGCCGGCGGTCTTGGTGTAGCTTACGGTGGCGGAATTGATTCCGTCCTTGGCGGCAAAGCCGATAGGGGCATAAAACAGGGCCACGATGGATATGGCGCCGATCATTCTATAAAAATTCATTGCTGCTCCAATAATTACCGAAAGTTGAACAGATTCGCCTTGGCTGCCCCATTATTCGGGTCTGGTGCCAGGGCCTGTTTGGTCTCCTTGATGGCAGACTCCACCTTCCCGTGTTTGGCAAGTATAACTGCCATATTGTTCCTTAGTCCCAAAGAATCACTGCCCAAGGCGAGCGCGCAACGCAAATCGGCATACGCCCTGCAGTGGTCTCCAGCCTGAAGATAGAGTGCGCCCAGATTGGCATAGGCATCGCCCTGCTGCGGGTTGATCGCCACGGCCGGCTCGAAGACATCAGGAACATGAACTGGAGTTTTTGATGCCGCGTGATTGGCGTATTCATGGTTTCAAACGTGGCAATGGACCGTTACAGTCTCAACCCGAGCGGGCTGGCCAGGGACAGCACCCTGCCGTGATGATCCTTGATCGGCGGATCGAACAAGGCCGGATCGCCGGCTGGATTCACGCTGTAATGCTGAATAACCGTCTCGCTTACCGCCATGCCACCAGCAAAATTATGTATACGAAAAGGCATGACCGTGCCCGCCATCGGCCGGTAATCCGAGAACATCGCCGCCAGTTCCGTCGCCGCGCCGCCGAATTCGATGCGGCCGCTGATCCGGACGATGTAATGACTAACAACATCGACGTTGACCCGCATGGCCGGGCCCTCCGCATCCGAGACTTCCAGCGCGTCGGTCGCCACGCCATCCAGGGTTTCCTTGCCTGCATAGCGCAGGTTGTAAACGCCCTTCAGCAAGCCGTAGGGCAGGTCAAGCTGCTTATACTGGTAAATCACGGCCATGGCGCCCGGCCCAGAAATGGATTTCAACGCACTGCCGCCGCCGCTGCGCCAGACCTGATCGCCATTGAGTATGCGGGTTTCGGCGCCCCGCTGATAAGCGGTTTCCACCCGCAACAGGCGCGGCCGCTTGAACCAGCGTTTATAGGTTCCATGGTCACCGCGCACCGGCGCCTTGATCTCGCCCTCCGCATTCACAGCGGTGACCTTCTCGATCGCCTCGGCGCCGCCATAGGCCAGCACGATCTTCTCGACTAAAGCGAGTGATTCTTTGTCCTGCTCTGTCGCCCCAGCCGGAAGGCTAGACAGCAAGGCCGAGACGAGCAGGATCGGCAACAGCTTCTTCAGGATATGCATGGCTCACGCCTCGATAGTAGGTCGGAATTCATCCCGACAACCACGTCCAACGTGGCCATGTGTTGTAGGTCGGGATTTATCCCGACAACGCCGGTTCCATGGGCGGGTCTGGTTTCAACTCGACCGACGGCTGTGGCAACTGCGGTTTTAAGGATCATGGTTTCAGGCGCGTAGATCAATAGGTGCTCTTCAGCGGGGCGTTGACGGGGTCATGGATCGCGCCGTGGCAATTCAGATAGCACTTGCCACTGCCTGGCCCTATCTTTTCGAAGTAAAGCCGGCCCAGGCTATCGGGCTGGACGATATTCACATCGAAGTTGATGAGGTGGGCGTTGTTGACCGCATTGCCCTGGGTATTGCTGACCCCGTGGGCATCGTGGCAGGCGGAGCACGGCGCCTGGTAGGTCACGATATGGGAACTATGCGCCTTGAAGCTCTGATTGGCGAGCAGGCTTGCCCGGCTGTGGCAGGTGTAGCAAAGCTCATAGGTCAGCGGGCTCTCGACAGTGTTGTCGGCGGTCGTGTAGTTCTTCGCCAACAGATAGGCGTTGTTGGAACCATGCGGCCCTTTCGGCCCACTGACGTCGTCGTTGTTGTGGCAATCGGTGCAGGCGATCCGGCTCAAGGTGGTGTAGGGCGACAGCAGGCTGGGCACGTTCTGGTTGACTCCGATCGCCGCCACTGGGTGGAAGGATGGGTTGCCGGGGTCGAATTCCAGTCGGGTGTTCAACTGGGCAATCTGCCGGGTAATCGACAGACTGCTGCTGACGTTGTTGTCGCCATGACACTTGTAACAGATTTCCTGTTCGTACTGGGCGTACTTGATGGCCTGGCCGGCGGCGTCGATACCGGACACCCCGGCGAGCGACCCCGAGACCATGGGCACACCCGGCGACGGCGTCACATTCGACTGATGGGCATTATGGCAATCGGCGCACTCGACATGCTTGGGCGCCGCGCCGAGGACGAAGTTTTCCGCCGGATCGTGCTGGCCCATATAGTTCTGCACGAAATGGCCGCGACTCTTGGTTAGTTCGGCACCGATGTTTTTGCTGGCCACATTGCCGGTATGGCAGGCCAGGCAGTTATCCTCCTCGATGGCGTAGTTCATCAGCCGCTGATGGCCGCCGGCCGAGTGCGGGACGTGGCAATTGCCGCACGCGTTTTCCGCCACCGTCGTATAGGTCGAATTAGGCCACGGATTGGCGCCCGCGCCATTCCAGGTCTTGGTGGAGGTCGAATGCGAGGTCAGCGTCCAGCCGTCCTTGCTGTGACAGGTGGTGCACAGGCCGGAATATTGATTGGTCATCACCAGGAACTTGCCATTGCTGTTGTCGTGCGAATCGTGACAGGCAGTGCATTGCAGCTCTTTGTTCTGGTCCAGCCGCACCGGCGCCGGCAAGGTCAACGGATCCTTCAGTTCGAGGTTACTGGTGGCCAGAGCGCCATCGTAGACCAGCGAGACCGGATGGTCATCGGACAGGTCGGTGCCCAGTTTGGCGCGGCCATCAGGTATGAAACGGACCCCGCCGACGAAGGGTATCTCCGCCGGCCGGGTCAATAATGCGCCCAGGGCGATGGTACCATCGTGGCAACTCAGACAGAGTTTCGAGGCGCCGGTCGGCTGACCCACGGTAGCATGCAGAGTGCTGCTCTGATAGGGCGTGTAACTGGTCGCCGTATCGCTCTTGTTCCAGAGATAGGGAATATCGCGCCGCCCGTTATGCGGCGTATGACAGAAGACGCATATCTCCTCCTCGGTGGTCGACTTCACCGGGCCGGGGCCGGAGATCGAGAGGTTATGCTTGGTATCGAGGATGCTGCCGGAGGACACCGGGCCGGGGATCAGAACGCTGCCCGCTACCAGCAAGGCCAGACCGATCGTGTAACGCTTGGACATCATGGCAACTCGCCCCCTTTTAGGTACTGGAACATCTGGACCCGCTTATTGTAGGAGTCCGACACATAAATCACATTATGGCGGTCAATAAAGATGCCCGAGGGCGACCAGAAGTCGCCCAGTTCCTGGCCAGGCTTGCCAAAGGCCATCAGCAGATCGCCCTTCGAGTTGAACACCTGGACATTGTCGAACAGTGCGTCCACAACATAGATATTACCGTCGCCATCCACGGCCAGCCCCTTGGGCCGCGAAAAATAGCCCGGCCCGTCGCCGGCCCCGCCAAAGCTGTAGAGGAACTTACCCTCCGGGGAGAGCGCCTGCACCCGGAAGTTGAGCGCATCGGTCACGAAGATCGTACCGGACCGCGAGATCGCAATATCGGTCGGCGAGTGGAACTGTCCGGCTTCGCTCCCCTCCAGACCGATGACCCCCTTCAGGCTACGGTCGGCCAGGGAATAGCGCTGGATGCTGGAATGGAGGGTATCGACAACCAGCAGTTCATCGGCCGCCGCGTTCACTGCCAGTCCGGTCGGCCGGCCCATCCCGCCGCTCTTGATCTCACCCACCGGCTGCGCTTCGCCCTTGGCGAATATCTTGACCACGGCCTGCGCCGAATCGGAGACATAAATATGGCCACGGCGGTCATCGACGGCAATACCGATGGGCGACACGAAGCCATCGCCTTTTTCCGGCAGCAGAGCATATTTCTCGCCTTGGCGGTCATAGACGTGGACCTTCTTCAGGAAATTGTCCACCACATACAACCGACCTTCCGCATCCACGGCCACGCCATGTGGGTTGACCATGGGCGTTGCCGGCTTGCCTAGCAGGTATTTCAGGAAACCCTTGATGGCGCCATCGGCGATGCCCATATCTTCCGGCCGCGACACGGCATTGACAAAGCTGATCCGTGGAATCTCCGGCGGCGCCGGCCACAGTATGACTGGCGCGGGCTTGGCGTCCGGAACCGCCATTTTGAAGCAGCCGGCAGTCAAGGTAGCCAGCGCCACGGCCAGGCCGACGGCCAACCTATAGCCAAAAATGCGCTTGAGCTTCATCGCCTTCATCCTTATTTCCGCTGTTAGAACTCAACCACGCCCACAGCGCGCGGCGGGTTGCCGACGGGGGGTCGGACTGAAGTCCGACCTACGTCCGACCTACGTCTGACCATCAATACAGCGTCCTGCGCAGGGTCACCAGCACCGAATTCCGTTTGCGCGTCTGGCCGCTCAGCAAGTCTTCCTGGTCCAGGAGGCGGTAGGTGGCATCGGCCCGCCAGATGCCATAAGACCATTCCCACGTAACTGCCGCGCCCTTGTCCAGAGTGCTGATGGTTGCCCCCTCGCTGACGTTGTACAGCGCCTCAAGCCGGACCTTGCTGGTGCCTGAAATAAGCCGCTGCGCATTGGCCGTGAAACCATGAAACTTGTCCTGGGCGCCGCTGTCCTTCAGGGTCGTCTGACCATAGTAGGCCGATGCTCCAAAAGAGGTTATGTAAGATGGCCTGAATTGCAGATTTTCTTGCACCTGCCAGCGCTTCCTGGAAGTGCCGGAAGTTGTGTCGCTGTCTTCGTAGTACATCCGGGTGCTACTCCAGCGCCAAGTCAGGTCGGCCTCCAGGGACTGGCTGGTGTCATCGGTCAAGACATCCGGGCGGATACCGCCCAGAAAGTCCTGCCTGCCATGGGTATAGCGATAGTCGATCCGCAAGGCCGACCAGAGATCGAAGCCGAGGCTGAAGTTCTGGCTGTATAGTGCATCGTCGAAGGCCGGGTTACTCAGATACATGTAGTTCACCACCACACTCTGGCCCTCTGCGATGGAGCCGAAGGAGGTGCGGCTTATCCTGACCGAGGTGCCAATGGCCTCAAGTGTGTAATCGAAGTCTTTTATATAAACGATGCTGAGGTCCGAACTGGTCACCACAAGGCTCGCCATATCCACATTTTTATTACCCAGCAGCGCCACGCCGCCGGTCGTCAGGGTATGGGACTCGATAGCCGGCAGGTTCACCCCGCCGATAGATCGATTGGTCACCCGGTAATCATGGCCCATATTGGCATGGATCATGCCCCAGGGGATGCGCCGCTGATAATTGAAGTTTACCCCGCCGCCATAGCTGCGGGTGCCGGAGGAACTACGGCTGGCACTCACCCCGACCCCCGAGGTGAGATTTTCATAAAGGGTGTGCGACAGGCCGGCGCCGACAGACATCTGGTCGACGCTGATTCCCTGGACCGTATCCTGGCTGTAATTGAACTGGTAACTGCTGCTGAGCTTCTTCCTGTGCCGCCAATTCAGGTTCTCCGACAGCGACAGGCCCGATGCGCTGTACCCGCCGCCGCTTTCCGACCACCGGTACGCCAGGCTGGAATTCAGCGACAGCCGGTCGCCAGGTCTTATCCGGTAGACATTCTGCACGTCGCCGGACAAATTTTTCGTCTGGCTTACCGAGCTCGACGTGGTCCTGTCCAAGAGGGTAAACGCCCCATTGAGATGGGTGTCGTTGTTTTTACGTTCGTGGCGCATGACCAGGGTGACCCCATCGCGGGTCTCCTGGGAATCATAAAACCCGGTCTGGGTCGTCGCGCTATGGTTATAGGACAAGGTAGTCGGCAGCACCTTGTACTTGAGCATCAGGGTCGCGCCATAGCCGGTACCCTCAGTGTCCGACTGGCTGGTGAGGCTGCTGGTCAAGGTCGAGTGCTGTTTACTGGCGAACAACTTCACGGTGTAGGGCCGATACGGCAGCACAGTCGTCTCGAAGCCATAACCCAGCAAGAAGGTTTTGTTATTGGTCTCCCGGCCGAGGTCCGGCTTCTCCGTCGTCTGCTGCCATTCCGGCTCCAGGCTGAGGGTGTAGGTAGCCAGGGCGGGGTGATACAGCCAGCCTGCCGTTTTAAAACTGAGCAGCTCGCCGATGGCCTGAGTATGGTTGGCCTCGGTGATATAAGGTCCGGTGCGGGTCTCGGACTCAGAACGATAAAAAAGATCGATGGCCAATTGCGGCCGGTCAACGGTGTATTGTCGGCCCCGAAATTCCGCCCAGACGTTGCTGCCAAGCAGCAGGCAAAGCGGGGCCAGGCCAGCCGAGGCCCACCAGGCCAGCCGCAGGGGTTTCGCCGAGCGGCGTTTTCCGCTGGCTGCGCGGCAGCAATGGCCCATTACCATAGCTCCTGATAATCCGCCTTCAACAGGCGGCTATCCTTGCCCAGGTGGGCGTTATGGCAGGTCAGGCAGTCCGGCTGGTCCTTGTGTACGGCCCGGTTGTGGATCAGCCCTTCGGCATGGCATTCGATACAAACCCTAGCCGCTTTTTTCGCCAGTAGATAGCGTTCGATGCCAGCGTGCGGGCCATGGCACAGAGTGCAAACCCCGGTGGCCACCGGGCCGTGCAGCCAGAGTCCGTCCGCCTCGGCCCGTGCCGGCGACTTGTCGGTGTGGCAGCCCACGCACAGCTTTTCCAGGGGCACCACCAACTTGCCGGAAACACCTGTGGTCACCTTGATACTCGCCTTCACCTCCTTATTTTTGCCGAAGCCACGGTAGCCGCCGCTGCCCGATGTCTGGTGACACAGATAGCACTGATTGGCGTCATAGGGGCCATGCGAGTAGCGGGTGGCCTTGACGACTATGCTTCGCCCCTGCCCGCCCCTCTTCTTGACCTCCACGGGTTTGACCACTACCTCATCTTCCGGTTTTTCCTCCTCGCCATACGGTGGCACCCCGGTAAAGAAAAAGGTCAGCACCTTATAGCGGGTCAGTGGGGAACAACCGGTCGCCAGGGTCGCGATCAGCCCCGCCGCCAATGCCAGGGCAAGCCCACGCCACAGCCCTCGGCCAAGGCAGCGGTACCCTGGCCGGCGTGGCGTGCCGATCGATGACGACATCCCGAGACGGTCTTATTTGATATTCGCGCCTTCTTCTTTGTTGGGCTCTACCGCGCTGCCGAGGCCTCCCTGTTTAGTGGATTCAGCGGCCATAGGCTTAATCTCGACCGGCGGCAACGGCTTGCCGATCCAGTTGCCGAAGCCATAGATGTTGACCTTGTGGTCGCCCAGCAGATTGCCGACATAGACCAGATAGTCAACCTTGAAGTTTGGGTCGACGTACTGCTTGAAGTAGTCCACGTTGTCGTAATCGAGGTGCAACCCCGAGGGCAGATACATGCTGCCGGTATGGGGGCCGTAGCCGCCGAAGAATAAGAGCAGGTCGGTGGATTTTTGGTCGAATATCTGCGCGTTCTCGAAGGCGCCATCCACCGCATAGACAAAGCCGTCATGGTCGACGTCGATGCCCTTGGGCCGGGCAAAGCCGCCCAGGGTATCGCCCTGATAGCCATACTGCTTGAGGTATTTGCCACTCGGGTCGAACTTCTGGATGCGGAAATTAAATGAGTCGTTGACGTAGATGTTGCCCTCGCGGTCGACGATCACATGGGTCGGGCGGTTGAAGTCACCGTCCTCGTTGCCGGGTTTGCCTATGGTCTGTATGGTCTTACCGCTGGCCATGTCCACCACTTGCACCACCGATTTCTTGAACTCGACCACGTAGAGCTTGTCCTTGTACGCCGCCACGTCGGCCGGCCGATCGAACTGGTCGGTCTCGCCATAGGCGCGCACAAACTGGTTATCCTTGTCGAACACCAGTATCTGCTTGCGGCCGGTATCCGCCACGTACTTGACGTCATCCTCGCTGACCCACAGACCCATGGGGTCGCCAATGGTGCCTTCCTTCTGGTCCTCGATCTGGTTCAAGGTCTTCTTGGCCAGGTCGATGAACAATATCTTGCGGAAGGTCCGGTCGAGAATATAGATACGGCCCTTGGACGAGCCGATATCCTGCGGCCGGGCGATCATCTTCTTCGCCTGGCGGCCGCCGACCAGCCATTCCTTCAGGCCACCCGACGACGCCGAGCCGCCGATGTCCTCCTCGGTGGTGATCGACATCAGGAACTGCAACTTGGGTGACTCCGGCAGGGACGGCCAGTACGCCGTCTCGACGGGTTTCTTCTCCCCAGTGCCAGCACAACCCGCCAGCACGACGGCGGCACACAACAGCAACAATATCTTTTTCATGATTGCGTTCCTTGTAATAAAAAGATGGGCATATATCGTAGGCCGGGATTTATCCCGACGTCACGAATTCCATGGGCGGTGGCGATCCGGGGCCATGCGCCGGGTCATTTCTTTTCCTTGCCGCAGGCCGCCTGCAATTCTCCTGGGGTGGCGTCCTTGCCCTTCCTGGGCGTGGTCTTCATGGTATAGATACCGGTCTCGCAACGGTCATAGTCGATCGAGCTATGGCAGGCCGGCGCGCAGGTGCCGCCGGTCTCGGTCTTTTCATATTTCATCCCCAGCGTCCGGGTGCCGAAGTGCATCGACGTGTTGATGAGCTTGGGCTGAGTAGAGCCGTGCGGCGAATGGCAGGCGCCGCAGTAGCGGCCCTTGTCGCGGTTGACGTGGCGGTAGTGCAGGTTGAGGTTGCCGCTACGGAAACCGGTGTCGGTCAGGGTCCTCGGCTCCTTGAATGCCTGGCTGTCATGGCAGGTAAAACACAAGCCATAGGTCGCTTCGGCATAGGTGGCATAAAAAGCCAGCGGATAGGGTGCCGCCAGCAACCGGCGGGAGTCGGTGGCATGGGGCTTGTGGCAGGTAGTGCACAGCCCCGCCTCGAAGGGTGGGTGCAGGTAGATGTCCGGAACCTTGGCCTTAGCATCGTCCTTGGCCTTGTTTGCCTTGTCATCCCTCGGCTTGTCCGTCTTGGCCTTAGCATCGTCCTTGGCCTTGTCCGCCTTGGCCTTAGCATCGTCCTTGGCCTTGTCCG
>PFGT01000119.1 GCA_002782005.1 Hydrogenophilales bacterium CG12_big_fil_rev_8_21_14_0_65_61_21 | reverse complement strand
GCCTGAGCGGCGAGACCCGGATTCGCTTCGACGACCCGTTCTATGCCGAAGCCAACAGCAGCTATGCCGTGGTGCTGCTGACCAACAGTACCAATTACAAGGTCCGCACCGCCACCCTCGGCAAGATGGGCCGCTGGGGCATCATCACCCGCCAAGCCTACATGGAGGGCGTGCTGCTGGAAAGCTCCAACGCCGAGACCTGGACGCCGCTCAACGGCTCCGACCTGGCGATCAAAATCTACGGTTACAACTTCCAGTCCGAGGGGACGATCCGCTTCCAGCCGATCACCGGCGTGCAGTTCTCCGACCTCAACCTCGACGAATACTCCGCCATCCCCCAGAGCACCGCCCTCGATTGGGAATACTCCACCGACGGCGGGGTGACCTGGGACGCCTTGGTTCCCGCCGAGGAGGAGCGGCTGCCCAACCTCGCCACCCGGGTTCAGGTCCGCGTGCGCCTGAATAGCTCGCTTTCCAACGACACCCCGGCCATCAACTTTCGCGACGTCAACCTGGTGGGTTACCTCAACAAGACCACCGGGGCCTATTTGAGCCGCGAGAACGAACTGACCCAGGGGGTGGAATCGACCAAGGCCTATGTGCAGATGCAAATCCCCAGCGGGACCACCCTGCAGTGGTTTGCCAGCAACGACGGCGGCCTGACCTGGGAGGCGATGACCATCCAGGACACCCGGCCCATCGACGAGAACTGGACCGAGTACACCCTGGTGCGCACCTTTACGGACAACACCGGCAACAAGGTCCGTTACAAGGCCGAGATGACCGGTACGCCGCTGAGTTACCCTCGCATCCATTCACTGGGCGCGACCCTGAGCTAAGGAGGCACGGCCATGATCGTTCGACGCACAGGCGGCCTGACCGAGTTCATCCCTTCGCCGCAGGAGAAGCGCGACGGCCTGATCCGCGACCACGCCCTGGGCCTGCTGGAGAATCTGCACCTGCGCCTGGCGCGGTTGGAGCGGGCCTCGGGTCTGCCACCCGACGAAGCGAAGGCCTTCGTGGCGCTGCTGACGCGGATGCGGGCCGACGAGTCGCGCAATCTGGAACTGCACACCAGCCTGATTTCCGGAGAAACCGCCTCCGGCTGACCCGGCTCACTGCCACCGTCAACCCAGAAACCCCGGATACGGAAAGACCGTTCCGGGGTTTCTGCCGCCTGTGCGCCGCCCAATCCGGCCAAACTCGCAAGCCATTGAAAATAAAGGTGTTAAATGTCGCCTTCGGCTGTTCTTCTACTTGATTTGTGTCCGGAAAGAAGCATTCATTCATGGTGTAAGCAGAGGCTAAAAACCTTGCCATACAACGACTTAGAAGCGCCATGAACGACGGAGGCACGCATGAACCTGAATGAGATCCACTACGGCATCGAGATCGAGACCGTAAAACGCAC
>PFGT01000008.1 GCA_002782005.1 Hydrogenophilales bacterium CG12_big_fil_rev_8_21_14_0_65_61_21 | reverse complement strand
ATGGGGTCAGGTCTTGCAAAACCACATTCCCCGTCTAATCTGAACTCATGTCACGCCCACTGAGACTTGAACTTGCCGGGGGCCTTTACCATGTCACATCGCGCGGTGATGGTCAGGAGGACATCTATCTGTCCGACGCCGACAGGCTGGCCTGGCTGGGCGTGTTCGGTCAAGTCTGCACGCGCTTCAACTGGGTGTGCCATGCCTGGTGCCAGATGACGAACCATTACCATCTGCTTATTGAAACACCCGAGGCCAACCTCTCACAAGGCATGCGCCAACTCAACGGCGTGTACACCCAGCGCTTCAATCGCGCGCATGAACGCGTGGGGCACGTATTCCAGGGGCGGTACAAGGCCATCCTCGTCGAGCGCGACAGCTATCTGCTCGAACTCGCGCGTTATGTCGTGCTCAATCCGCTGCGTGCCGGGATGGTCAAGCGGCTCGAAACCTGGCCCTGGGGCAGCTACCTGGCCACCTGTGGCCAGATGCCTGCGCCCGAGTGGCTACTAACCGACTGGATTCTGGCCCAGTTCGGGCGGCAGCGCGCCAGCGCCACCCGCAAGTACGTCGAGTTCGTGCACGAAGGCGCCCGCTTGCCGAGCGTGTGGACGCAGTTGCAGGGGCAGATCTACCTCGGCTCTGAAAGTTTTGTGAAGAAAATGCAGGCGCAGATCGAGAAGCGGCCTGCGCTGGACGAAATACCGCGCGCCCAGCGGCGTGTACTCACTCAAGCGCTGGCGGACTTTGAGCGGCGTTATCCGCGTAATGAAGCGATGGCGCGTGCCTATCTGTCAGGGCAACATACCATGCTGGCGATAGCCGAGCACTTTGGAGTGCATTACTCGACAGTAAGTCGAATGGTGAGGAGGTATGAAGATGCGGAAGGGGGGATGAGGATGTTGTTTTGCAAGACCTGACCCCGAGACCGGGCTGACTTCAAGGGCGGGAAGCTATACCAAGAAACGCCACAATCTACACAAATCCGTTCGCCCTGAGCTTGTCGAAGCACATAGCCCCTTCGACAAGCTCAGGGCGAACGGGAAAATGGAGGTTGTTACAGTGCGCAGTATATCCTCTGATTTGGGTGCCCTGATACTGGGTGCGGTCGATGGCAATGCGGATTTCATCTTCGGTCTGCCCGGTAACGCCGTCCCGTCGCGCAAGGCTGAGGGTTTGATGAAGAACGCGCGCGGGCACCTTGCCCTGCGCCGGTCGCTGGCCGCTCAGGGCTTGGGGCCTGCCGTGGCCGCAGTGCGTCTTCTGTACGGTGAGTTCGAGTATGCGGCCAAATCCTGGCCGCAAGCCTTCCGGGGGGCGCTCAAAGACGAAGTTAACGTGCCCGTAGGTGCGAATTCATTCGCACAATCAGGCGCTTGTGTGCGAAAGAATTCGCACCTACGGGCGATGCGCAACGCATTGAAAT
>PFGT01000019.1 GCA_002782005.1 Hydrogenophilales bacterium CG12_big_fil_rev_8_21_14_0_65_61_21 | reverse complement strand
TGAAGATGGTTGAAGCGGAAATGAAGAACATCAAGTAAAGTTATGGCTGGTCCGGCCGCGTGGCCGGACCTTCTTCGGTATCCTCTTCGATCTGGTCGAGGCGGTTCTCGAGGAGCCCCACCAACGATTCTGGATTGACAACCAATGAGCGAAGCGGCTGATACTGGCCAAGTGGATTTGTACGCCGCCAAAATCAATAAATTCAAATTGCAGGACATGGTTTTCCACAAAACCACCCTGCTGTTCGCCTTTGTCGTGTTGGTGGCGCTGGCTGGCATTCTGGCGACGCTGACCATCGAGGCCATGCCGGCGTTAAAGTCCTTTGGACCGTCTTTCCTCTGGGCCAATGTCTGGAGCGTGCCGGACGATCAGTATGGTGCGCTGATCGCTATCTATGGCACCTTGGTAACCTCGGCCATCGCCCTGCTAATCGCTGTGCCGGTGAGCTTCGGTATTGCCTTGTTTCTGACCGAGACCTGTCCGGTCTGGCTGCGGCGTCCGCTCGGCACCGCCATTGAGTTGCTGGCCGGCGTGCCTTCGATCGTCTACGGTATCTGGGGCTTGTTCGTGTTCGTGCCGCTGTTCGCCAAGCATGTGCAGCCCATGCTGCAAAAGGTTCTGGGCGATGTGCCGGTGGTAGGCGGCTGGTTTGCCGGCCCGCCCATCGGCATCGGCATCCTGACCGCCGGCATCGTGCTGTCGCTGATGGTGATCCCGTTCATCGCCTCGGTGATGCGCGATGTCTTTGATACCGTGCCGCCGGTGCTCAAGGAGTCTTCTTATGGCATGGGCTGCACGACCTGGGAAGTAGTCTGGAATATCGTTTTGCCTTACACCCGTGTCGGGGTGATCGGCGGCATCATGCTGGGGCTCGGCCGCGCCCTGGGCGAGACGATGGCGGTGACCTTCGTGATTGGCAATGCCAACCGCATCGTCGGTAGCCTGTTCGCACCGGGTACCTCGATCGCCTCCACCCTGGCCAACGAATTCGGCGAGGCCGATCCCGGTCTGCATATCTCGTCTTTGTTCGCCCTCGGCCTGGTGCTGTTTGTCATCACCTTCGTCGTATTGGCGATCTCGCGCTGGTTGATTAAGCGCGGTGTTGCCAAGCAAGGTATCTGAGGAAGCCCGCCATGACCCTCTATTCCCGACGCCTATTGACCAACCGTATTGGCATCGCTCTGTCGATGATCGCGATGGTCTTCGGCCTGGCCGCTCTGCTGTGGATACTCTGGACCCTGTTCTACAACGGTTTCTCGGCGCTGAGCTGGGACTTTTTCACCCAGGACACGCCGGCGCCGGGAACCGAGGGCGGTGGCTTGCGCAATGCCATTGTCGGTAGCCTGATGATCGTTGTTGTGACTACCCTGGTCTCGACGCCGATCGGCATTCTCGCCGGCATCTATCTGGCTGAATACGGCGCCACCTCGCGGTTCGCCGCTGTCACCCGTTTCGTCACAGACATCATGTTGTCAGCGCCGTCCATCGTCGTCGGCTTGTTCGTCTATGCCCTGATGGTCGCTACCCTGGGCGGCTTCTCCGGCTGGGCCGGCTCCGTGGCCCTGTCCCTGATTGCGATTCCGGTAGTAGTGCGGACCACCGAGAACATGCTGCTCCTAGTACCTATCAGTCTGCGTGAGGCCGCCTTCGCCGTTGGCGCGCCACGCTGGCAGGTGTCGCTGAAAGTCACCCTGCGCGCCGTCAAGGCCGGCGTGCTGACCGGCGTCCTGCTGGCTATCGCCCGGGTGACTGGAGAAACTGCGCCCTTGCTGTTCACCGCGCTGAACAACCAGTTCTACAGCACCGACATGTCGCAGCCGATGGGCAACCTGCCGGTGGTGATCTTCCAGTTCGCCATGAGCCCCTATGACAACTGGGTTAGCCTGGCTTGGGGCGGCGCGCTGCTGATCGCCTTGCTGGTGCTGGCCATCAACATCGGCGCACGCGTCATATTCCACCAAAAAGACAACTTCTAACTGACCCTCCGGAGCACAGCCATGTTCGAACGATCCATCCTGCCCGGCGAGGGTGTCGCTTTGCAAGTTCGCGACCTGAATTTTTATTACGGCGACTTCAAGGGTCTGAAGGACATCAACCTGGACATCGCTAAAAACAAAGTGACGGCCTTCATCGGCCCGTCCGGTTGCGGTAAATCCACCCTGCTGCGCACCTTCAATCGCATGTATGACCTATACCCGGGGCAGCGCGCCGAAGGCGAAATCATGTTCAACGGCAAAAACCTGCTCGACAAAAAGCAGGACGTGAATCTGGTTCGGGCCAAGATCGGTATGGTGTTCCAGAAGCCGACCCCATTCCCGATGACCATCTACGAGAACATCGCCTTCGGTGTGCGTCTGTACGATAAGCTGTCCGGCAGCGAGATGAACGACCGGGTGGAATGGGCGCTGAAGAAGGCGGCCTTATGGGATGAGGTGAAGGACAAGCTGCAACAGAGCGGTCTGTCCCTGTCCGGCGGTCAACAGCAGCGACTGTGCATTGCCCGCGCCGTGGCGGTAAAACCGGAGATCGTCCTGCTCGACGAACCGACCTCGGCGCTGGATCCCATCTCCACGGCCAAGGTAGAGGAGCTGGTGAGCGAACTGACAGAAGACTACACCATCGCCATGGTCACCCATAACATGCAACAGGCCGCCCGGATTTCAAACTACACCGCATTTATGTATCTTGGCGAGATGATCGAGTTCGGCAAGACCGATGAACTGTTCGTGAAGCCCAAGGTTCAGCAGACCGAGGACTACATCACCGGCCGGTTCGGCTGATTTCGGTGCGCCTGGCCAGACCCCTAGGGCGTTTTGATCGAGTCCGCCGGCTGAATCAGAATCGTGTTGTCATAAATATGTAACCGCTTGTTTCGCCGTTTGTGAGTATCATTCCATAGCTAACTCCAAGCGGCGGTGCCGCACTCACTACGGAAAAACACGATGGCCAACGCGATCAAATCGATAGCAAAATACATCAAACGCAACCCCGAGGATGAGGCCGCTACAGTGCTGCGTGATCTGTGCGGCGCGCTTGAACAGGGCACGGCTTTCGAGCTGGAACGCCTGTTTGGCATGAAGGATAAGGCCTTCGAGCTAGCCTTGGCGTTGCTCGACGAATGGAAGTTCGACCGCCATGTTGCCGAGCGGCGTTTGCAGAAGTATCTGGATCGGGATGAAGACTGATCGATGCTGTTCGCCGGTGGTCTTCCGGCATTGAGCCTCGGCAGGTTTACCCTTAGGTCGGATTGACCGGGCGGGACTAAACCGCTAACATCGCCGCCTTTCTCGAAGGGTGAACGATTCATGCGACGCACGTTTGTCGCCGGCAATTGGAAGATGCACGGCAGCTTGGCCGCGAACGATACCTTGCTGACCGCCATTCTGGCCGGCATGGCCGATACCAAGGCTCAAGTTGCGGTATGCGCGCCATACCCTTACCTGTCGCAAATTCAATCCAGGCTGGCCGGAACCGCGCTGGCCTGGGGTGCTCAGAACCTCAGCCAGCACGCTAAGGGCGCTTATACCGGCGAGGTGTCGGCGGCCATGCTGAGCGATTTCGGTTGCCGGTATGTCATCGTCGGGCACTCCGAGCGGCGTGCCTTATACGGCGAGTCGGATGAGTTGGTGGCAGAGAAATATGCTGCCGCTCAGGCCGCTGGCCTGACCCCGATCCTGTGCGTGGGTGAGACGCTCGACGAGCGTGAAGCGTGCCTCACCGAGCAGGTGGTGGGCCGTCAGTTGGCCGCCGTGTTGGCCAGATGCGGAGCAGGTTCCCTGGCCAAGGCGGTTGTTGCTTACGAACCGGTATGGGCGATCGGGACCGGCATGACGGCGACGCCCGACCAGGCCCAAGCGGTTCATGCCTTCATCCGTGGCCAGGTGCGCGCCTTGGACGCGGCGGTGGCGGAGGGGTTGATTATTCAGTACGGCGGTAGCGTCAAGGCGGCCAATGCGGCTGTTCTGTTCGCCCAGCCGGATATCGATGGCGGTCTGGTCGGCGGCGCTTCGCTCGATGCCGATGAGTTTTTGGCCATTTGCAAGGCAGGTTGAGGACACTATGGAATTCGCTATTTGGGTTGTTCATGTGTTGGTTGCTGTTGCGCTGATCGGTTTGGTGTTGCTGCAACATGGCAAGGGCGCCGATATGGGCGCGGCCTTCGGCGGCGGTGCCTCGGGCAGCCTGTTCGGCGCCAGCGGTTCGGCCAACTTTTTGAGCCGGACCACCGCCGTGTTGGCGGCGGCTTTCTTCCTGACCAGCATGAGCCTGACCTACTTTGCCGGCAAAAGCCACGACTCAGTCGCCAAGCCGGCTGCGCACTCGACTCAGCCGGTGGTTCCGAAACCGGTGGCGCCCGTTGTGCCGCCAAGCGGCAACGACAAATCGGGCGCCATCCCTAAGTAAATATAAATAGAGGGTGACTAAACCGTCATCCCGGAGTTACGCCGACGTGGTGGAATTGGTAGACACGCTGTCTTGAGGGGGCAGTGCAGAAATTGCGTACGAGTTCGAGTCTCGTCGTCGGCACCATTGATTGTTTTTATTGGTATAAACAAATATTTAATAGCCAATTAAAATCAATGACCTTTCGCTTTTCGCTAGTTTGACTGGGAAGCCTTATCCCTCGTACACTCCCGCCCCTCCGTCGCGCTCGTAGCGGCCCCAAGGAATAGCATGCTAGATAACTATTTCGCAATCTTGCTTTTCATTCTGGTTGGTCTGGCCGTGGGCGTTGGCCCCATCCTGATCGGCGGCGGCATCGGCTGGTCTTTGGGGCTACTCAAGCCCAACGCCGAGAAGAATTCCCCTTACGAGTGCGGTTTTGAGGCCTTCGAAGATGCGCGCATGAAGTTCGATGTGCGTTACTACCTGGTCGCTATTCTGTTCATCCTGTTCGATCTGGAGATCGCCTTTCTCTTCCCCTGGGCCGTGGTGCTGAAAGACATCGGCGTATTCGGTTTCTGGGCCATGGTGGTGTTTCTGGGCATCCTGGTGGTGGGCTTCGCCTATGAGTGGATGAAGGGTGCGCTCGAATGGGAGTGATGGAAATGCAGGGCGGCCTGAACGACAAGGGCTTCATTACCACCAGCGTCGATTCGGTCATCAACTGGGCCAAGACCGGCTCGCTCTGGCCCATGACCTTCGGTCTGGCCTGTTGCGCTATCGAGATGATGCAGGCCGGCGCTTCCCGTTATGACCTTGACCGTTTCGGCATCGTATTCCGGCCCAGTCCCAGGCAAAGCGACCTGATGATCGTCGCCGGCACCCTGACCAACAAGATGGCCCCGGCACTGCGCAAGGTCTATGACCAGATGTCTGAGCCGCGTTGGGTGTTGTCCATGGGGTCCTGCGCCAACGGCGGCGGCTATTACCATTATTCCTATGCCGTGGTGCGCGGTTGTGACCGCATTGTGCCGGTTGACATCTATGTGCCCGGTTGCCCGCCTACTGCCGAGGCGCTGCTGTTTGGTCTTGGTCAGTTGATGAACAAGATCAGGCGCACCAACACCATCGCCCGCTGAGGATCGAAGCAAAAGATGCCCATAACCCCCGAAGTGCTGCTCTCGCGTTTGCAAGACGCCCTGGGCGACCGATTGGTCAGCGGCAAAGTAGCCCTGGGCGAGGTCACCATCGAGGTGCGCGCCACGGACTGGCACGATGTCGCCGTCCAGTTGCGCGATACGCCTGGTCTGCGTTTCGACGAATTGATCGACCTGTGTGGCGTGGATTACTCGGCCTATGCCGGCGTCGGCCGGGAAGAGGGGCGTTATGCGGCGGTCATGCATCTGTTGTCGGTCACCCACAATCATCGCGTCCGGGTGCGCGCCTTCTGCGCCGACGACGATCTGCCGGTGATCGCCTCTGTGGTGGATCTCTGGCCGGTGGCCAACTGGTTCGAGCGCGAGGCCTTCGACCTGGTCGGCATCATCTTCGACGGCCATCCCGACCTGCGCCGCATCCTGACCGACTACGGCTTTATCGGTCATCCGTTCCGCAAGGACTTCCCGGTCCACGGCCAAGTGGAAATGCGTTATGACCCGGAGCAGAAACGGGTGGTCTACCAGCCGGTCAGCATCGACCTGCGCGTGGTGACACCACATATCGTGCGCGAAGAAAACTTCGGGGACGTCGGTCATGGCTGAGATCAAGAATTACACGCTCAACTTTGGTCCACAGCACCCGGCGACGCACGGTGTGCTGCGTCTGGTGCTGGAGCTGGATGGCGAGGTGGTCGAACGCGCCGATCCGCACATCGGTCTGTTGCACCGCGCCACCGAGAAGCTGGCCGAGAACCGCACCTTCCTGCAGACCGTGCCCTACATGGACCGCCTGGACTACATGTCCATGATGCAGAACGAGCACGCCTATGTGCTGGCGGTCGAGAAGCTCCTGGGCTGCGAGGTGCCGGTACGCGCCCAATACATCCGGGTGATGTTCGACGAGATCACCCGCATCCTGAATCACCTGCTCTGGTTAGGCACCCACGGCCTCGACATCGGCGCCATGACCATGTTCCTGTACACCTTCCGAGAGCGGGAAGACCTGATGGACATCTATGAGGCAGTCACCGGCGCCCGGGTCCATGCGGCTTACTACCGGCCGGGCGGCGTCTACCGCGACTTGCCGGACAGTATGCCCAAGTACCAGGTCAACAAGTACAAGAGCGCCGCCGAAGTGGCGAGGCTGAATACCCATCGGGAAGGTTCGGTGCTGGACTTCATCGAGGACTTCACCAATCGTTTTCCGAAGTGCGTTGACGATTACGAAACGCTGCTGACCGAGAACCGCATCTGGAAACAGCGCACCGTCGGCATTGGCGTAGTCGATGCCGGCCGGGCCAAGGCACTGGGCTTTACCGGCCCCATGCTGCGCGGTTCCGGGGTCGCCTGGGACCTGCGCCGGATGCAGCCCTACGAGGTCTATGACCGGCTCGATTTCGAGATTCCCGTCGGCAAGAACGGCGATTGCTACGACCGTTATCTGGTGCGCATGGAAGAGTTTCGCCAGAGCAACCGCATCATCCGGCAGTGCGTAGACTGGCTGAAGGCCAATCCGGGGCCGGTGATTACCGGCGACCACAAGGTGGCGCCACCGTCGCGCGCTACCATGAAGGCCAACATGGAAGAGCTGATCCACCATTTCAAGCTGTTCACCGAGGGCATGCATGTGCCGGCGGGCGAGGCCTATGCCGCCATCGAACACTCAAAGGGCGAGTTCGGCGTCTACCTCATCTCGGACGGCGCCAACAAGCCCTACCGGATGAAGTTGCGGGCGCCCGGTTTCGTCCACCTCTCGGCTATGGACGAGATGGCGCGCGGTCATATGATCGCCGACGTGGTCGCCATCATCGGCACCATGGACATCGTTTTCGGGGACATCGATCGATGACCTTATCCGCTCAATCGCTGCTCTCTGCCGATTCCCTGGCCCAGATCGACAAAGAAGTCGCCAAGTATCCAGCCGACCAAAAGCCGTCGGCGGTGATGGCCGCGCTGCGCATCGCCCAGGTTGAAAAGGGCTGGCTGGCCCCCGCGACCATTGAGTCTGTCGCCCAGTACCTTGGTATGCCGACCATCGCCGTCTATGAGGTCGCCACCTTCTACAACATGTACCAGCTCGAACCCTGCGGCCGCCACAAGATCACCGTCTGCACCAACCTGCCGTGCCAGTTGCAGGGCGCCGACACGGTGGCCGATTATCTCAAGCAGAAGCTCGGCATCGGCTTTGGCGAGACCACGCCGGACGGCCGCTTCACCTTGAAGGAAGGCGAGTGCATGGGTACTTGTGGCAGCGGCCCGCTGTGCCTGCACAATAATCACACGATGCATGCCCACCTGTCGCCGGAAACAGTGGACAAGCTGCTGGATGAGCTGAAATGAGCGCCCCATACACTGGCCCCAAGGTCTGCCTCTGGACCCTAGACCACGCCAACCCGGCGTCGTTGGAGACCTATGTCGCCAACGGCGGCTACTCGGCGCTGAAAAAGATATTGGCCGAGAAGACCCCGGCGGCCGAGATCATCGAGCAGGTCAAGATTTCCGCCCTGCGCGGCCGTGGCGGCGCCGGTTTCCCGACCGGCCTGAAGTGGAGCTTCATGCCGCGCAACTACGAGGGCGACAAGTACATCGTCTGCAACAGCGACGAAGGCGAGCCGGGCACCTTCAAGGACCGCGACATTATTGAGTTCAACCCCCACCAGCTCATCGAAGGCATGGTCATTGCTGGCTACACACTGGGCGCCAAGGCCGGTTACAACTACATCCACGGCGAGATCTTCGAGCTGTACGAATCCTGGGAAAAGGCGCTGGAAGAAGCGCGCTCCGCCGGCTATCTGGGCAATAACATCTGCGGTTCCGGCTGGGCATTCGATGTCCATGCCCACCAAGGTTACGGCGCCTATGTCTGCGGCGAAGAGACTGCGCTACTCGAATCGATCGAGGGCAAAAAGGGCCAGCCGCGCTTCAAGCCGCCGTTCCCGGCCAGCTTTGGTCTCTATGGCAAGCCGACCACGATCAACAACACCGAGACACTGGCCTCGATCCCCTGGATCATGCGTAACGGCGGCCAGGCCTTTCTCGATCTGGGTAAGCCCAACAACGGCGGCACCAAGATCTTCTCGATCTCCGGTCATGTCAATAAGCCGGGCAACTATGAAATCCCCATGGGCACGCCGTTCGCCGACCTCCTGGTCATGGCCGGCGGGGTGCGCGACGGGCACACCTTGAAGGCGGTCATCCCCGGCGGCTCCTCGGCCCCGGTGTTGCCGGCCGAGATCATCATGGCCTGCACCCTGGACTATGATTCCATCGCCAAGGCCGGTTCCATGTTCGGCTCCGGCGCGGTCATCGTCATGGACGAGACGGTGTGCATGGTCAAGGCGCTGGAGCGCCTGTCCTACTTCTACTATGAGGAATCCTGCGGTCAGTGCACACCTTGCCGCGAGGGCACCGGCTGGATGTACCGCGTGGTGCACCGTATCGAGCACGGCGAGGGTCGTCCGGAAGACCTGGACCTGTTGATGAGCGTCGGCAACAACATCGCCGGCCGCACCATCTGCGCCCTGGGCGAGGCCGCCGTGGGCCCAGTGCAGAGTTTCATCAAGCACTTCCGCCAGGAATTCGAGTACCACATCGAACACAAACGTTGCATGGTGGGAGCCTGATATGCCCCTGATAACCATCGACGACCAACAGATCGAGATCGCCGCCGGCAGTACCGTGATGGATGCCGCGCGCGCGGCCGGCATCTACATCCCGCATTTCTGTTACCACAAGAAACTCAGCATCGCCGCCAGTTGCCGGATGTGCCTCATCGAGGTGGAAAAGGCGCCCAAGCCCTTGCCCGCCTGCGCTACGCCGGTGACTGACGGCATGGTCGTGCGTAGCTACTCGGCCAAAGCGGTCGAGGCCCAGAAGGGGGTGATGGAGTTCCTACTCATCAACCACCCGCTCGACTGCCCGATCTGCGATCAGGGCGGCGAATGCCAGTTGCAGGACATCGCCGTGGGCTATGGCGGCGTCGCCTCGCGCTACGCCGAAGCCAAGCGCGTGGTGAAGGAAAAAGACCTCGGCCCGCTGGTCGCCACCGACATGACCCGCTGCATCCATTGCAGCCGCTGCGTCCGTTTCGGTCAGGAGATCGCCGGCATCATGGAATTGGGTATGCCCGGCCGTGGCGAGCACACCGAGGTCATGCCCTTCCTCGAACACCATGTCTCGTCGGAACTATCCGGCAACGTCATCGACCTGTGCCCGGTCGGCGCCTTGACCTCCAAGCCCTTCCGCTTCAGCGCCCGGTCTTGGGAGATGGCCCGGCGCAAGGGTATCAGCCCGCACGATGGCCTGGGCAGCAACCTGGCCTTGCAGGTCAAGGATAACCGGGTCATGCGCGTCACCCCGGTCGACAACGAGGCGATCAACGAATGCTGGCTGGCCGACCGCGACCGCTTCAGCTACCAGGCGCTCAATTCCGCTGAGCGGCTGACCCGTCCCATGGTCAAGGACGGCGGCCGCTGGGTTGAGGTCGATTGGCCCAAGGCCATGGCCTTTGCCGCCGGCGCGCTCAAGGTGATCCGCGATACCCATGGAGCGAGCGCCATCGGCTTTATCGCCTCGCCGCACCAGACCGTCGAGGAACTCTATCTATTCCAGAAATTGGCTCGGGCACTGGGTTGCGAAAACATCGACAGCCGCATCGACCGAGTCGATTTCAGTGGCCGGCGCGATGGCGTCGAATGGCTGGGTATGGCGGTGACCGATCTCAATAAGCTGGATCGGGTGTTGCTGGTCGCCTCGACCGTGCGCAAGGAACAACCGCTGATCGCCCAACGCCTGCGCCAGGCAGTCAAGAAGGGCGCCCAGGTGAACGTGGTTCATTGCGCCGACGACGACCTGCTCTGTTCAGTTGCCAACAAGCTGATCGCCCGGCCGTCCGATCTGGTCAACATCCTGGCCCAGGTGGCCAAGGCGGTTGGCGCCGATATCGACGGTTTGTCTGACGTGGTTGTTTCCGATGCCGCCCGCGCCATGGCCGCCAGCCTGAAATCGGGTGAGAAGAAGGCGGTGCTGCTCGGCGCAGTGGCGCAACAGCACCCGGCCGCCAGCGAACTCCATGTCTTGGCGCAGGCTATTGCCAAGGCGACCGGCGCGACGCTGGGTTTCCTGGTCGATTCGGCCAATGCGGTGGGGGCCGGTGTGGTCGGCTGCCGGCCGCGCCAAGGCGGCCTGAATGCCGCAGCGATGTTTGTCGCACCGAAGAAGGCCTATGTCATCCTCGGCGCCGAGCCGGAACTGGACGCCGCTGACTCGGCTGTCGCGCACCAGGCCCTGGCTGGCGCCGAACTGGTGATTGCGTTGTCGCCGTTCAAGACCGCCGGTGCCGATTATGCCCAGGTCATGCTGCCAGTCGCGGCCTACGCTGAGACCGCCGGCAGCTATGTCAACATGGAAGGCCGGCTGCAATCCTGGTGTGCCGCAATACCGCCGCAGGGCGAGGCTCGCACGGCCTGGAAGGTGTTGCGGGTACTGGGTAACCAGTTTGGCCTGGCAGGCTTCGACCAGGATAGCGCCGAGCAGGTACTGGCTGAGGCGCTACCCGAAGGCGAGGCCACGGTACGCGCCAGGTTGAACAATGAGATTGCCGACGTGACCGTGGCGCATCTGAATGCCGCCGCCGGTATCGAACGCCTGGGCGATACGGCCGTCTACCAGCTCGACGCGTATAGCCGCCGCGCGCCGGCTCTACAGGTTACCGTCGATGGCCAGGTCGGCCATGCCGCCATGGCTTGTGGCGCCCTGATCGCCCGCCTTGGCCTGAGCGAAGACAAACCGGTCAAGGTCAGGCAGAGCGACGCCGAGGTGGTGTTCAAGCTGATGCGCGACGACCGCCTGCCCGACAACGTGGTGCGCCTGGCTGGCGGCCTGGCTGCGGCGGTCCAGCTTGGACCGCGCTTTGGACCGATCAGCCTGGAGAAGATGTGATGGACTATTTGCAGCAACTCCTCGGCCCGGCCTGGCTACCGATCTGGACCTTGGCGAAGATCATCGTCATCGTCCTGCCGTTGTTGATCGCGGTGGCCTACCTGACCTATGCCGAGCGCAAGATCATCGGCTATATGCAAATCCGCATCGGACCGAACCGGGTTGGTTTCTTCGGTTACCGGCTGATTGGTCTGGGTCAGCCTATTGCTGACGCGGTCAAACTGATGACCAAGGAGATCGTTCTTCCTACCGGTGCCGACAAGCCGCTGTTTCTGCTCGCGCCGGTGCTGGCCATCGGTCCGGCCCTGGCGGCCTGGGCGGTGGTGCCGTTCACCGAGGACTGGGTGCTGGCCAACATCGATGCCAGCCTGCTCTACATCATGGCGATCACCTCAATGGGCGTCTATGGCGTGATCGTCGCTGGCTGGGCGTCCAACTCCAAATATGCCTTCCTGGGCGCGATGCGTTCGGCGGCCCAGATTGTCTCCTATGAGATCGCCATGGGCTTCGCCCTGGTCGGGGTGCTGATGGCCGCCCAGAGCCTCAATATGGTGGATATCGTCAACGCCCAGAAAGGCGGTTTCTGGCAGTGGTACTGGCTGCCGCTGTTCCCATTGTTCCTGGTTTATCTGATTTCCGGCGTGGCCGAGATCAACCGGGCGCCGTTCGACGTCGCCGAGGGTGAGTCGGAGATCGTCGCCGGCTTCCATCTTGATTATTCCGGAATGGCCTTCGCGGTGTTCTTCCTGGCCGAATACGCCAACATGATCTTGGTCTCGGCGCTGACCTCAATCTTGTTCCTGGGTGGCTGGCTGTCGCCGTTGCCGTTCCTGCCCGACGGCTTCTTCTGGATCGCGGCCAAGATGAGCTTCGTGCTGTTCCTGTTCCTCTGGTTCCGCGCCACCTTCCCACGCTACCGCTACGACCAGATCATGCGCCTGGGCTGGAAGGTATTCATCCCGGTCACCCTGATCTGGATACTGGTCATAGGCGGGTTCATGCAGACCCCGCTGGGTTATCTGTTCCATTGAGGAGGCGAGGATGATTTCCACTATCAAACGCTTCTTCAATACCTTCCTGTTGATCGAGCTGCTCAAGGGCCTGGCGGTCACCGGCCGGCACCTGTTCGCGCGCAAGATCACCATCCAGTATCCGGACGAACGGACGCCGCAATCGCCGCGCTTTCGTGGTCTCCATGCCCAGCGCCGCTACGCCAACGGCGAGGAGCGCTGCATCGCCTGCAAACTATGCGAGGCGGTTTGCCCGGCCATGGCCATCACCATCGAGTCGGCCCAGCGCGCCGACGGCACCCGGCGTACCACCCGCTATGACATCGACCTGACCAAGTGCATCTTCTGCGGTTTTTGCGAAGAGGCCTGCCCGGTGGACGCCATCGTCGAAACCCGCATCTTCGAATACCATGGCGAGCGGCGCGGTGATCTTTACTACACCAAGGCGATGCTGCTGGCGGTGGGCGACCAGTACGAGGCCCAGATTGCCGCCGACCGAGCGGCGGACGCCAAGTACCGATAAACCTGTAAAAAGTGAAAGGTGAAAGGTGAAATGTAAAACCGAAACGAAACGCGACTTTTCACGTTTCATGTTTCACGTTTCACGGATATAACGTATGGATTTCGCCAGTCTGGTCTTCTACTTCCTCGCCGCCATCCTGCTCCTGGCCGGGCTTAGGGTGGTTACCGCCAAGAACCCGGTGCACTCGGCGCTGGCCCTGGTGCTGACTTTCTTTACTGCGGCCGGTCTGTGGATATTGCTTGAGGCCGAATTCCTGGCCATCGCCCTGATCCTGGTCTATGTCGGCGCGGTGATGGTGTTGTTCATCTTTGTGGTGATGATGCTGGACATCAATATCGAGGAGATGCGCAAGGGTTTCTGGGACCACCTGCCGCTGGCCGGGCTGGTTGCCGGGCTGATGGCAGTGGAGATGGTCATGGTGCTGGGCGGCGACCGCTTCGGTCTGAGCGCGCCGACCGCCAAGCCAGCGAGCTACAGCAACACGCGGGAACTGGGTCTCCTGCTCTATACCGATTACGTCTACGCCTTCGAGCTGGCGGCGGTTATCCTGCTGGTGGCCATCGTCGCCGCCATCGCCCTGACCTTGCGCCGCAATCCCAATCGCAAGAACATCGATCCGGGTTGGCAATCCAGGCAAACCGCCAAGGGTCATATCCGCATGGTCAACCTGAAGCCCCAGCACCCTGAATACAAGGAGGCGGACGAATGATCGGCGTGAATCATTACCTCATACTCGGTTCCATCCTGTTTGCCATCGGCGTACTGGGCATCTTTCTCAACCGCAAGAACCTTATCGTCCTGTTGATGGCCATCGAGCTGATGCTGTTGGCGGTGAACCTGAACTTCATCGCCTTCTCCCATTTTCTCAACGACACGGCGGGGCAGGTCTTCGTGTTCTTCATCCTGACCGTCGCCGCGGCCGAATCGGCCATCGGCCTGGCCATCCTGGTGGTGCTGTTCCGCAATACGAGGAGCATCAATGTGCAGGACCTCGACAAACTGAAGGGCTGACGGCATGGACATAAAAACGCTCTACCTCGTCGTCCCCATGGCCCCCTTGGCCGGCGCCGTCGTTGCCGGTCTGTTCGGCAAGCTGATCGGCCGCACCGGCGCCCACCTGGTCACTATTTTGGGCGTCCTGGTCGCCTTTCTGGCCTCGCTCTTGATCTTTCAGGACGTGCTGGCCGGTCATACCTTCAACGGCGCCATATACACCTGGCTGACCTCCGGCAACCTCAGCTTGGAGATCGGTTTCCTGATCGACCGGCTGACCGTGGTGATGATGCTGGTGGTGACCTTCGTCTCGCTCATGGTGCATATCTACACCATCGGCTACATGGCCGACGATCCGGGCTACCAGCGCTTCTTTAGTTATATCGCCTTGTTTACCTTCTCGATGTTGATGCTGGTGATGAGCAACAACTTCCTGCAACTGTTCTTCGGTTGGGAGGCGGTGGGCCTGGTGTCCTATCTGCTGATCGGTTTCTGGTTCACCCGCGAGTCGGCCATCTACGCCAACCTGAAGGCCTTCATGGTCAACCGGGTGGGTGACTTCGGCTTCCTGCTCGGCATCGCCCTGATCATGGCCTGGTTTGGTAGCCTGGACTATCAGCAGGTATTCCAGATGGCGCCGCAGATGGCCGGCCACACGATCTCCCTGATCGACGGTCATCCCTGGTCGTTGTTGACGGTAATCTGCGTCCTGCTGTTCATCGGCGCCATGGGCAAGTCGGCCCAGTTCCCGCTGCACGTCTGGCTGCCCGACTCGATGGAGGGCCCGACCCCCATCTCGGCGCTGATCCACGCCGCCACCATGGTCACCGCCGGCATCTTCATGGTGGCCCGGATGTCGCCGCTGTTCGAGCTGTCCGATACCTCGTTGTCCTTCGTCATGATTATCGGCGCGATCACCGCCCTGTTCATGGGCTTCCTGGGCATGATCCAGAACGACATCAAGCGTGTAATCGCCTATTCCACCCTGTCCCAGCTTGGTTACATGACCGTTGCATTGGGCGCTTCGGCATACTCGGCGGCGATCTTTCACCTGATGACCCACGCCTTTTTCAAGGCCCTGCTGTTCCTGGGCGCTGGCTCGGTCATCATGGGCATGCACCACGACCAGGACATCCGCAACATGGGCGGCCTGAAAAAATACATGCCGATCACCTGGCTGACCATGCTGATCGGCTCGCTGGCATTGATCGGCACACCCGGGTTTTCCGGTTTCTACTCGAAGGACTCGATCATCGAGGCGGTGCAGGCATCGCACCTGTGGGGTTCCGGGTTCGCCGCCTTTGCCGTGACCGCCAGCGTGTTTGTGACCGCCTTCTATTCCTTCCGTCTTTACTTCCTTGTGTTCCACGGCAAGGAGCGCTTTCACAACGCCCACGCCGAGCACGATCATGGCGAGGAGGGCGACTCTCAAGGCCACCATGGCGCGCCGCATGAATCGCCCTGGGTGGTTACCGTGCCGCTGGTCCTGTTGGCTATCCCCTCCATCTACGCCGGCTGGCCTTACATTGAGCCCATGCTGTACGGCGGCTTCTTTGGTTCGGCCATCTATATCGACGCGCTCGCCCACCCGGCCATGGCGGAGCTCGGCGCCGAGTTCCATGGCCCGGCGGCCATGGCCCTGAGCGCCCTGACAACCCTGCCGTTTTGGCTGGCCGTGGCGGGCGTGGCCACTGCGTATTATTTATATATGGTGCGCAAGGATCTGCCCGAGAAGATCAAGGAAAAGGCCGGCATTGTCTACGCCATACTGGACGACAAATACGGTTTCGACCGGTTCAACGACTGGTTCTTCGCCGGCGGCGCTCGCCTCCTGGGCGGCAAACTGTGGCGTTGGGGCGATGTGGCCGCTATTGACGGCGTGCTGGTGAACGGCTCGGCCCGCCTGGTGGGCCAGATCGCCCGCATCTCGCGCTATCTGCAATCGGGATACATCTATCACTATGCCTTCGCCATGATTATCGGCGTGGCCTTGCTGGCGACCTGGTTCGTCTAGCGGGAAGAACGCTCGGGAAGATGCAATGCTGGAAGGAATTGGAATTTTAAGCCTCACCATCTGGGTGCCTATCGTGGCTGGCCTGCTCGTTCTGGCTGCCGGTGGCGACGACCGCAATGCCAGTGGTCAACGTACCTTGGCCCTGATCGGTGCGGTACTCGGTTTGCTGGTCGCCATCCCTTTGTGGACCGGCTTCAACGTCAGCACACCGGCCATACAGTTCGAAGAAGCGTTGCCTTGGGTGCCGTCCTTCAACATCTGGTACCACTTGGGCGTCGACGGCATCTCGATGCCCTTCATCCTGCTCAATAGCTTTACCACCGTGTTGGTGGTCCTGGCCGGCTGGAAGGTAATCCAGACCAAGGTGGCCCAGTACATGGCCGCCATGTTGATCCAGTCAGGCATCATCAACGGCGTTTTCGCGGCCCTCGACGGTATGTTGTTCTATGTTTGCTTCGAGGCCATGCTGATCCCGCTGTATTTGATTATCGGCATATGGGGCGGACCGAACCGGATCTACGCGGCGATCAAGTTCTTTATTTACACGCTGCTCGGCTCACTGTTGATGCTGGTGGCGATGATCTACCTGTTTTTCGTCAGCGGCGGCAGCTTCGAGATCATGGTCTGGCACAAGGTGGGTCTGACCATGATGGCCCAGTTGCTGTTGTTCGTGGTCTTCTTCTTTGCCTTTGCGGTCAAGGTGCCGATGTGGCCGGTGCATACCTGGCTGCCGGATGCCCACGTCGAGGCGCCGACCGGCGGTTCGGTGGTGCTGGCGGCGATTACCCTGAAGGTTGGCGCATATGGCCTGCTGCGCTTCACCCTGCCCATCGTTCCGGATGCCGCCCATGAACTGACCTGGCTGATGGTTGGGCTGTCGCTTATCGCCGTGGTCTACATCGGCCTGGTGGCCCTGGTGCAGGCCGATATGAAGAAGCTGATCGCCTATTCGTCGATCGCTCACATGGGTTTCGTCACCCTAGGGTTCTTCCTGTTCAACCCGCTGGGCATCGAGGGTGGCCTGATCCAGATGATCTCGCACGGTTTCGTCGCCGGGGCGTTGTTCCTCTGCATCGGCGTCATGTATGACCGGGTTCATTCCCGGCAGATCGCCGATTACGGCGGCGTGGCCAATACCATGCCCCGGTTTGCCGCCCTGTTCATGCTGTTTGCCATGGCCAACTCAGGCCTGCCCGGCACCTCCGGCTTTGTCGGCGAGTTCATGGTCGTGCTGGGCGCCATGAAGGTGAACTTCTGGTGGGCTGCCACCGCCGGCCTGACCCTGATATTTGGCGCCGCTTACACCCTGTGGATGTACAAGCGGGTGGTCTACGGCAAGGTGGCCAACGAACACGTCGCGGGGCTTACCGACATCGACGGCCGCGAGTTTCTGGTGCTGGCGTCGCTTGCCATTGGCGTGCTGGCCATAGGCGTCTATCCGCTGCCCATCACCGACGTGATGCATGCCTCCGTCAACAATCTGCTGGAGCAT
The DNA here is from genome assembly GCA_002782005.1 of Hydrogenophilales bacterium CG12_big_fil_rev_8_21_14_0_65_61_21. Taxonomy (GTDB): domain Bacteria; phylum Pseudomonadota; class Gammaproteobacteria; order Burkholderiales; family Thiobacillaceae; genus Parasulfuritortus. The sequence continues at coordinate 10,529 of PFGT01000019.1, read as the reverse complement.
GTCGCTCACAGCAAATTGATCCCTTAAGGTATCCGCGATGACCTCCATTTCGTCCGATTTCGTCACCGCCCTGCCGGAGATTGGCTTGCTCGCTGTGGCCTGCGTGGTCCTCCTGGTCGAGGCCTATAACCAGTCCAGGGCAGCGGTCTACCTGCTGACCCTGACCGGCTTGTTGCTGACCGCCGCCTTGGTGGTATTCACTGGCGCCGGTGTGCCGGTGCTGGCCTTCAACGGTCTGTACGTGGACGATCCAATGGGCGAAGTGCTCAAGCTGTTGACCTGCTTCTCAGCTATCGCGGCGGTGATCTATTCGCGCCAGTTCCTGACTGACCGCAAGATGCTTTCCGGCGACTACCTGGGACTTTTGCTATTTGCGGTACTGGGCATGCTGGTCATGATCTCCGCCAACCATTTCCTGACCCTGTATCTGGGCCTGGAACTGCTGTCGCTGGCGCTCTACGCCATGGTCGCCATGGAACGCGATTCGGCGCGCGCCACCGAGGCGGCCATGAAGTACTTTGTGCTTGGCGCACTGGCCTCCGGCCTGCTGCTCTATGGCATGTCGCTGATCTATGGCCTGACCGGTTCGCTTGAACTCGGCAAGGTGGCCGAGGCCCTGCATTTCAACGTCAAGAGCGAGATCGTGCTGGCATTCGGCTTGGTCTTTATCGTCGCCGGCCTGGGCTTCAAGCTGGGCGCCGCGCCATTCCATATGTGGGCGCCGGACGTGTACCACGGCGCGCCTGCCGCCGTGACCCTGTTCGTCGGCACGGCCCCCAAGCTGGCGGCCTTCGCCTTCGCCATGCGCATTCTGGTGGACGGCTTGCAGCCCGCCCACGGCGACTGGCAACAGATGCTCGCGGTAATGGCCGTGGCCTCGCTGGCCATCGGCAATATCGCCGCCATCGCTCAGACCAATATCAAGCGTATGCTGGCCTACTCGACCGTCTCCCACATGGGCTTTTTGCTCCTGGGTATGATGACCGGCAGCCTGGCCGGCTATTCGGCCGCCATGTTCTATGCCGTGACCTATGTGCTGATGAGTCTGGGTGGTTTTGGTATGGTCACCTACCTGTCCCGAACCGGAGCCGAAGCCGAAAATCTGGACGACTTCAAGGGCCTAAACGCTCACCATCCCTGGCTGGCAGCCATTATGGCGATGGTCATGATGTCGATGGCCGGGCTGCCGCCATTCGTTGGCTTTTACGCCAAGCTGACGGTGTTGCAGGCCCTGGTCGGCGCAGGCTGGATCGGCTTGGCGGTGGTCGCGGTGCTGTTCTCGCTGATTGGCGCATTCTTCTACCTGCGCGTGGTCTGGCTCATGTACTTCGACACCCCGCCGGCCGAAAGCCCGGTCTACGGGCAACATGCCGGCGATGCCGTGATGCTGTTGTCGGTCAATGGCCTCGCCATTCTATTGCTGGGCATCCTGCCCCAGACACTGTTGACCCTTTGCGCCCTCGCGGTGCAGATGTCGCTGCGCTAGTGCAGTGTTGCAGTTGTTTGGCGCCTATGCGTACAAGGAAAGGCCAATGCATCGGACGTAGGTCGGGATTCATCCCGACAACCAGGCCCATGGAACCCGCGTCGTCGGGATTCATCCCGACCTACAAAACCCCGCTGACATGCCCGGTTGGTCGGGGTAAAACCCGATCTACAAGGGCTTGCATATAAGCGTTCCAAAGGATGCGACACTACACCAGGAGCCCGGCAGGCTCCTAGGCGCTGCTTGGTTTATGCCGCTTCAGGAAAGCAGTAATAGTGGGCGTGTCGCTTTCTGCGCCAGCGTCTTGGCGAGGGCTTTGAGGCTGGGGCGGCCGCTCACCTGGAACACGCAACGGCTGACGATCATGAGGTCGGTGGTCGGGGCGTTGGCGAGCTGGATCAATTCCTCGGTTGGGTCACCGCCCAGGAGCGAGAATGCCGCATTTTCAAGGCCGGCGGTAGCGATCTCGAATTGGTCCTGTGCGGCTACGGCCTGCGCTTCCTGTTCTGCGCGGACATGGTCGAGAAAACCCTGACGCGCGCCTTTGGACGATTGCCAGTCGTTGCCAATGAAATCCGCCCAATTGCCGTCCAGCACGAAAACGCCCGTCAGGGCGGCTGTGCTCTGACGGGCGAGATGGACGGCGTGTTGCAGCGCTTCCGCCGTGGCGGCGGAACCGTCCACGGTGACGACAATATGCCGGTACACGCTTATTTCATCGTCAAGATAATAATGATGGCGACCACGATCACGCTCAAGATGATCGCGCCGATGTCTTCGGCCCGGTCATCCTTGAACAGGGTCATCTTGCCCTTTTCGCCTGCGGCGCCGATGGTTTCGCTGCCAGTTTTAGCCATGTTCATTCTCCTTGCGGTAATCAGATTGCAACCAGATAGTCTTTGATCGCGAACACCACCAGCAATGCCAGGACATATTTGGTGACGCCGACAATCAGGCCGAGTTTGAGCGGCGCGCCGCCGGCCTGCTTGAGTTCCTTGATATCGATATAGCCGCCCAGACCGACCAGCCCAAAGCCGAATATCCAGGTCATCCATACACGCATCATCTTGATGGTCTCGGAGGCGGGCGGGCCGTTCTTGAGACCGACATCGCCGAATGCCCCCATGCTGGTCAGAAACACCATGACCAGAAAGCCGATGACGAACACCGGAAATTTCTCGACCAGCAGCGTACCCAAACCCTTGCGCTTGCCGCCCTCGGCCTCTTCCGTCTTGCCAGACCAATACCAGACCGTGACCGCGAAAACCGCAAACGGGATCGAGATTACCCGCATGATGTTCCATATCTCAGCAACCGAGACGGCTGTGCCCGGGGCCACGTTGGGATTGAACGCCAGCGCCGCCGCCAGCACCTGACCGGAATTGAGAATGCCGGTACCGATCCACGCGCCATACTGCAGGTCGGTGAGACCGAGTGCATGACCGATGAACGGGCTGATGAACATGGTGACGATGCCGAACCCCAGGATGGTGGCGATGGCGTAGGCCACATGGCTGGCCTTGGCCTCGACGGCCGGCGAGGTGGCTACTGCGGCGCTTACCCCACAGATGCTGAGGGCATTCGCCATGACGCCGATCATTGAGCGGTCAAGTCCGAAGGCTGTGCCGAGCCATAGCACCAGGATGATGGTCAGGACCACGAAACCACCGATCAGGAAGATCGCCATGGAACCGAGCTGGACGATTGCGTTAAAGGTATAAAGGGAGCCCAACAGGATGATCCCGGTCTTGATCATCAGGCGGGACAACTTGAAGCCATCGCTCAATACATCCGGCATCCTGCCGCCGAACAGGACATTGCGGTAAAGCATGCCGCAGATGATACCCAGCAGGATGTAATTCAAGTGAGTGACCTTGACCAGCCAACCTTTTGTACCGAATACAACCGCACTTGTCATCCAGGGCTCGACCCAAAAACGTATCACCACCATGGTAACGATAATCAGGGCAAGACCCGGTAGGGCGCTGGGAAGTTTGCGAAAAAATCCGACATCTCCATTCATGTTAACTCCTCGTGATTTTGGTTTCGAAGTGCAACATTAAACGGTGGCTTGGTAGGGACATACCACCTACCAAAAGAGTACTCCAAAAGAAGTATTGGTCAAGATTAATCGCGGCGGTGTGTCGCCGCGATTAATCTGTTTACCGCTGTAGCCCTTTGGGCAACGGGAAGTTGATGGTTTCTTCGATGCCGGCTTGGAGCGTCACGGTGTCGGCGCCGAGCGTTTTTAACCGCGCGATGACCCCGTCCACCAGCACCTCCGGGGCGGATGCCCCGGCGCTGATGCCGATGCGCTGTTTGCCTGCCAGCCAGGCCGGGTCGAGTTGCCCGGCGTTGTCCACCATGTAGGCCGGGCGGCCACAGTGGGCGGCGACTTCGCGTAGCCGGTTGGAATTTGAACTGTTGGGCGAGCCAACCACGATGACCACATCGCATTCCAGGGCCAACCGCTTCACGGCGTCCTGGCGGTTCTGGGTGGCGTAGCAGATGTCGTCGCGCTTGGGGCCGACGATGCCGGGAAAGCGGGCGGTCAGCACCGCCACTACCTGCGCCGCATCACTGACCGACAGGGTGGTCTGGGTGACATAGGCGAGCCGGTCAGGGTGGCTCACCGTCAAGTTGGCGACGTCCGCCGGGGTCTCCACCCGATACATGCCGCCCTCCACCTGGCCCATGGTGCCTTCCACTTCGGGGTGGCCCTGGTGGCCGATCATGACGATCTCGAAGCCGGCATTGTGCAGCTTGATGACCTCCTTGTGGACCTTGGTCACCAGCGGGCAGGTGGCGTCAAACACGTTCAGACCACGCCGTGCCGCTTCCTGGCGCACCGACCGGGGTACGCCGTGGGCGCTGAAGATGAGGGTGGCGCCGTCGGGCACATCATCCAGGTTCTCGATGAAGATGGCGCCCCTGGTCTTTAGGTTGTCGACCACGAAGCGGTTGTGCACTACTTCATGGCGGACATAGATCGGAGCACCGAAGCGTTCCAGCGCCGCCTCGACGATAGCGATGGCGCGATCGACCCCGGCGCAGAAGCCGCGCGGGTTGGCGAGCAGGATTTCACTGGTCATGAGCGCCAGGCTGTATGGGCCGCTCGCGCCGGAACGAGTCGACGATCAGCAGACCGGCGCCGACGGTGATGGCGGAGTCGGCCACGTTGAAGGCCGGGTAGAACCAGTCCCGCCAGTAAAACAGCAGGAAGTCCACCACATAGCCATAGGCGAAGCGGTCGATGACGTTACCCAGCGCGCCGCCCAGGATCAGGGCCAGCGCTACGCAAAACAGGGTGCGACCGCAGGTCTTGCGCAGTAGGTGGAGGATGATGAAGGCGGCGGCCAGGGCCACGAAGATGAAGAACCCCCGTTGCCAACCTGGCTGGTCGGCGAACAGGGAAAAGGCCGCGCCGAGGTTTTGCCAGTAGACCAGGCTGAAAAACGATGTGACCGGGATGGCCTCGTGCAGTGCCAGCTTGCTCACTACCGCCAGCTTGCTGGCCTGGTCCAATAACACGACCAGGCCGGAGAGCCAGAGCCAGGTAAGGCCGGCTCTAGGCGTAGTCACGAGGCTCACCCGCGCCATACAGGTTGCTCACACAACGGCCGCACAGACCGGGATGGGCCGGGTCGGCATCGACATCGGCGCGCACATGCCAGCAGCGTTCGCACTTGGCATGAGCGAGTGCGCCGACCTCGACCCGGGTCTCGCCGGCCGCCTTTTCGACCCGCGCGGCCGAGGCGATGACCACAAAGCGCAGGTTGTCGCCCAGACTGGCCAGCAGGTCGTAATCGGCGCCGTCGGCGTAGTAGATCACCTCGGCCTGCAAGGACGAGCCGACCTGGCCGGCGACGCGCAGTTCCTCGATCTCTTTGCTGGCCAGGGCGCGCAGCTCGCGTAGCCGGGTCCAGCTGGCGATGAGCGCGTCGACGTCGGCCAGTCTTGGCGGCTCGTGCCAGACCGACAGGAAGACGCTGTCGGACTGGCAGGTGAGCGCCCATATCTCCTCGGCGGTGAACGACAGGATCGGCGCCATCAGCCGGGTCAGGGTTTGCAGGATGTGCCAAAGCGCGGTTTGCGCCGCACGGCGGGCGGTCGAATTGGCCCCGGCGGTGTACAGCCGATCCTTGAGGATGTCGAGATAGAAGGCGCCCAGGTCTTCCGAGCAGAAGTGGCGCAGCCGTTGCATCGCCGTATGAAAGCTGTAGACCCGGTAATCGGCCAGGACCGCGTCCTGCATCTGGCGGGTCAGCGCGACGGCATAGCGGTCGATCTCCAGCCACTGCTCCACCGGCAGGCCGTTTTTCGCCATCTCGAAATCGGCGGTGTTGGCGAGCAAGAAACGCAGGGTGTTGCGGATGCGCCGGTAGGCCTCGACCACCCGCTTCAGGATTTCGTCGGAGATGGTCAGCTCACCGGAATAGTCGGTGCTGGCCACCCACAGGCGCAGTATTTCCGCACCGAGCGAGTCCGACACCTTCTGCGGCGCGACCACGTTGCCCTTGGACTTGGACATCTTCATGCCCTTGCCATCGACCACGAAGCCATGGGTGAGCAGCGCCTCATAAGGCGCGTGGCCATCGGTGGCGCAGCCGGTCAAGAGGCTCGATTGGAACCAGCCACGATGTTGGTCCGAGCCTTCCAGATACAGGTCGGCCGGGTGTTTCAAGCCCGCACGCTCCTTGAGCAGGCAGGCATGGGTGACGCCGGAGTCGAACCACACGTCCAGGGTGTCGCCGGCCTTTTCATAGTCGTCAGCCTCGGCGCCCAACAGCTCCTTCGGGTCGAGGCTGAACCAGGCCTCGATGCCGTGCTGTTCGACCCGTTTGGCGACCTGCTCCAGTATCTCCTGCGAGCGCGGATGCAGCTCGCCGGTCTGTTTGTGCATGAAGAAGGCGATCGGCACGCCCCAGTTGCGCTGGCGCGAGATGCACCAGTCGGGGCGGTTCTTTATCATCGCGGTCAGGCGCTCGCGGCCCCAGGCTGGGTAGAACTCGGTATCCGCGACCGCCTGCATGGCCTTGGCGCGCAGACCTTGTTGATCCATGCCGATGAACCACTGCCGGGTGGCGCGGAAGATGATCGGCGTCTTGTGCCGCCAGCAGTGCGGGTAGCTGTGCTTCAGGCTGCCTTGGGCCAATAAGAGGCCGTTCTCGCTCAGGGTTTCCAGCACCTTTTTGTTGCCGTCCCAGACCGAGAGTCCGCCGACGATGGCCGTGTCGGGGTAGAAGCGGCCGTCGTTACCGACCGGGTTGGCGACCTCCAGCTGGTATTTCAGGCCGGCGATGTAGTCGTCGTGGCCATGGCCGGGGGCGATGTGGACCAGGCCGACGCCATCCTCGGCAGTCACGAAGTCGGCTAGGATAATTGGCACCTGGCGGTCGTAGAAGGGGTGTTGCAACGACATGCCCTCCAGTGCCGCGCCCTTGATCTGGCCCAGGGTCTCCGCGGTCTCGAAGCCGTAACGCCGGAGCGCGGTCTCGGCCAGGTCATGGGCCAGGATCAACAAGCCCTTCGGCGTGCGGATCAGGTCATAGATGAACTCCGGGTGCACCGCCACCGCCTGGTTGGCCGGCAGGGTCCAGGGCGTGGTGGTCCAGATCACGGCATAGGCGGGCGCGCCGAGCGTATTGACACCAATACGCCGGGCCAGGTCAGCCGGATCCGCGACCGGGAAGGCGACGTCGATGGTGGGCGACACCTTATCCTCGTATTCGACCTCCGCCTCGGCCAGGGCCGAGCCGCAGTCGATGCACCAGTGCACCGGCTTGGCGCCCAGGTAAAGATGGCCGTTGGCCTGTATCTTGCCCAGCTCGCGGATGATGTCGGCCTCGAAGCGAAAATCCATGGTGAGATAGGGGTGGTCCCAGTCGCCCAGCACGCCCAGGCGGATGAAGTCGGCCTTCTGCCTCTCGACCTGGCTGGCGGCGTATTCGCGGCACAGTTCGCGGAAGCGCGCGGCGGGAATGTGTTTGCCATGGGCCTTCTCGACCACCAGTTCGATGGGCAGCCCGTGGCAGTCCCAGCCCGGCACATAGGGGGCGTCGAAGCCATCCAGGGAGGCGGTCTTGACGATGATGTCCTTGAGTATCTTGTTGACCGCGTGGCCGATGTGGATGTTGCCGTTGGCGTAGGGCGGGCCATCGTGCAGCACGAACAGCGGCCGGCCTTGTCCGTTGGCACGGAGCTTCTCGTACAACTTCTTCTCGCGCCACTGGGCGATCCAGCCCGGTTCCCGCTTGGCCAGGTTGCCGCGCATGGGGAAGGGGGTGTCAGGTAGATTCAGGGTGTCTTTGTAGTCGGGCATTTTTCAGGGTGTCGCCAAGGTATTGCTGGATTCAGTATTGAGGCCGGGTTTGGCCGGGGGCGCGCGGCCTGAGCCGCTGTCCAGGAACTGCAACCGTGGCTATTAACCGCCAACGCCAGATTAAGCATTTAACAACTCCCGCGCCAACGCCGCATCCTTGCCGATCTGCACCACCAGGGCGTCGAAGCTGGGAAACTTCTGCTCGTCGCGCAGCTTGTGCAGGAATTCCACGCGCAAATGCTGGCCGTACAGGTTGCTGTCGAGGTCGAGGTCGAACAGATGCACCTCCAGGGTCGGGTTGCCGTTCGGATGCACCGACGGCCGGGTGCCCAGGTTGGCCACGCCTGGCCAGTCCGGCCTGGCGAGCCCCTGGACGCGCACGGCGAACACGCCCTTGACCGGCGGCCGGTTGTGCTTAAGCAGGATATTGGCAGTGGGGTAGCCGATCTTGCGGCCAATCCGGTCGCCGCCGACCACCCGGCCGGAGATGGAATAGGGCCGGCCGAGCAGTTGCGCCGCGCCAGCCATGTCGCCGGCCGCCAGGGCCGTGCGCACCGCCGTGCTGGAGGCGCGCTGACCGGCGGCCTCGATGGTGTGCAGGACATCGACCTGAAAGCCATAGCGCTCGCCCAGGGTTTGCAGCAGGGCGAGGTTGCCGGCCCGTTTTGCGCCAAAGCGGAAATCGTCACCGACCAGCACATAGCGCGCCTTGAGTCCATCGACCAGGATGCGGCGCACGAAGTCCTCGGCGCTCAGGGCGGCGAATTCCTTGGTGAAGCGGCAGACATGGACGTGGCCGACGCCCAGGGCCTTGAGGATTTCCAGCTTCTCGCGCAGGCTGGTCAGGCGGCTGGGCGCAGCGTGAGGCGTAAAGATTTCCCGTGGGTGAGGTTCGAAGGTCAACACGGTGGGCAGACCCCCGACCGAGGTGGCGCGCGCGGTCAGCCGGGCCAGCATGGCCTGATGACCGAGATGGACGCCATCGAAGTTGCCGATGGTGACGGCATTCGGTCGGGTTGCGTGGGGCCAGCCGTGGGTGATCAGCATTGAAAATAGACCGCTCTGACTATCTGCTTGAAAAGAGGCGAATTTTAGCGGTCGCGGGGGGTGCAGTCTATGCCGGTCGGCGCTGGAAATCCCCGGGCCTGAAACCCATTAGCCAGAGGACAGTGAAATAACTCAAGGCGCCGCCGACCACCAGCGCGGCCAGGTGGGCCACCCGCTCGCCGCTGTGGTAGGCCACCCAGCGCGCCTCGCCCATCATGCCGAACCAGAGCACGGCGGCCATGACAACCAGAGCGAGCAGCAATTTGAGCAGAAAGACACGCCAGCCCGGCTGCGGTTGATAGATCGCCTGGCGGCGCAAATTGGCAAACAGGATGGCGGCGTTCAGGCAGGCGCCGAGGCCGATGGCTAGCGCCAGTCCGGCGTGCTTGAAGGGCCCGATGAAGGCCAGGTTCATGGCCTGGGTGGCCAGCAGGGTGAAGATGGCGATCTTCACCGGTGTCTTGATGTTCTGGCGGGCATAAAAGCCGGGCGCCAGCACCTTGACCAGGATCAGTCCGACCAGGCCGACCGAGTAGGCCACCAGCGCCAGCCGGGTCATCTCGACATCCTGGACGGTAAACTGGCCATGAAAGAACAAGGTGGCGATCAGCGGGATGGCCAGGATACCCAGCGCCACCGCCGCCGGCGCGGCCAGCAGTAGGGTCATGCGCAGCCCCCAGTCGAGCAGCTTCGAGTATTCACCAGGATCGTTGTCGGCATAATTTTTGGCCAGCGAGGGTAACAGGATGGTGCCCAGCGCCACGCCCAACAGGCCGGTGGGAAATTCCATCAGCCGGTCGGCGTAGGACAGCCAGGACACGCTGCCGGTCGGCAGGAAGGAGGCGAAGATGGTGTTGATGAGCAGGGAGACCTGGGCCACCGAAACGCCGATAGCGGCCGGCCCCATCAGCTTCAGGATGCGCCGCACGCCGGGATCATGCGGGTCCCAGTCCCAACGCGGCAGCAGGCCCAGCCGTCGCAAGGCCGGAACCTGCAAGGCCAGTTGCAACACGCCGCCGATGAAGGCGCCCCAACCCAGGGCCAGGGCCGGCGGGTCGAACCAGGGTGCAGCCACCGTTGCCGCCAGGATCATCGAGACATTGAGCAGCACCGGGGTGAAGGCGGGAATCTGGAACCGGCTCCAGGTGTTGAGGATGCCGCCGGACAAGGAAACCAGTGAGAGAAACAGGATGTAGGGAAAGACGATCCGGGTCAGTTCCACCGTCAACTGGAACTTGTCCGGCGTGGCGACGAAGCCGGGCGCGGTCACCAGGATGATGAGCGGCGCGCCCAGGATACCCAGGCCGGTGACCACGACCAGGACCACGAACAGGACGGTGGTGACCCGATTGATGAGGCGGTGGGTGTCGGCCTCGCCGCGCCGGTTGCGATATTCTGCCAGGATCGGGACGAAGGCCTGGGAAAAGGCCCCTTCGGCGAACAGCCGGCGCAACAGATTGGGCAGCCGGAAGGCGACGAAAAAGGCATCGGTTGCGGCCCCGGCGCCGAAGGCCCTGGCGATCACCGCCTCGCGGACAAAACCGAGGATGCGCGACAACAGGGTCATGGAACTGACCGCAGCGAGGGTCCGGAGGAGGTTCATGGCCGTGATGTTACTCGACTGTCAACGCTAAATAGAAATGTCCCCTTTCCTGCAAAGTAGAAATGTCCCTT
>PFGT01000076.1:9120-10443 GCA_002782005.1 Hydrogenophilales bacterium CG12_big_fil_rev_8_21_14_0_65_61_21 | reverse complement strand
AGCCGATTTTTGCGAGCAGCCGCTTTGCGGCTTGCCTGCTTGACCCGCTTCGCTTCGATTCTTCAAGTCCGATAGGCTCCTAATGGCGATATTCGAGTAGCCTTGGCGCATGACCGACTCGCTACTCCCCTTCGACCCCGCGCCGATACTCGCCTCGCTGCCCAATCTGCCCGGCGTCTACCGGATGCTGGGCGAGGCCGGCGAGATATTATATGTGGGCAAGGCGCGCGACCTGAAGAAGCGGGTGTCTAGCTATTTCCAGAAATCCGACCAGTCGCCGCGCATTCGGCTGATGGTGGCGCATATCCGGGACATCCAGATCACCGTCACCCGCTCGGAATCCGAGGCGCTGCTGCTGGAGAACAACCTGATCAAGGGCCTGGCGCCCAAGTACAACATCTTGTTCCGCGACGACAAGTCGTATCCCTGGCTGCTGCTGACCGGCCATGCCTTCCCTCGGCTGGCCTATTTCCGAGGTACGCCGGACACGCGCGATCAGGCCTTCGGGCCATTCCCCAATTCCTATGCGGTGCGCGAAAGCCTGCATATCCTGCAAAAGGTGTTTCGCCTCAGAACCTGCGAGGACACGGTGTTCGGCAACCGTTCGCGGCCCTGCCTCCTGCACCAGATCAAGCGTTGCAGCGGGCCGTGCGCGGGCCTGATCGCCAGGGAGGACTATGCCCGCGACGTAGCCAACGCAATGCTGTTTCTACAAGGCAAAGATGACAAGTTGATGGCCGACCTGATGGCCAAGATGGCGACCGCCGCCGCCGCTCTGCGCTTCGAGGATGCGGCGCTGTATCGCGACCAGGTGCAGGCGCTGGCGCGGGTGCGAGAGAAGCAGTTTGTCGAGAGCCGGGGCGCGCGGGATGCCGACGTGGTCGGCCTGGCACTGAAGGGCGGCGCTGCCTGCGTTTACCTGATGATGATCCGGGCCGGGCGCAACCTGGGCGGCAAGGCCTACTTCCCGAGCAACGCCGACCAGGCGGGGCCGGCCCTGGTGCTGGAGGCCTTCCTGTCTCAGCACTATGCCGGCCTGCCGGCGCCGGCCGTCCTGGTGCTGGGCGCCAGGGTCGAGGGCATGGCGGATTGGCTGAATGAGTGCGCCGGGCACAAGGTTCAGGTGGTCGGCAACCCGATCGGCGAACGGCGCAACTGGCTGCGCATGGCGGAACACAATGCCGAGCTGGCGCTGATCGCTCGCGAGGGCCAGCGCGCCGGCCAGGCGCAGCGGTTGGCGGCCTTGAATGAAGCGCTCGGCGAGACTGACATCGAGCGTATTGAGTGCTTCGATGTCAGCCACACCCAGGGTGAGGCCACCGT
>PFGT01000076.1:3265-9105 GCA_002782005.1 Hydrogenophilales bacterium CG12_big_fil_rev_8_21_14_0_65_61_21 | reverse complement strand
GGGTGAGGCCACCGTGGTCTCCTGCGTGGTCTATGACAATGGCGGCATGAAGGCGTCGGACTATCGCCGTTTCAACATCGACACGCCGACGCCGGGTGATGACTACTACGCCATGCGCGAAGCCTTGACCCGGCGCTACTCCAGGCTGGCCAAAGGCGAGGGCAAGCTACCCGATCTGCTCCTCATCGATGGCGGCCGCGGTCAGCTCAACGTGGCACTGGCGGTGCTCAACGAGCTGGGCCTCGGCCAGATCGCCATGCTCGGGGTGGCCAAGGGCGAGGCGCGCAAGCCGGGCCTGGAGCAGTTGGTACTGCCCGACGAGAAAGCGCCGCTACGCCTGCCGCCCGATCATCCGGCATTGCACCTGATCCAGGAGGTGCGCGACGAGGCGCACCGTTTCGCCATCACCGGCCACCGCGCCCAGCGGGCCAAAAAGCGCACCACGTCGAGCCTGGAGGATATCGCCGGGATCGGCCCCAAGCGCCGGCAGCGGCTGTTGCAGACCTTCGGCGGCCTGCGCGGTATCCAGTCGGCCGGCATCGAAGAGATCGCTCAGGTTGAGGGCATGAGCCGGGCACTGGCGGAAAAGCTGTATCGGGCATTACACTGACGCATGGCCTTCAATCTGCCCAATATCCTCACCTGGCTGCGCATCTGGCTGATCCCGCTGTTTGTGGCGGCGTTCTACCTGCCCGATGGCTGGCTGCCGGCCCATCTGGTCAATATCATCGCCACCGGCATCTTCGCCTTGGCTGCGGCGACCGACTGGCTGGATGGTTATCTGGCCCGACGGCTCAATCAGACCTCGGCCTTCGGCGCCTTCCTCGACCCGGTCGCCGACAAGTTGATGGTGGCGGCGGCGCTGATCGTGCTGGTCGATCTGCAACGGGCCGGCATCGCCGCCTCGCTAATTATTATCGGCCGTGAGATCGCCATCTCCGCGCTGCGCGAGTGGATGGCCAAAGAAGGCAAGTCGGGCAGCGTCGCCGTGTCCTTCATCGGCAAGCTCAAGACCACGGCGCAGATGCTCGCCATCGTGCTTCTGCTCTTCCATGACCCGCTGTACGGCCTTGACAGCCAGCAGATCGGCGGTTGGCTGCTCAACCTCGCCGCCTTCCTGACCCTGTGGTCCATGCTGCATTACCTGCGCATGGCCTGGCTGGCCATGAAACACCAGACCTCCTGATCGCCGTGACCGAACACCGCGTCATCACCGCCCGCCCGGTCACCGACGTGCCACCGGTGGTCGAGGAGCAGCTCGATGCGGCCGAACGTGCCGGGCTGAAGACCCGCATCAAACGACTGATGCAGGCCCAGGACGCCTGCCTGCTGGCCCACTATTACACCTCTGGCGACTTGCAGGACCTGGCCATCGAGACCGGTGGCTGCGTCTCGGATTCACTGGAGATGGCCCGCTTCGGCCACGCCGCCGCCGCCAAGACGCTGGTCGTCGCCGGCGTGCGTTTCATGGGCGAGACGGCCAAGATACTCAACCCGGAAAAGCGCGTCCTGATGCCGGAGATCAAGGCCGAGTGCTCGCTCGACCTGTCCTGTCCGGCCGACGACTTCGCCAAGTTCTGCGACCAGCATCCGGAACGCACCGTGGTGGTCTATGCCAACACCTCGGCGGCGGTGAAGGCGCGCGCCGACTGGATGGTCACCTCCAGCATCGCCGTGCCCGTGGTGAAATATCTACACGAACAGGGCAAGAAGATACTCTGGGCGCCCGATCGCTTCCTGGGCGACTATGTGCAGAAGGCCACCGGCGCCGACATGATCCTCTGGCAGGGCTCCTGCGTGGTGCATGAGAAATTCAAGGCCGAGGGTATCCGCGCCCTCAAGCGGGAACACCCCGAGGCCGCCGTGCTGGTACACCCGGAATCGCCGGCCGAGGTGATCGCCCTGGCCAACGTGGTCGGCTCCACCACGCAGCTCATCAATGCCGTGCGCGACCTGCCGCAGCCGACCTTCATCGTCGCCACCGACAACGGCATCTTCCACAAGATGCGCGAGGCGGCGCCGGGCAAGCTGTTATTGGAAGCGCCCAGCGGCGGCCGCGGCGCCACCTGCGTGTCCTGCGCCCATTGTCCGTGGATGGCCATGAACGGGCTGCGCAATCTGGCCCATGTCCTGGAATCCGGCGCCAACGAAATCCATATCCCCGAAGACATCCGCGCCAAGGCGGTACACGCCATCGACCGGATGCTGGACTTCGCCGCCGCGTCTGGCGTCACCGTGCGCGGCACCAGCGGCGACTGAGCGCTAGCTGCTCCGGCGCTGCTTCCATTGTTGCAGGGCCTGTAGCAGCCAGCCGCCCTTTTGCCGCTTGTTGAGGGCTTGCAGTTCGAGCGCGGCGCGGGCATAGCTGATCCGCTCGTTGGTCAGGTCCTGATAAATCCGGTTAGAAATCTTGCGCCGCTTGATGGCGTCGCCGGCATCGAGAAAAGACTCGATGCCGGCGAACAGTCTCTCCTGCCAGCCGCTGGCGCGGGTCACCGTCATCTGCTCCCTGACTTCCTGCATGGCGCGGTCGAGACGGGCAGCGATGATGTTGAGTTCGCTTTGAAAGTGCTCGTTCTGCGCCTGCGGCGCGGCCTTGACCGTGGCGATGACGGTTTTTACATGCTCTTCGCAGAGTAGCCCGAATTCCTGAAACGAGGCGAGCGTCGCCAGACCCTGGCGGGCGACCTCCGGTTCCTGGCTTTGCAGCAGAGCGCAGGCGCGGTGGCAGGTATCCCAGGCCTGCCAGCGGTAGACGAAATCGAGGCCGGTGCCCTTGATGTTCTGGATGCCCTGGATGCGGTTCTTGAAGCCCGGTGGCGTGGCGTGGCAAAGGATGTCTATGATCTGGTTGCCGCTGGCGTAGTAGTCCTCGACAACCAGGAGGCGCCGTTCCAGCCAGCGCCAGACAAGCTCCCGGAAGGCCGAGTCGAGCGCGGCGTCACGCGCCGAGGCGGCATCCAGAGCTGAGAGGCGCTGCGCGAACTCGGCATACTCGGTCAGGCTCAGCCGGTCGCGTTCGGCGTAGTCGATGATGGCGTCTGCCTCAGCGCTGCCGCTGGCGCGTATCGCTGCGGCCAAATCCGCCGGTGTGTCCCACGCCGCCAGAATAGTTTCGGTGCCGGCGATGCCACAGCCAGCAAGCATGGCAGCCAGCCTTGCCCTGGCGTGGGTGGCCGTGTGCACCACGCGCCGGCGCCGGGCGATGCCAGCCAGCGCCTGCGCCGGTGTGGAACCGTCGGCCGGCCACAGCGACAGCCCGGCGGCGTGGGTTTGCCACGACTCGCGTATATAGCCTTGCAGCCCATGCAGGTTGGAACCGATGAGCATGATCTGATCGGCGCTGATGTCCTCCACCAGTATGCCGGCGAACACACGCGACCGGGCGATGCGGTCGGCGCGGTTGTTGACCACCACGCTCAGCATGACGCCCGGCTCCGCCTCCATGTCGTGGCTGGCGAAGCCGGTGCGCTGCCAGTTGCCGAGGCAGCCGAAGCGTTCGTTGGCGGACATGCCGTTGACAAACTCCAGCCTTCGCGTAGCGAGCGGCGCGGTGGGATAGACCTTGAGCACACCCAGGTCCGGCACGACGCGGTCGGCCATTTCCTTGAGGGCGAAATCCTGTGGTATGCCGAGCTCATCCGCCAGGGCCAGCACCAGCGCGATGTTGTCAGGATGCTCCTGGTAAGGGAAGCGGGCCAAAACGTCGGGCGCCAGCAGTCCCGACTCCATCCAGCCCACACCGCGCAGCGGCGTCCCCATCGGTCTCGCGGCGGCGCTCAGTATGGGGCGCATCTGCTCTTCACTGGTGAACAGATACCCCTGCTCCGGAATGAAGTTGGTCATCACCTCGGGGATGTTGATGCCGGCCGGGCCCTGCAGGTCCTCATGGTCGGGAAAGGTGTTGGTGATGGTGGAGAAATCGTCGCGCATCCAGCGTCGTTGCAGCAGGCGCACGAAGGCCGGCGTCAGCGCCATGCATTCCCACAGGAAGACCTCACCGCCCAGCTTGCTCGCCAGCCGCACGACATTGTGTTGTTCCCAGATGGTGGCCTTGTCGTAAGGGCGGAACAGGAACATTTCGCGCAGTTGCCCATAGGCCGGGCCATGCAGGAACATCGCCTCGCAGCCCGTGGTCTTGCTCACCACGCTGTAACCGAGCGCATTGAAGAGCGCCGCCTTGATGCGCTCGGTGCCCGATTTGCCGCGCGTGCCCCAGCCGCCGATGACCAGGGGAAGACGGGCGCGCGCTTGGTGTATCTGCCGGTTGAGGTAAAGGTGACGGATCAGGAACGCCAGCAGGGCCATGGCGGTAAACAGGATCAGCTCCGGCAAGGTATTTTCGAATACCGAGAAGAAGTAGTTCCTGAGTCCCGGCCACCAGTCGAACTCCAGGCCGGTGAGGGCGAAGCCGGCGGGGAAGAAGCGGCGCACCTGCGCGTCGGGCGCGTCGCCATAAGGCTGGAAGCGGATAGCGAAGCCCAGTTCCGTCATCGCGCGCAGGTAGGCAGAGGGGGTCTGCTGACCGTCCTCGTGCCAGTTGCGCAAGTGGGCGTAGCGTTCGAAGCGCCAGCTCAATTTGAACGCCGCCATCAGCCGGGCCATGATGGTGTGTGGGGGAGTAATTTCAGTGACACCTTCGGCGCTGTGGATCGAGACCGGCTTAACCGGGAATATCTGGTCGAGCGCCGAGAGGAATTCGTCCACTAGCGGCAGATAAGGCCGCCAGCCGCCCTCGCTGGCGAAATGCAGCGGCTCGCCTGGCACCTTGGTTTCCGCCAGCTCGGCCAGAATGGCGGACGGGGCGCGGCGATGACCATGGAAGACCCGGCCTAGGGTGTGCAGGAAGCCCTGCCGTTTGTCCGGCGAGGGATGACGGAATTCGTGCAGCATCCGCCACAGGCGCCGGCGGAACACGTGGCCGCGCCAGAGACGCCAGCCCGTCCAGGTCTTTTCCAGGTCCAGGCCGAAGTCCTGCTGGCTGGCCACGGCGAGGAGGCGGCCGATCTCGGCCTGCTCCCAACCCTGTAGCAATCGGCGAGGAAGTCGGATGGAACGGCCGGGGGGGCAGCGCGATAGCCGTCCTTGCAAATCTTGCAGCCATTGCAGACGGCGGTCGTCGCTTTGGCACCACAGGGTCTCCCGTGTCATCGCCGCGTATCGGCGGACCGGCAGAGAGGGCGAGCTCAGGTGGAGTGCCTCGATCGACGGCAGGAAATACGCCGTCCACTGCCGCCGGCGCTCGGGGTCGGCGCGCCAAAGTGGCAGGGCTGGTACTTGTGCGATCACCGTCAGGGCTACCTTCAAGACAAAGGGATCGTCTTCCTCCGTCAAGAGCGTCGTCAGCCAGGCGCGCAGGTGATCGGCGAGGGCTGGACGCGCGAGCAGAGCGGGGATTTGCAGCGTGGCTGCGGCGCGGACCTGGGGCGTGATGTCCTCGCGCAGCAGCATCGGCATCAGGCGGACGAGGCTGTCGTCGTCCGCCTGCGTCAGTGCCTCGGCCAGGGCCTGGCGGACATAGGGGCTGGGATCGCGCCGTGCTGTGTCCAGCAGTCCGACCAGCGCGGGCCGCTGCGCCAGTTTTTGCCCGACGAGCAGAATAGCGCGCCGGCGCACGAACAGATCGTCGCCGGCGCGCGGCTGTTCGAGGCGTTTGCCGGCGACCGCAGCAAACGCGTCCAGCGCCAGCGAGGCGAGCAGGTTGATGGCCGCGCACTGTATCCAGACGTGTTGGCGCGGATCGGTGGCGGCACGGAACACATACTGCAAGGTGAAGTCGTTGATGCTGCGGCTTTGCATAGAAGCCGGTATTTTCTGCAGGGCGTTGGCGAGACAGGCGA
>PFGT01000076.1:0-3224 GCA_002782005.1 Hydrogenophilales bacterium CG12_big_fil_rev_8_21_14_0_65_61_21 | reverse complement strand
GCATGGCCTGACCGGCGATCACCCCGAGGCGTTGCAGGAAGAAGGCCAGCCGACGCTCCGCCCTGGCGACGCGATTATGGTAGCGATCGGCCATGGCATCGTGGCCGAACCAGCGGCCAAAGGCTTGGCGATCCCCCTTGAGCTGGCGACGATCGGCACCCAGGGCGGCGGCGAAATCGAGTATGTGGCGCTGTTTTTCCTCAGCGAGCACGGCGCGCGCGTAACGCTTGCTGAATTCCCCATAGTCCCGTTGCAGGCGGTCGATGGCCTGTTGCTCCTCGTTGACCCGGCTGATCAAGAAGCGCAGCAGGGGGACATGGCGGCTGCGCTCGCCGCGCAAGGACTCCTGCGCCGGATACCAGGCAATGAAGGCGTCGACCAGCTCAGCGATGAGCGGCGCCTCCACCTTCCGCCAATGTGGCGCCAAGGCGTATTCGAGCAGGGCGCAGATGTCCTTGTCGGTCATGGCTCACCGGCCTCGATACGGTTGTTGGGGTGATCGGGCTGATTGCGTTGCCTGAGATCGCGGAAATCGACCGTACCTGGTGGCCAGTCGCGGTAGCCCCGGCCGTTCTCCAAATGCCAGCGCAGGCCAAGCCAGCCGGCGGTGAAGCCGGTGTCGACATGATGGGTGAGGTCGAAGAGGGCCTCCAGGCGATCCTGATTGGGCCGCCAGCCTTCCCAGGCAAGGCGCAGGCCTAGCTCGCGCCGGTCGAGGGGACCGGCGCGGTCGGCGTCGTCGAAATAATGGGTCCAGGCCGCGTGTGTATCGGCCTGCCAGCGGCCCAGCAACTGTTGCCACTGCACCGCCACGCGCGCCTTGTCGGGCGTCACCAGGTTCTGATTGCTGGTGACGCCGATGCCAGCCTGCAACAGGCTGTCCAGCCAAGGCCGGTAGCTGAGACGGTCGCCGATCTCGTAACCGAAGCGGTGCTGCGCCTGGTAGCGGGTGTGGATGTCCTGGTCCACCTGTTCGGGGTGGAGCGCGTCACCTGCCCCCGTTTTGCGCGCATAGACCGTTAGCCAGGGTGTATGCCAGGTCTTGGGATCGATGTCGCGGTGCTGGCTGAGGCCGGCCTTGAGATGGGCGGACCAGTCGTTGCCGGTGAAGGGCAGGGTCTGGGCATAGGCGCTGGCCTCGGCGAAGGCATCGAGCGGCCAGGGATCGAGATGCCGGTCGGCGCGCACCGTCAGTCCCAGTGTCGGATCGCCGGCCGCACGCAAGCGCAGCAAACCTTGCGTGGTGAAATAGGTCCGCCGTGCCGGGTCGTAGTAGCGATGCGTGAGCGCACCCTCGATGTATTTCTCTGCGGCATCGCTATCGGCGTCGTAGCGCGAATGCGCGCCGGCCGACAACGTCCAGCTGCCGTCTTCCTGCCCCCCGAGGGTGAAGGCATCAACCAAATGCACGCGGGCGGCCACGACCGGGTCGTCGAGATGGAGCAGCGGCGGCGGCACCGCCACCGTTGCGGTGACCAGCGGGCGCGGTGGCACGGCCGGCCGGGGTGGTAGTGTGCTACGCAGATGCAGGCGGAACAGCGCTTCGCGCTGGCCGGCGGCGGGCGACAGGGTGACAGTCTGCCAGGGCTCGGACAAAAGCTGGTAACGGCTGTGTGTCTGGCCAGCGCGCCACTCGTCCACGCGCAGCCAGGCCGGCCCCGGCAGCTGGGCGCGCAGCGGCTGTGCGGCGGTGGCGATCTGGTATGGCCGCTCGAATTGCTGGACGATGGCCTGGCCGCGGCGCTCACGCAGCCGCAGGCGCAGCAACTGGTTGGCTACCGGACTCGGCAGCCAAACGCGTAAGGCATGGTGGCCCGCCGGCATATCCAGGCGATGCGCCTGCCAGTCATCGTCCGGTGCCAGTGTGATGAGGCGCGGCGCCTCGTCATCACGCTGCACGGCTACCTGTAGGGGTTGCGCCGGCAGGCCGCCAAGATCCTCGGGCCTCAGCTCGAAATCGATCCAGCCTTTTTTGCCGTGGCGCAGGGAAAGCAGCAGGCGCGTATGGCCGCCGATGACCTGTTCGTCCTCGGCCAGCGGTGGCAACAACGCCTTCTGCAGGCGCGACGACGGGCTTTCCGGCTGCCAGCCGGCGACCGGCAGGAGGCGCACGCCGGCGCTTTCCTGCGCCATCTCCTGGGCGCTCCAGCCGCTGTTGCGCGTCAGCCGGTCAACCAGGCGCGCCAGGCCGGCGACGCCGGGGTTGGCGGCAGCCAGGCCCTGGCCGGCGGCGAGGGCCCGCTCGGCATGAGGCGGCGAGGTCTCGGCGATCCACAGCAGCCAGACCAGGCGTTTGAGCACCTGCTCGGGCGGGGCCGGGGTCAGCGGCAGCCCGGCGAGCAGCCGGTCGAAATCGTTCTCCGCCAGCAGCCGGGCCTCATGCTCGGCGATCGGGGCCTCGGCTAAATGCGTCGGCGGCGGCGGCGATGGCGATATCACCCGGCGGTATCGCCTCGACGGTTGCTGCGGATCGCTGTCCGGCACGATCAGGCAACCTTCGCAGGGACGCGGCCAGGTCGACTCGACGGGTTCGAAGCCCAGCCGTTCGGCGAGGCGATCTTCGGCTGCCAGCCAGGACGGCGTCGGCAGCACACCCAGGGGCAGCGCAGGCTGCTCGACATAGACGCGCACGGCGATCGTCAGCGCGCCGGCGGCAACCTCGATGGACTGCCGGCCGGCCGCCACCGGGATATCCAACGCGACCTTGCGCCCGACCCAGGTGCCGTCCGCCAGTTGCAAGCCGGTGTTGGCCTGGTTGGCGATAATGGGGGCCACCCATAGCCCTTGTACCGACCGGGCCGTGAGCCAGCCCTCCAGGTTCCCGCCCATGGCCGAGGCGTGTATGGGCCGCGCGTCCAGGCGCAGCCGGGCGGGGCCGGTCACGGTCAGGCGCAGCGGCCGTTCCGCGCTGGCTTTGTAGAGCGAGAAATGCAGGTCGCGGTCGATGGCATAACCGGGCAGGGCGCCGGCGAAATCGCTGACGTACTCGGGCGCGTCGCGCCAGCGGCGTGGCCCAGGCGCTTGGCTTCGCAACTCGGCCCAGCGGCCGTAGGCCTCGGCGCTAAGGAGAGAGTCGTGCTCCGTTGCTTGGCGCAAGGCCAGTGCACGGCCGAGATGATCGGCGAAGACGCGCCCGTCGTTGCCGGCGGCACGCCAAAGCCGCCGGACCGTCTCGAACTCATCGGTGGCGGCGGCCCGCATCCCCTGCCAGAAGGCGCGACGTT
>PFGT01000082.1 GCA_002782005.1 Hydrogenophilales bacterium CG12_big_fil_rev_8_21_14_0_65_61_21 | reverse complement strand
ACTCCGGCAATAGCCGTGCCGCGCTGATCGTGGTTGATGGTCTGGCCCTGGATCAGTGGGTGACCATCCGCCAGCTTCTGCAAAAGCAGGATGCCAATCTAGTCATGCGCGAATCCGCGACCTTCGCCTGGATTCCGACGCTGACCTCGGTATCGCGGCAATCGATCTTCTCGGGCAAGCCGCCGCTCTATTTTCCGTCATCCATCAACTCGACCAACAGCGAAGAGAAACTCTGGAAGCAGTTCTGGGAAGGCCATGGTCTGTCACGGCTGGATGTCGCCTACCAGCGAGGCCTTGGCGACGGCGATGCTGCGGGCGTCCTCGACGCCGCAATCCATCCCGGGAAGACCAAGGTGGTGGGGCTGGTCGTGGACAAGGTGGACAAGATCATGCACGGCATGCAACTCGGCTCGGCCGGGATGCACAACCAGATCAAGCAGTGGTGCCATGCAGGATTTCTTTCCGCGCTGGTCGGCCAACTGCTGGATTACGGCTATGAGGTCTGGCTGACAGCCGATCACGGCAATATTCAATGCGAAGGCAAAGGACGCCCATCTGAGGGTGTGATTGCCGAGACTCGCGGCGAGCGGGTTCGTGTCTATCCCACGCCGGAACTCCGTTCTCAGGTCGCTTGCGCTTTTCCGTTTGCGCACGAGTGGCAGCCGGTCGGATTGCCAGCGGACTATTTCCCTCTGGTGGCCGGTGGCCGCGACGCATTCGTGAACCCGGGAGATGTCATCGTAGGTCACGGCGGTATAGCCATCGAAGAAGTCATTGTGCCCCTTGTGAAGTTTGAAAGGAGGACACGGTGATGGGCAAAAGACACGAAGCCATCGGTATCAAACAGGCGATCCGTTTCGAGTGGATGCAGAAAGCAGCCAATCTGCTGTTGGCGGGACTCGACGCCAAAACCATCCGTCAAGAGCTGCATGAATTTCTCGCGGACAGAAAAGGCAACGGTTCCGAAGGCGAACGAAGCGACCAGACCCGAACCTTTGTCGTCAACAATCTGATGAAAATATGGGTCTCTCCTGACCCTGAGTTGATTCCATTCCGGGATGCCTCGCTGGCGTTTCTGCGGGAAAACCCGGCGATGGCCCTGGCAGTTCACTGGGGGATGATCTCGGCGGTCTATCCGTTCTGGTTCAATGTGGCCCGGCAGACCGGTCGTCTGCTGGCCTTGCAGGACCAGGTGACCCAGACGCAAATCATCAACCGTCTGAAGGAGCAGTATGGCGACCGGCAGACCGTGAGCCGCTATGCGAGATTTGTCATCCGCTCCTTTGTCGCCTGGGGAGCCCTGAAGGATTCCGAGGCTAAAGGCTGCTATGAGAAAGCCGCTCCTGTGAGCATTGCCGAGCCAAACCTGGCCATCATGATGTTCGAATCCGCACTCCTGGCAACCCCGGAGGCCAAGGGCGCATTGGGGCTGCTCCTGAACAACCCGGCATTCTTCCCATTCCAGCTCCCTGTGATGACAGGAGATTTTGTATCCCAGCGCAGCGACCGGATCGACGTGGTTCGCTATGGATTGGACGATGAGCTATTGAAGTTAACAGTCAAATAACTCAGGGATGGGACGTGGATGCCTTGGACATCGGAACACACTAAATGGCTCGTCGATACTGGCGAACGACTGAAGACCGCAGACGGAAAAGATGTCGAGGTCTGGGAGTTCCAGCATCAGGACGACGACGATGTGCTCTCCGCATGGGCAAAGCATTTCCGGAATCATTATTGCCTGGATGCTGAAATTGATTTCTTCAGGGCCAAGCGAACACGCCAAGACTATCTGAACAGCATTAAATTTCCCTGCAGTACATCGAAACTTGGCCCAGGAATTCGAGCTGGTGATTTTGGTGAAATCCTCGTTGCTGACTACCTCCAGTGGCTCCTCGGCTTCTGGGTTCCTAGAGTACGTTGGGGCTCCAAAGTCATTCGAGACGAGTCACCAAAAGGAAGCGATGTAATTGGATTTCGCTTCCACAAAAAGGATGGCACGTCTCCGAAGGATGTGCTTGTTGTGTTTGAAGCTAAGACTAAGTTCTCAGGCTCTGGGAAGAACAGGTTGCAGGATGCGATTAACGATTCAGCAAAGGATCACCTTCGGATAGATGAATCACTGAATTTCATTAAGCAAAAGCTCTTCGAAAGAAAGGAGATTGAACAGGCTCAACTGGTCGAGAGATTTCAGAGTCCAGTTGATGTGCCATACAAAGAGACTTACGGCGCGGCGGCGATAATTTCAGACGAACACTTCGATGCCAAGATAATTGCCGGAGCCGACTGTGGGAAAATCCCAAAATCAGCAAAGTCAAAGGAATTGATACCTCATCCCAACAGCAAGAGTTTGGTTCTCGTGATCATTAAAGGCCCAGATATGATGACCCTTGTCCACGAGCTCTACAGGAGGGCTGCGGATGAGGCCTGAACAAAGATCCCAATTGCTGCTGGGTGTTACCAGGTCGAAGGCCAAGATGCTGGAGTACAGTGTTCCGGAAGAGCATCACATCAAAATCGCACAAGATCCGGCTAAGCTCTTCACGCTCTCGATTGGCTTGTTGGGCGACCTTGCCGCTGCAATTAACCGTGATGAACTGCCGCCTGACGCCCTGACAGAACTGCGAAATACCCTGCTTTTTTCAGCCCGCTTTTTTGATGCTTACCTGCAGTCGAAATTGAACGAGACTCTTGACCCGTACCTCGTTCTACTTGGCTCAGCTTCCTATTACCTCTGTGATCTACCCGGAAGTGCCTCGGTCTTGGCAAAACGCATCGATGGCGACTGCCCGGATCTGGATGGCGATGGTTTGGAAGACCTGTTGCTCTGGTTGTTGCAGGCAGATCTTTCAACCTACTTCGAGGGGTCAGAAGGACCTTTTGGAGGTTATATCGATTCAATTTCCACGTGGGTTCTCCAGTTTTTCAAGGACGGAACCGGCGAGGATAATCTGCTTGATTTGGCCAAGACACTTAGGTTCGCAGCCTATGAATCTGGCACGCCAAGGCAACTCTTGCTTGGTGACGTCATTACCGCTTTGCTCAGGAAAAAACTCCAGAATTCCAGTTGGAAGGCACTGCCATTGTATTCCGGGCTTTCGAGAGACAAGTGGCTGTTTGCTTTGCAAAAGAAGTCCTTCATTAAGGAACTCTGGCCAGCACAACATCTTCTTGGCCAGGCGGATGTCCTAAAAGGCGAATCCGCCATCGTTCAGATGCCAACCAGCGCGGGTAAGACCAAGGCGACCGAACTGGTGCTCCGGAGCGCATTTCTTGCCGAGCGTACATCTCTAGCCATCATTATCGCGCCGTTTAGAGCGCTCTGTCACGAAATCAAAAACAGCCTTGTCGAGGCCTTTCACAATGAACCCATTAAGGTCGATGAGCTGTCTGATGCGATGCAGGCCGACTTCGAAATTGCCGAACTGCTGGGGCATCAGCAGATCCTGGTTGTAACCCCCGAGAAGCTGGTCTACGTCCTTCGGCACGCGCCGGAGCTGGCTGCCCACGTTGGGTTGCTTGTCTTTGATGAAGGTCACCAGTTTGACAGCGGCACTCGAGGCATCACATACGAGCTGCTCCTAACATCACTGCGCTCCATGATTCCCGAAGGAACCCAAAAGGTGTTGATCTCGGCAGTCATCAGCAACGCCGAGGCTGTTGGAGAATGGCTGAACGGTGAACCTAAAACTGTTGATGGGCAAAAATTATTACCGACCCATCGCAGCGTAGCGTTTGCCAGCTTCATTGACCTGAAAGGGACAGCAATCAGAACTGGATGGATGAAGTATGTAAATCCTGAAAGCCCTGAAGATCTTGAATATTTTGTGCCGCAAGTCATTGAGAGAATTAAGCTCGATAGAAAAAAAGGCGAATCGCTGACCAAACCAAAATACTTCCCCAATCCTAAGGAAGGGAAAGAAATTGCAATATTTCTTGGGCTGAAACTTGTTTCAAAAGGGGCAGTAGCGATTTTTTGCGGGAGAAAGGACACAGCATCTGGTCTTTGTGAATTGGCTGCTGAACGCTTCTCGCGAAATCTGCCATTGGCTGCTCCTGTGGAGTTTTCTGACCACGATGAAATTTTAAAACTGATTTACCTAATCAACAAAAATCTTGGATCGGAAAGTCCAGCTGCAATTAGTGCTCGTATAGGTATTTTCTCCCATCATGGGAATACGCCTCATGGGATACGATTGGCAGTTGAACATGCGATGCGGAATGAACGCATTCGATTTGTCATTTGCACGTCAACCCTGGCACAAGGGGTCAATCTTCCGATCAGATATCTGATAGTCACAAGTGTTTATCAAGGACTAGAGCGAATCAAAGTTCGAGACTTCCACAACCTTATAGGCCGGGCCGGTCGTGCGGGAATGCATACCGAAGGCAGCGTCTTGTTTGCAGATCCTGTGGTATATGACAAAAGAAAATCCCGAGATGATAAGTGGCGATGGCATCAAGTTAAAGAGCTTTTAGAACCTCGTAATGCCGAGCCATGTGTAAGCAATCTCCTTTCCATCTTCGAACCAATCAAGAGTGATGACGAGAAATACACCATCACAATGGAGGCTCTGGATTTTGCCAAGGCCTATATCACCGATCCTGATGAAGTTGCCAAACTGGCCGCCGATATAGCCGCTCGACACAGGGGCAAAAATTTCTCACGAGACGGTGTCGAGCGACAAGTCGCCTGGAGAATCAATCTCATCTGCGCCGTTGAGAGTTACCTGTTATCTCATTGGGATGAGACAGAGAATGGCCTTTCGGAAGAAGATGTGATTCGGCTGGCTGAAGAAACACTTGCATTCTTCCTGGCCGATGATCAGAAAAAGGGTCATATTCGCGAGTTGTTTCAGCTCCTCGCTGAGAATATCTCAACAAAAATCACCGATCCTGCACGCCGAAAAATATACGGCAGGACGCTTTACGGTGTTCAGGATGCCCTAGCCATTGAGGGTTGGGTTCAATCCAACGCTGCCAGTCTTCTTTCGATTGTTGATGAAACAGAAGCTCTCGACCTTGCCTGGCCTTTGCTCACCCGGCATATCAAAGGTGGCGTATTCACCAAGTTCGATAAACCGGAGGTGCTTAAAGAAATCGCCCATGGATGGATTATTGGAAAATCCTTCAGTGATCTTCTGAAAATCATCCGTAAGCGAAAAGCCAAGATGATATGGGGCACCCGGAGGCGGGAGTTCAAGATCGATCATGTCGTCGGCGTCTGCGAAGGGACACTCGCGTATGACGGTGCGTTGCTGGTTGGCGCGTTGTGTGAATTCATTGAAACACTCGACCAAGATGGCACCGGCGATCTGATAAGCCGCCTGCAGCTTTTCCAGAAGCGTCTCAAATATGGCTTGCCCACGGAAACCACCATTATCCTATATGAACTCGGATTTTCTGACCGTGTTATTTCGCAGGATTTGGCTGCGTCATTGAACCTTTCAGCTACTCAGAAAAAAGATGTGATCAAGGCACTGAAACAAAACCGGGATGCAGCCATCGCGGTGATTGAGAAGTATCCGACCTATTTCCAGGAGAGAATGAATGAACTCTTGTAGAGGAAGCGCAATCAAAGAATCGTGGTTCTATGTCAGATAATTTGAAAACTGCAAAATCTGCTCTCGCCAAGCTCCATCAGGATATGGAGGCCATCAACCGGCTGGCCAAGCCGCCCTATCTGAGTGTGATAGAGCAGATGGAGCGCACGCTGGAACCGATCCGTCGTCAGCAGTTGGAAATCACTC
>PFGT01000069.1 GCA_002782005.1 Hydrogenophilales bacterium CG12_big_fil_rev_8_21_14_0_65_61_21 | reverse complement strand
CCAATCACCTTGAGCAATGAAGGTGAAGAGACTTGGCATGGATATGGCACCAATCCGGTCGTGCTCAGCTACCACTGGCAAAATGCCGATTGCAGTTATCTGATTTACGATGGGATGCGTTCAGAGTTGAAGAGTCAAATCGTGCGCCCCGGAAAGCCGGTCCAAGAGATTATCAGAGTCGTTGCACCAAACCAAAAGGGAAATTTCAAATTGATCCTGGCGGTTGTTCAAGAAGGGGTTTGTTGGTTCGAAGACAAGGGTTTCAAATGTGCAAAAGGCATGGTGGCGGTTTTCTAACAGCTTGCCGAAAACCATCGTAGGCTGCGCGCTCAAGGTGTTGCGTAACGACAATAGGAGTCTGCACCCCATGGTGCACAAGGTTTTGACAAGGTCGAAGGTTGGATTGGCTTTTGCTAGGTAAAAATAAATTGATCAATATCCGAAAATTTGCAGGTCCTCTCCTCTACGCATTGCAGGCCATTTCTGTTCTTGTCATCGCATTCGTTTCGTTTCGCCTGGCCAACTACGACCTGCGCGTACCGTTTAACTACACAGGCGACTCTGTCGTCATCCTGATGTTCATCAAAGGCCTCATTCTTAACGGCTGGACTTGGGACATTCCGCAGTTGTCCGCACCGTACGGGATGAGTGCAGCGGCATTCCCGCTGATGACCAGTTTCGACTGGATGATCATGAAAGGGCTCTCGCTCTTTACGTCCGAGCCAGGGCTTGTACTCAATCTCTTCTGGCTATTGACAATGGTGTTTTCAGCCTGGTCAGCGGCCGTTGCGCTAGGCTTTCTGGGGGTGCACCGGGCCGTCTCGCTGGTTGCGGGCGTTCTGTATGCCTTCTTGCCGTATGCCTTGCTACGGAATGTCGCCCATCTGAATCTTGTCTATTACCTCGTTCCTTTTCTCTCACTGCTGGCTATCCATATTGCATCCGGCCTGCGTGCAGCAAATGGGCCATGGGTGCGCCGTGTCATGTACGCTGCCTGCCTTGCGCAAGGCTTTAACTATATCTACTTCAGTTTCTTCGCGGTTCTGCTGTTTGGTTTTGCAGCGGCATATGCTTATGTGAACTCTCGTTCGAGAGCTGCCGTCAAGGTCGCGGCGGTAGCAATCGGGCTAATCATCGGGGCGACAGCAATAAACCTTGCGCCAAGCTTTTACAGTTGGCATAAAGATGGGAAGCCGCCGGAGATGGGCTACAAGCACCCGGCGGAAGCGGAAATCTTCGGGGCAAAAATCAGACGAATGATTGCACCCCATAAGGACAACCCAGTCCCGATCATTGGCAAATGGGGGCAGGCCGACATATCGGTCGGATATCCCAATGAGAACGAGAACGTGACAGCGCGCTTGGGCTTGGCCGGGGCGGCCGGCTTTCTCCTGCTTCTTCTGGTCTCATTGCGGTTGGTGAGGCCCGATGAAGTGGCCGGGGACAAGGCAGACACCATGAATTCTCTGGCGGCATTGACATTGTTCGCCGTGCTGGTGATAACCGTTGGCGGTTTTGGTGCGATATTCAACCTGGCTGTGGCACCGGACA
>PFGT01000007.1 GCA_002782005.1 Hydrogenophilales bacterium CG12_big_fil_rev_8_21_14_0_65_61_21 | reverse complement strand
GAATGAGTCCTCGCCGCGCACGAAATTGCAGTCGCAGGCCCAGAGCAGGCGGTCATAGGCATCCTGGTCGAGCATGGCCAGGACTTGAACGGTCAAATTGCCATGGCTCAATATGGCGCCGACCTCCAGTCCAGTACGGCCAAAGAAACGGCCGACATCGCCCAATCCTTTGCCAACCGGGACCAGGCAGCGGATAGGCTCGCTGCCTTCGGCCCAGGATGACAGCAAGCCGTTGATGGCCTGGTTTTCATAGCTGAACAGGGAAATCCGCAGTTCCCCAACCTCAGCGGGCGGCACGCCTAGCGTGCGCCAAAAAGCGTCCTGTTCCTCACCGGAGACGAGGAATGCGTCGCGTTCCCGAAGCAAGTCCGCTTCCCTGAGCACGCCGCCCGTGCCCGGCACATAACCTGGCATAAAAAAGAATTTGGTCAATGGCAACCTGGGGTGAGGGGATGGCAGGCCGTGGCAGCCCGCTATCCAGTCCTCGGCGCTCAGATATTCCAGGTTGATCCAGACTGGCTTGACTGACCGCCTCGCCATAGCCTGTTCGAATTCAGCGGGAAGGTGGCAGGCCAGCGCCTCGATAACCACCGCGCCGGGTTCGGTATCGGGAAACGGGGTGCGCCAGCGGCGAATCTCGACGCCGGCAAATTGTTGAATATCCAGGTCGGGGCGAACTTCCGGACGGATGCGCTGGAAACTGACTAGATCGTCTACCCACAGACGCACCTGGAAGCCGTGTTCCCGGACTAGTTGTCGGGCCAGCCGCCAAGTAATGCCGATGTCACCGTAATTGTCGATGACCGTGCAGAAGAGGTCCCAGCGGCCTTGGCTCGCCAATGTTTAGCTTCAAGGATCGACCACGGTGACGACGGCGCTGGAGGTGCCGCCCAGGCCATCGCTGATGGTGTATGAGAAGGTGGTCAGCGAAAAGAGAGTCGAATGTGAGAAGAATAATGTGTTGCCGCTTTGAGTGACTGTTCCCTGATTGGGCTGACTAAAGGATACGATGTTGAGCGGATCGCCATCGGGATCGTAATCATTGACCAGGACATCCAACTGACGTGTACTGAAGCCGGATAAGACATAACGATCATTGGCCGCGACCGGTGTCTGATTGGCGGCAATGGTTACTGAGACCGATGCGATTGCAGTTCCGCCCTTGCCGTCCGAAACCGTGTAGGTGAACGAGTCTGTCCCATTGATAGCAGTGCTATTGGGCGTATAGACGATGGCTGAACCGGAAATTGCGACTCTGCCCAAGGCTGGTTGAGTGACCGAAGCGATACTGAGTACATCGTTATCGGGGTCGCTGTCGTTGGCAAGCACGGCCATGGTCATGGCTAGGCCGTTCTGAACGCTATAGTTGTCATTGTTGGCGACTGGGTTGCGATTGACAAAGGCCCGTTCCGTCGCGGTCGTGACCGTCTGGGTGACGACCCGGTAATAATCGACCGTGCGTTTGTGGGCAATGGTGTCGAACAGGCCGTGTTGTATCCAGGCCGGTTCCGGCTCGACAATCTCGCTCTGCCAGACTATCGCGGGTTCCTTGGCCGGCGGTTGAACGGCGGCTACATTCGTGTTCTCGGTGGCCGCTTGCCGTGTGGCTGGGACAGGAACCAGGACCTGTTCTTCCTTGGTTACATAGGTCAGGAATTCCAGATCGACGCGCCGGTTCTTGTAGCGGGTGGCGGGGGTGTTGGGATAGGCAGGGTCACGTTCGCCCTTGCCGACGGCGATGATGTCGCCTTGCGGAATATGGCCCTGATTGACCAGGTATTTCTTCACCGACTCGGCGCGCCGGGTCGAGAGCTTCATGTTGTAAGCCTCGGTGCCGATATTGCAGGTGTGGCCGGTCAGGGTGATCGGGTTGGCATAGCCTTGGTTGGAGAGGAGCCCAATGACCTTGTTCAATTCTTGATTGGCGGCCGAGTTCAAGGTTGCGCTGTCGAATTTGAAGAAGGTGTCGGCGGTCATCGAGGCCGTTGTTTTGACCAG
Source organism: Hydrogenophilales bacterium CG12_big_fil_rev_8_21_14_0_65_61_21 (assembly GCA_002782005.1). Classification (GTDB taxonomy): domain Bacteria; phylum Pseudomonadota; class Gammaproteobacteria; order Burkholderiales; family Thiobacillaceae; genus Parasulfuritortus. The sequence continues at coordinate 5,401 of PFGT01000007.1, read as the reverse complement.
ACGTTTTTCGGTTTGCTCGGTTGGCGCCGCCGCCTCGACCGTTTTGGCTTGAGTGGCGCCGGCGGCTTGACTGGATGTCGTCGGAGTGCTGACTGGGGTGGCTGTTGCCTGCCGGGCTGGGGCACTCAGATGGGCGGGTGCAGGGTAAGTCAGCGGCGTGCGCGGTGCGTTGCCAAAGGCATAACGCAACATCAACCAACTACGCACGTCGTGCGCCCGGCCGGCCAGACCATTCTCGCTGGTCAGGGCTTCGGCCTTCAGGCTGATGCTCCAGGGCGAGGCCTGGAAGTATTTATCCGCGTTCAGCGACACGGTGGTTTGCTGGGCGCTGCCCTTGCCCCATTCGTAATCCGCGCCGATGCCGAGTTGCAGGCCATATTGCGATACATAGCGTCCGGCGCGGACGCCAGCGCCCCAGTCGAAGGGGTGCTCATAAGCGCTGATGGTGGTCAGATTGGTAGTGGTGTCGATGTATGGGCGGCCGCTGCTATCGTTGCCGTTGACCGTGGCGGTCGAGGTGAGGTACTGGGTGGCAAGCTGGCGGCTGCCAGTGAGGGCGTGGGATAAATAGCCGGCAAGCTGGCCCTTGCCGTTTTCCAGCCCAGCGCCCAGGGTGAGCTTGCGGTCGTCCATGGCGTTCTGATCGACAGCGCCGAATATCTTGCGAATGGCCTTGTTGGCATCGGGTTTGCCGTCGGCCATCGCTGGTATCCAGTTGTAGGACAGCTTCAGGCCGCCGCTGCCGTTGCCGGCCCATAGCTCGCCGACCGTGCCGGCCGTGGCGCCGCCGGAGAGCAGATATTTGACCTCGCCGGTGATATTTCCCGATTCGTCCACGCCTAATCCGACGAAACCACGGTCGTTACGGTAGGTGAGCGTGCCGCCGTTGTTGTCCTGGGCAAGCGCAGGAGTCGCGACCGAGAACAGGCAGGCGATCATGACGGTCAAGGGGAGCGGTTTATGGTGTACGGGTATGGAAATAGGGTTCATGGGTGAGCTTTCTGTAATGTAGGCCGCAAGCTTCATACTGGCAGGCGCTTAAGGTAGGGCGATTTTGTCGTCTTTGCTGTACTGGTAATCCTTGAACACATGTTCCGCGCTGAGCAGACGATAGCTGCCGTTCTCTTCTTTCCGGGATGTATCTTTCAGCCGGTAGGTGTAGTGCCCGCAGGTCCAGATGTCGAAGTTGCGCATGGTGGTACACAGGCAGGTCTTGTCCAGGACCTTGACCTTCTTCGACTCGGGATGGACCGCGACCTCGCGGTTATAGGCGTCGATATAGGCGCAGCGGCCGTTGGCGTCGAGCAGATAGCCGAATGATTCGCAATTGGGGTGGGTGCCGGCGCCAATGCCCGGGCTGCCCTTGATCATGCGCATGGGATAGCCCGTCGGGGAGATGCCATTGACCTCGATGTCGTCCTCACTGGCCTTGAAATACTCCTGCTTGACCAGGTCGGGCAGGCCGCATTCCTGGGTCACGGTGAAGCGGGTGGCGACCTGAACCGCCGCAGCGCCGTTTTCCAGAAAATGCACGGCATCCGTGCCGGTAAAAATGCCGCCAGCGGGGATAATCGGTATGTCGAGCTGCTCGGCCTTCAGCCAGGCGCTAATCTCGGCGACGATGGTGGCCAGGTCGTACTGCATCCAGTCGTCCAAGCCAAACCCCAGGTGGCCGCCGGCCAGCGGGCCTTCCACCACGACATAGTCGGGTAGGCGACTGGTGCGACTGCTTTTGCGTATAAAGAGTTGCAATGCCCGCAACGAGGACACGATGATACCGATCTTGGCATCCCGAAACCGGGGGTGATCCTCGATCAGTGCAAGGGAGCCGAGATGCAGTCCGGCCGCCAGGGTGATACCGTCGATGCCGGCATCCAGGGCTGCGCTCAACCTAGCCTTGATCGTCTCCCTGGGCGCATTCATGGTGAGCTTTTCCATGCAGTTGATAAAGACCATGCCTTCACCTTGCTTGGCCGCCATGGTTCGGCTCACGTGCAATCGTGTCGCTTCTTCAAGTTGGCCCAGATTGAACTTGACCTCGGACTTGTCGGAGTTGGGCACGTTGTACTTGTATTGCCTCAGCTTGTCCTTGACGAAGCTGGTTTGATAGCGACGATCCGATACCGTGGGCAGCATGGCGTCGGAAATGTGGCCTATGCCACCCAAGCGCGCCGCTTCCAGTGCTAACTCGGCGGTGGAAATATCGACGCCCATCCCGCCAATCATGATCGGTACCAGTTCTCGCTTGCCAAAGCGCAGGCGGAAGTCATCCATGCATTTCGTTGTCATTCAGATTCAGTGCGTTTATTTATTGGCCATGATCTTGGGCGCAAGGCGTCTAATGATACGGCTTCTCCCGCCATCGGTGGAGTAATTTCCGCGTCGATCGCCCGATGGATATCAAGCTGATAAGGCAAGGTACATTAGCCACGGGCATCCGCGTCATGGTATCTTTTTGACCTATTCAAGTCCCAATCCATCATGCCGCTCTCAGACGTAGTTCACACCTTTGGCCAATGGCTGCTCGCACGGTACGGCCAACGCGTCCACAAGATTGCGCTGGACGCCGGTTTTACCTGCCCGAACCGCGACGGCAGCAAAGGCGTTGGTGGCTGCACCTTCTGCAACAATGCCTCCTTCAGCCCTGGGGCGCGTCTGCATAAATCGCTCGATGAGCAGATGCAGTCCGGCAAGAAGGGCGTCGGGCGATGTACTGGCGCGGAGAAATACCTGGCCTATTTCCAGGCTTACACCAACACCTATGCCGATGTTGAGGAACTACGCAAGCTGTATGACCAGGCGCTGGCCTATCCGGGCGTCATCGGCCTGGCGGTCGGAACCCGGCCCGACTGCGTGCCGCCGGCGGTGCTGGACCTATTGGAAGGCTACCGTGACCGGGGCCATGAGGTCTGGCTTGAACTGGGCCTGCAATCGGCCTTCGACGAAAGCCTGGCCAGGGTGAACCGTGGCCACGGCTTCGCCGAATATGTCACCACCTGCCGGGCGGCCCGACAACGCGGGTTGCCGGTCTGCACTCACTTGATCTTGGGCCTGCCGGGCGAAACCGCTTGGCATGGCCGCGAAACCCTCAACCGCGTCCTGGACGTGGGCACGGATGGGCTGAAATTGCACCCGCTTCATGTCGTAAAGCACACCCTGTTGGCTCATCAGTGGCGCTTGGGCGAGTACAGCCCCATGGCCATGGACGACTACATTCGGCTGGCCGCCGACCTGATCGAGCGCACGCCGGAGTGCATCACATACCACCGGGTCACCGGCACAGCGCCCGCTGATGTCCTGCTCGCGCCCGCCTGGTGTCAACAGAAATGGGCGGTGCTGAACGGCATCGAAAACGAATTAAAACGGCGCAAGACCCGTCAGGGAAGCTGTGTTGGAACCATCAATCGGGACATCCGCTATGCAGTGTGAGTCGTTGTTGGAATTAATCTGCCCGGCGGGCAGCCTGCCCGCCTTGAAGGCCGCCATCGACCATGGCGCCGATGGCGTCTACCTGGGTCTCAAGGACAACACCAACGCCCGCAATTTCTCCGGCCTCAATTTTGACCAGAAGAGCCTGGCCGAGGGCATCCGTTATGCCAAGGCCAAAGGCCGCAAGGTGCTTATGGCGCTGAACACCTATCCCCAGCCAGCCACGCTGAACCGTTGGCACGCCGCCGTGGACAAGGCGGCGGAACTAGGTGTCGATGCCATCATCCTGGCCGATGCCGGACTCATGGGCTATGCCTGCAAGACCCATCCCGACCTGCGTTTGCATCTTTCGGTGCAGGGTTCGGCGAGCAATTATGAGGCGATCAACTTCTATCGGGAGCGCTTCGGTATCCGCCGCGCCGTGCTGCCTCGGGTGCTGTCCCTGGCCCAGGTAGAAAACGTGCTGGCCAATACCGAGGTCGAGATCGAGCTATTCGGTTTTGGCGGCTTATGCGTCATGGTCGAGGGCCGCTGTCTGCTGTCGTCCTATGCCTGCGGCGACTCGCCCAATACCTTCGGCGCCTGTTCGCCGGGCCATGCGGTGCGCTGGGAACAAACAGCCAAGGGCATGGAGACCCGGCTCAACGGCATTCTCATCGACCGCTACGCCGACAACGAAAAGGCCGGTTACCCGACACTATGCAAAGGCCGCTTCGAGGTCCAGGGTGAGACCTATTACGCCCTGGAAGAACCTACCAGCCTCAATACCCTGGAGATGCTGCCAGAGATGCGGCGTCTCGGTATAGCGGCAATCAAGATCGAAGGCCGTCAACGCAGTCCGGCCTATGTCGCCCAGGTAACAGAGGTCTGGCGAGCCGCTATCGATTTGGTCAAAACGGCACCGGATACCTTTCAAAGCCATCCGGCCTGGACGGCCCAACTAGACAAGGTTTCAGAAGGCAGTATGCACACCCTCGGCGCCTACTATCGGCCGTGGAAATAGCCATGAAACTCGCCCTTGGCCCACTTCTTTATTACTGGTCCCGTGAAGACACCTTGGCCTTCTATGAGGCCGCCGCCGATTGGCCGGTAGACATCGTTTATCTCGGCGAAACGGTCTGCTCGCGTCGCCATTTGCTGCGCTTGGCCGATTGGCTCGATCTGGCCGACCGACTCGAAGCCGCCGGCAAGGAAGTTGTCCTGTCCACCTTGCCACTGATCGAGTCCGAATCGGACCTGAAAACGTTGCGCAAGATCACCGGCAACGGCCGGTTCAAGATCGAGGCCAACGACTACGGCGCCGTTCGGCTCTGCGTTCAGGCGGGCATGGCCTTTGTCGCGGGGCCGACTCTAAACGTCTATAACCCGGAAACCCTGGCCATGCTGGCGGAGTCGGGTGCGCTACGCTGGGTGCCGCCGGTGGAAATGAACTACGCCATGCTCAAGGCCATGCCCATGCCGGACGGCATGGCGACCGAAGCGTTCGCCTATGGTCGTCTGCCCTTGGCCTATTCGGCCCGCTGTTTCACGGCTCGACACTACAATTTGCAGAAAGACGATTGCCAGTTCCGTTGTCTGGACCATCCGGATGGTCTCACCCTGAATACCCGGGAAGGCGAGACCTTTTTGACCATGAATGGCATTCAGACCCAATCCGCCCATGTCTACACCCTGGCCCATCGGCTCGCTGAAATGGTGGCGGCGAGCGTTGGGGTTCTCAGGTTGTCGCCGCAATCCAGACACATGGATAAAGTGGTCAACCATTACCGGGCCGTGCTAGGCGGAGAAAATGGCGCGAACGTCGAAGGGCCGCTCAATAGCCTGATGCCCGGCGACCCGTGTGACGGCTATTGGCTAGGCCGGGCTGGCCACGACTATGTGCCCGGACAGGCAGCCTGTCAAGTCCCGCCTGTTTATTGTCAACGCTAAATAGAAATGTCCCCTTTCCTGCAAAGTAGAAATGTCCCTTTCA
>PFGT01000046.1:959-6865 GCA_002782005.1 Hydrogenophilales bacterium CG12_big_fil_rev_8_21_14_0_65_61_21 | reverse complement strand
GCCGGTTCCACGGGCGGCGGTGGTTGGTCGGGTTGAAACCCGACCTACGTATGGCGTGTCCGGGTGTTGTAGGTCGGGATTCATCCCGACAATGTCTCATCCAGCCAAACTGCGTCCCATAACGGGTAATCGCCTATCTGGGCTACCAATTTTGCCCGCAGTGGGTTAGCGACGATATAGCGTGCTATTTTCCGCAAGTCTTCGTCATGGCGTAGCCCATGGTCGTAGTAATTCGGTTGCCAGATGGCAGCGCCAATCGCCCGAGCGGAACGCCCTTTCAGTAATTTCACGGCATCGGACAATTTGCCTTTATGCAATTGCATCAGCCAGTGCAGATGATCCGGCATCAGCATAAAACATAAGGTTTCCGCACGCCCCGTGTGTTGCAAGGCCATCAATTCGCGAACCACCTTGCGGCCATTTTCGAGCGATTCGAAACAGGCGATCCGGCCGCGCGTTACGGTAGTGATGTGATACACCCCGCCAACCTGTCCGACGCGGCCTTTTCGAAGAAGGTTGTAGGTCATTGACACCTCATCGTTATTTTGGCGGGGTTTGTCGGGATAAATCCCAACCTACAAAAGCATACCGCATCCAGTAGGTCGGGATTCATCCCGACAGCCCCGGTTCCATGAGCGGCGGTGGTTGGTCGGGTTGAAACCCGACCTACGCGTGGCGTAGCCGTATGTTGTAGGTCGGGATTCATCCCGACGATGCGGGTGCCATGGGCGGTGGTGTTGTAGGTCGGGATTCATCCCGACAGCGCCGGTTCCACGGGCGGCGGTGGTTGGTCGGGTTAAAACCCGACCTACAGCCGGGGCACCTCGAAGGACTCCGCCGGCTGGCCAGCGCACCAGCGTTGCCACATGGTGCGCAGGGCGCGTTCGAGGGCCTCGGCTATGACGTCTGGCCGACCCATCGCGGATTGGCCAAAACGCGCCCGCAATCCATCCCGTATCGTGGCCAGTTCGGCAAGGTGGTCGGCCCAATACAGGGCCTTCTGCACAAATTCGCTTTTGTTGCCCGCGACCAACGCTTCTAACCCAACATGGCTCGGCAATATAGCCCCCTGCCTGCTTGCCGGTGTGCTCCCCACCAGGGACAGTGTTGGCACCCCCATCCACAACGCATGGCAGCTCGTGGTGCCGCCAGGGTAGGGGAAGGCATCCAGGCATAGGTCAACCTGATGATGCAGGCCCAGATAGTCCCTCATCGGGCAATTCGGATAAAGGCTCAGGCGGTCTTGACCTATCCCCTCCTGGGCAAACCACTCGATCAGGGTATCGTTTCCGTCGCCTTGAGGCATCGCGCCCAGCACCATCCTAGAACCGGGCAGGGCGCGCAGTATTTGCGCCCACAGGGCAATCACCGCCGCGCTCAGTTTTCTCGTGTGGTTGAAGCTGCCAAAGGTGAGATAACCGTTGCTCAAGGCAGGCAGGGCATTGACCGGCGGCGCATCATCGACTGGCTGGAAGGGGGCCGAAGCGGGTAACTGCACAATTTTTTCGCTGAACTGGTCGTCGAATTGTCCGGGCGGCAGGAAAAAACGGTCGGCCAGGTAGTAATCCATGGCGTTGAGTCCGGTGGTGCCCGGATAGCCCATCCAGCTTACCTGCACCGGCGCCGGCTTGTGGGCAAAGGCAAGCAGGCGGTTATGTGCCGTGTGGCCCGAGAGGTCGATCAGGATGTCGATGCCGTCCTCTCGTATCTTCTGTGCCAGCGCCGCATCCGACAGGCCGACAATCGGCTGCCAGTGGGGGATATACCCTCGTAAACGCCGGGTGACGGCATCTTCGACAGGGTGGTTGGAGTAGACGTGCAGCGATAGCTGTGGCCGCCCCGCCAGATGCGCCAACACCGGTTCGATAAAGTACGCCACGGCATGGTTGCGCAAATCGCCCGACACAAAACCCACCTGCAAACAGCGATCCGGGTTCTGTGCGCGGGCGTGTGGCGGCCAACGGCCCCGCAGGGGCGTCTCGAACCGTTCGCCGAAGCGGCGGTGTTCGGCAAACAGTTCCGACGCATATGCCGCTTCGCTGTGGAGAAGGCTGAATAACAGGTTGCTGAACGCCAAACCGAAATCGGGTTTGAGCGCCAGCGCCCGGCGAAAGCTCGCCACCGCGCCATCGAGTTGCCCGAGGTCTCTCAAGGCATTACCCAGGTTGTTGTGCGCCTCTTTGAAATCGGGTTTGAGCGCCAGCGCCCGGCGAAAGCTCGCCACGGCGTCATCGAGTTGCTTGAGGTCCTTTAAAGCATTACCCAGGTTGTTTTGCGCCTCGAAATAATCGGGTTTGAGCGCCAGCGCTTGGCGAAAGCTCGCCACGGCACTGTCAAGTCGTCCGAGGTCTTTCAGGGCCGTGCCCAGGTTGTTGTGCGCCACGGCATCGTCGGGCTGGATCGCCAGCGCCCGACGGTAGCTCGCCACCGCGCCATCGAGTTGTCCGAGGTCATGCAGGGCGGCCCCCAGGTTGTTGTGCGCCCCGGCATAATCGGGTTTGAGCGCCAGCGCCCTGCGGTAGCTCGCCACCGCGCCATCAAGTTGTCTGATACCTTGCAGGGTAACGCCCAGGTTGTAATGCGCCTCGGCATCGTCGGGCAAAAGTTCCGTGACCTTTTGCAAGGTGGCCAGGGCATCCTTACCTTGCGCCAGCAGGGCTGTTACCAACACCTGCCAGGCAAACCCTGAATCCGGATGGCACTTGGTCAACAAGCGCGCCTGGCATTCCATATCCGCATAACGCCCGGCATTGAACAAGGCGACAATGGGGTTGATTTCGGCGGGTGTGGGCGTGTTCATGCCAGGTCATCGTTCAGGAGGTACGGAATAATATCGCCGCACCAGCGGTTTTGTGGCTGGAACTTCAATAAGACCAACGGCGGGCCATGCCCGCCGTTAACCCCTGGCGCCGGCCAAGGTCAATCCAGCCCGGCGAGTTGCCGGTTGCCAAAGCCCGATGCCATCTCGACACGGCACATCTCACGGGGGTCGCAAAGCACCCGTTGGGCAAGATCGATGGCGCTGGCTTCGCTTCTGGGATGGCTCCACACCGGGAAGCTCTTGGCCGACCGTGGCTGAACCTCGTCGTCGGCGACCAGGTCGTCTTTCAGCAAGCTGACCTTGTCGTTGCACAGCATGTACAAATCGCCGTCAGGCGCATTGAGGTACTCGCAGACCCATACCGGGTCGCTGTCGTTATGGCCAGCCGTGCGGTAGGTCGTGTCGTCGGCCAGGGCATTGGCGGCCAGGGCGTTGAACAGCACAAATAGCGAGGCTTGCAGGATGTTGAGGCTGATATGAGTCGCACGCATTTTGATTCTCCCGTTGGGTCATGGGAGTTCGAATGGTTGCGACGCAAGTCTGGGAACTTAAAACACTGGACGGCCAACTTCCTGGCGCCAGCGAAACGACGAGCCAGATGCGGGCTCACGGTTTCGGCAATCCCTCGGTCATAGGCGATGCAGCTTGCCCTTAGACGGTGACTTTGCGTCCCTGCCTTTCGGCAGGTTTGCCTTTTCGAACACGTTCGGAAGCGTTATTTCTTGTGCTTCCGATGCCATTAACGACCGGCGGCGGAAAAACTTTAGCGGTTTCGCAAAAAAAAATTGCCAGGTAGGTCGGGATTCATCCCGACGACGCGGGTGCCACGAGCGGTGGTGTTGTAGGTCGGGATTCATCCCGACGACGCCGGTTCCATGAGCGGCGGTGGTTGGTCGGGTTGAAACCCGACCTACGTGTGACGTAGCCGTATGTTGTAGGTCGGGATTCATCCCGACGATGCGGGTGCCATGAGCGGTGGTGTAGTAGGTCGGGATTCATCCCGACAGCGCCGGTTCCATGGGCGGCGGTGGCAGGTCGGGTTGAATCCCGACCTGCGCACCCATCAAACCGTGCCAAAATGACAATGACAATGTCGTAATGGCACGCCACCCCTGTCCTGTCAAAATCACAACTCATTGATAAATAAGTATTTGATGCCCTGGCACGGGCCTTGCATAGGTAAGCCCGTGGTTCTGGTAAGCGGATAAGCAAATCAAGAATTCCTGATTCGCAGTATTCGCCAACCGGTAACCCAAAGGATTTGGACCTTTCTTGTTTTTTTAGGAGCATTGAAATGAAAAAGCTAGTCGTAATGATGACCTTGGCCCTGGGCGCAGGTTCCTTCGGTGTCGCACACGCCACCATCGTCGGCAGCGTTCACGATTTCTCGGATAACATCAGCGTGCTCGGCGGCAATGTAGCCTTCGACGAAAACTCGGCGACCGGCTGGAACGGCCGCAAGGAAATCTGCCGCGTCTGCCACGTGCCTCACGATCACGCTCGCGCCTCGCAGCGTTACCTGAACGGCCTGTTGTGGAACCATGGCGTCAGCTCCGCCACCTACACCATGTACAACAATGCCTGGAGTTCGACCCTCAATGGCACTCAGTCCGCTCAGCCGGACGGCACCGCCAAGCTGTGCCTGGGTTGCCACGATGGCTCGGTCGGCGTCGACACCTTCGACAAGTATGCCGGCGGCGTTGTCTTCGCCAACCAATACAGCCCCGATGCCAAGGTCACCAACTTCACTGATGGCACCAACATTGACTTGCGTGGTACTCACCCGTTGTCCATTCAATTCCCCGCGGGCGACACGCAGTTCCGCGACCCGACCTCGGCGACCTGGGCAAACGGCGGCACGGTGGCCTCCACCCTGGATAACGGCAAGGTACAGTGCTCCACCTGCCATGACGTGCACAACCAGGAATCGGTTGCCGGCACCCACCTGCTGCGCACCGGCCAAACCGCCGCCACGGGTACCGCTTCCGGCCTGTGCCTGACCTGCCACATCAAGTAATACGGATGTAGCGCCCTTCCCAGATTTTTATTGGGAAGAAACAAGGGAGGGGCCCAATCGATCGGGTCCCTCTTTTGCGTTTTGTAGGTCGGGATTTATCCCGACGACGCGGGTTCCACGGGCGGTGGTTTGTCGGGTTGAAACCCGACAAGGTTTCGTGGGAGCCGCTTTGGCCGCGATCGGTCATTAACCGGATAGGCAAGAGAACAATAAAAGGAGCGATTGACAATGAAGCATAGAAACGACAGCAAGGGAAACCAATTACGTTACGCCGCGCTGGCACTGCTAACGGTCGTGTCCACGCCACTGTGCGCGGAGACAGGGACAGCGCAGGGCTTGGGTATCGCTCAGCCACTGAGTGCGCACAATTTCGTCTCCGGTGATGTCGGACCCATCATCAACGACAGCGGTGAGATCTGCCGCGTCTGCCACGTGCCGCACGACCATGCCCGCGCCTCGCAGCGTTATCTGAACGGCCTGTTGTGGAACCACGATGTCAGCAGCGCGACTTACACCATGTACAACAATACCTGGAGCAAGACCCTGACCGGTACACAGTCGGCCCAGCCGGACGGCCACTCCAAGCTTTGCCTGGGCTGCCATGACGGCACGGTGGCGATGGATGCCTTCGACAAGTATGTCAGCGACGGCACCAATACCATGCGCATGCTGCATGGCCTGACGGTCGTCCCCTGGTTCCAGGACGGCGCCAACCTCGATCTGCGCGGCACCCACCCGATCTCCGTTGCCTTCCCGGCCGGCGAGGCCGGTGACGGCAAGAACTTCGCCAATCCCGCCACGGCGACCTGGGCCAAGGGTCAGACGATAGCCTCCACCCTCGACAACGGCAAGGTGCAGTGCTCGACCTGCCATGACGTGCACGACCAGGAATCGATCCCCGGCACCCACCTGCTGCGCACGGCGAATAGTCCAGCCGAAGGCGGCGTGCCTTCTGGTCTGTGTTTGACCTGCCACATCAAGTAATGCGGATGTAGCACCCTTTATAGGCAAGAAAGGAAGGGGCCCGGTAAATCGGGCCCTTTTTTTGCGTTTTGTAGGTCGGGATTC
>PFGT01000046.1:0-938 GCA_002782005.1 Hydrogenophilales bacterium CG12_big_fil_rev_8_21_14_0_65_61_21 | reverse complement strand
GGTGGCAGGTCGGGTTGAAACCCGACCTACGCGTGACGTAGCCGTATGTTGTAGGTCGGGATTCATCCCGACAGCCCCGGTTCCACGGGCGGTGGTGGTAGGTCGGGTTGAAACCCGACCTACAAAACCATGATGAGGGGGATTTGAAATTACTCCCTTTTTGAACTTTATTTTGCCACCGAAGTCCGACCAAATTGCGCTGGCGCGCTGGCCTGTCGGGCCTGTATTCGTGGGCATTAAGCCGGGTTGCTATGGTAGACTGACCGGCGGTCCTGTAAGGGTATGCAAGCAATGGATAATCGGAACAACGGGTTGAGAAACTACGCCGTATATATCGGCGTCGGTGTGTTGTCGTTGGTCGGCCTGGGTTTTATGTCGCCGATACTGGCCGGACCGCCGGCCAAGATCGATACCGAGGCGTCCTGCACCGCGAGCTGCCACCAGGATTACGGTAAACAGAAGCATATCCACCCGGCCGCCGCGACCGGCCAGAACTGCAAGTTCTGCCATAAACCCGCCGCTGCCGACAAACACGCATTCAAGCCGCAGCCGGACAACATCTCCGATATTTGTTTTGAGTGTCATGACGAACAGGCGCCGAGCAAGAAGGTTCGGCATATGCCGTTCGAGTCCGGCATGTGCACCAGTTGTCACGACCCCCACCAGTCGGATCAGGCCAAGCTGCTCAAGTCGCCGCTGCCGCAGCTTTGTCAAACCTGTCATGGCGAGGATATGTTCAAGGGCAAGGTGGTGCATGGCCCGGTGGCGACCGGGAAATGCCTGGATTGCCACCATCCGCATCAGGAAGAAAACCCCCGTATGCTGAGGAAGGAGCCGCCCGAACTGTGTTTCGACTGTCACAACAAGGTGCAAAAAGATGCCCAGGGCATTACCTTGCCGGCGACCAAGCAATGGTTGGATGCCAAGGCCAAGGCGGA
>PFGT01000104.1:4876-10743 GCA_002782005.1 Hydrogenophilales bacterium CG12_big_fil_rev_8_21_14_0_65_61_21 | reverse complement strand
CTCGGCGCTGCCGCCGTTCAATGGTTTTGTCTCGGAATGGCTGACCTTCCAGACCGCCTTGCAGGTGCCGGCGCTGGACAACGGCGTGCTGCGCATGATCATGCCGATCGCCGCGGCCCTGCTGGCGCTGACCGGCGCGCTGGCCGCCGCCTGTTTCGTCAAGGCCTTCGGCATCGCCTTCCTGGGCAAGCCGCGCACCCGCCATGTCGCCCACGCCCGCGAGGTGCCCATGGGCATGCTGCTCGGCATGGGGTGGCTTGCGGCCCTGTGCCTGGTATTGGGCGTCCTGCCGACGCTGACGATCGAGGCCATGGCGCCGATCACCCGGCTGCTGGCGCACACGTCGCTGCCCGCCGCCACGGCCCAGGGCTGGCTCTGGCTGACGCCGGTCTCGCCGCAGGGCGCATCCTATTCGGCGCCGTTCGTCCTACTCGCCCTGGTCGTGGTGTACGGCCTGGGCTATTTGTTCCTCAGACGCGGCGCCGCCCCCGCCCGCCGCTGCTACCCTTGGGACTGCGGCTTCGGCAGCCTGACCCACCGCATGGAATACACCTCGACTTCATTCACCCAGCCGATCCGGCGCGTGTTCGGCGCGGTCTGGAAGGTCGATGAGGCGGTCGAAACGACGACTGCCGGCGCCGGGCCGATTCCGCGCGTGACCGGCATCCGCCACCATCTGCACGTGCAGGACTGGTCGTGGCTCAAGGTTTATCAGCCGATCGGTCGGCTGATATTGGATGCCGCCCGGCGCATCGGCTTTATCCAGACCGGCAGCATCCATACCTACCTGAAATACTCGTTCGGCACGTTGGTCTTCCTGTTATGGATCGTCAGCCTATGAACAGCCTAGCCATGAGCAGCCTGTCGATTGCCTGGGCCCTGGCCGCCGCGCAGACGCTGATCTTCATCGCCGCCGCGCCGCTGCTGGCGGGCTGGGTCAAGCGCCTCAAGTGCCACTTACAGAACCGCGCCGCGCCGACCGTGTGGCAACCCTACCGCGATCTGGCCAAGCTGATGCGGAAGGACATGGTGCTGGCCGAGAACGCCTCCTGGCTGTTCCGCGCCACGCCCTACATCGTCTTCGGCGCGACCGGGCTGGCCGCCGCCGCGGTGCCGCTCATCGTCGTGCACCTGCCCACCGCCGCCATCGCCGACCTGATCGTGCTGGTCGGCTTCTTCGCCCTGGCGCGCTTTTTTACCGCCCTGGCCGCGCTTGACATCGGCACCGCCTTCGGTGGCATGGGCGCCTCGCGTGAAATGACGGTCGCCGCGCTGGCCGAGCCGGCCATGCTGATGGTGGTCTTCACGCTATCCATGACCGCGGGCACGACCAACCTGTCGACAGCCACGGAGACCGTGCTACAGGCCGGCGTGGTGCTGCGCCCGTCGTTCCTGTTCGCCCTGTTCGCGCTGGCCATGGTGGCGGTGGCCGAGTGCGGCCGCATCCCGGTGGACAACCCGGCCACCCACCTCGAACTGACCATGCTGCACGAGGCCATGATCCTGGAATATGGCGGCCGCCACCTGGCGCTGATCGAGTGGGCCAGCCAGATCAAGTTGATGATTTATGCGGTGCTGATCGTCGACTTTTTCTTCCCCTGGGGCATTGCCCGCGACTTCGATGCCGTCTCGCTGGCCGTCGGCGTCGGCGCCGTTACGGCCAAGGTGATGCTGCTCGCCATGCTGCTGGCGGCCTGGGAGTCGGTGCTGGCCAAGATGCGCCTGTTCCGGGCGCCGCAGTTTCTCGGCTTTGCCTTCCTGCTGGCCCTGCTCGGCATGCTCACCAGCATCGTCCTGGAAACGGGAAGTTAAATGGAACTGACCAGTCTCGGTCTATACAGCCAGGCCATCATCGTCTTCGCCGCCCTGGTGTTGTTCACCTCCTTCGTCATGCTCGCCCAGCCGCGCATCCAGCCGCTGATCTATACCTTCGCCTGGCAGGGGCTGTTGCTGGCGGTGGTGACCGCACTGGTGGCCCTCGTTTCCAACCATCCCCACCTCTACATCTCGGCGGCGCTAACGCTGGTGCTCAAGGTGGGGCTGATCCCGTGGCTGCTCTACCGTCTGAGCATACGGCTCAACATGAATTATGAGACCGAGTCCATCACCCACCCCTCCATGCTGCTGCTGGGCGGCGCCGGTCTGGTGGTGTTCAGCTACTTCATCGCCGTGCCGATTGTTCATCTGTCCGGCCTGGCTACCCGCAACACCATCGCCGTCAGCATCGCCGTCGAACTGCTCGGCATGCTCATCATGATCGCCCGCAAAACGGCAATGGCCCAGGTGATCGGCTTCATGTCGATGGAGAACGGGCTGTTCTTCGCCGCCGTGGTATCGACCTATGGCATGCCGCTGATTGTCGAACTCGGCGTCGCCTTCGACGTCATGGTCGCCTCCATCGTGTTCGGGGTGTTCTTCTTCCACCTGCGCGACTCGTTCGACTCGCTCGACGTCAGCCACCTCAACGGGCTGTCCGAGACGGACGAGGCGATGCCCTTGCCGGAAGCGGCGGAGGTGGAGCAGCCATGATGATGCTCGAAATCACCCTGCTGGCGCCGCTGGTCGGCGGGCTGCTGCTCGCCTTTACCGGCCACCGCGCGCTGGCCGGCTGGCTCAACGTGGCCACCGGCGCCGTCACCTTCGCCGCCTCGCTGGCCCTGGCGCTGGACGTCTTCGACCACGGCGCGCGGCTGTCCGCCGGCCGGATGTTCTACATCGACGCCTTCAACGTCTATCTGGTCACCCTGACCGCCTTCGTCGGCATGACCACGTCGATCTTTTCGCGCCCCTACATGCGCCACGAGGTCGAGCGCGGCCGCGTCACCGACCGGCGCATGCGCCTCTACCACTCGATGTACCAGGGCTTTCTGTTCTCGATGCTGCTGGCGCTGTCGACCAACAATCTCGGCATCATGTGGGTGGCCATGGAGTCGGCCACCCTGACTACCGTGCTGCTGGTCTCGCTCTACCGCACACCGTCGTCGATCGAGGCGGCCTGGAAATATTTCGTGCTGTGCGGCGTCGGCATCGCCCAGGCCCTGTTCGGCACCGTGCTGATCTACTTCGCCGCCGAGAACCGGCCGGGCGGCGAGCGCGGCGACACGCTGCTCTGGACCGTGCTGCATGACACCACGGCCGGCGGCCTGGACCCGGCGGTGGTGTCGCTGGCCTTCGTCTTCCTGCTGGTCGGCTACGGCACCAAGGTCGGCCTGGTGCCGCTGCACAACTGGCTGCCGGATGCCCACTCGGAAGGCCCGACGCCGATGTCCGCCGTGCTCTCCGGGCTGCTGCTGAATGTCGCGCTGTATGCCCTGGTGCGCTTCAAGATGCTGGTGGACGCCTCGTTGCACATGGAACTCGCCGGCCACCTGATGATGGGCTTCGGCCTGCTGTCGTTCGTCGTCGCTGGCTTGTTCCTGCACCGCCAGCACGACATCAAGCGCATGTACAGCTACTCGTCGATCGAGCACATGGGGCTGATGACCTTCGCCTTCGGCATCGGCGGGCCGCTCGCCACCTTCGGCGCGCTCCTGCACATGACCATGAACTCGCTGACCAAATCGGCCATCTTCGTCACCGTCGGTTACGCCTCGCAAATCGCCGGTACCCAACGCATCGACCGGATTCGCGGCCTCATCCGCACCCAGCCTTCCGTCGGCTGGGGACTGTTGATCGGCACCGTGGCGATCGCCGGCTTCCCGCCCTTTGGCGTGTTCATCAGCGAATTCCTGTTGCTGATGGCCACCATGAAGTCCTGGCCCTGGCTGACCATTCCGCTGTTGTTCGGCTTCGGCGTGGCCTTCGCCGGCCTGTTCCGCCACCTGCAGCCGATGGTGTTCGGCGAGCCGCCGGCCGGACAAAAGCCGATCCAGGCCAATATGCTGCCGGTGGCGATCCATCTGGCGCTGGTGCTATGGCTCGGCCTTTCCCTGCCGACCTTCCTGTCGGGTTGGTTCGAGCAGGCCACGCTGCTGATCTCGGGGGCGGCGCTGCGATGACCGCAAGGATACCGTTCGCCGCGTTCATCGACCGCCTGGCCGAGGCCGGCGTTGCCGTCGAGATTCCGGCCACTCCGCCGCCGGCGCCGGCGCGGGTCATCGTGGTGGCGAACGACGACTGGGGCCGTCTCGGCCAGGAAGCCAACGATTGGGGCTGCCGCTGGGCGGCCGGCTGGGGCGAGGACTTGGACGATGTGCTGCGCATCAACGCCTGCTTCGAGCAGGCCGGCGCCTACCTGTTGGCGCGCACGACGGTGACCCGTCTCCACCCGATGCTGCCCTCGCATACGCCGTACTATCCAGCCGCCGACCGGCCCGAGCGGCATACCCAGGATATGTTCGGGGTCGCCTTCTCCGACCATCCGGATGCGCGCCGCTGGACCCGGCACCGGGCCTGGAAGAGTTCGGAGTATCCGCTGCGCCGCGATTTTCCTGTGGCTGGTCGGCCGCCCGCACAGACGCAGGCCGACCATCAATACCGGTTTCTTGCCGCCCACGGCAGCGGTGTTTATGAGATACCGGTC
The DNA here is from genome assembly GCA_002782005.1 of Hydrogenophilales bacterium CG12_big_fil_rev_8_21_14_0_65_61_21. GTDB lineage: Bacteria > Pseudomonadota > Gammaproteobacteria > Burkholderiales > Thiobacillaceae > Parasulfuritortus. Next base: position 6,221 of record PFGT01000104.1, on the reverse strand, counting down.
GGGCCGGTCCATGCCGGCATCATCGAGCCGGGGCACTTCCGTTTTCAGGCGGTAGGCGAGACCGTGCTCAATCTGGAAGAGCGTCTCGGCTACACCCACAAGGGCACCGAGAAGATCGCCGAAGGCCGCGATGCGGCCGGCCTGGCACGCCTGGCCGGCCGTGTCTCAGGCGATTCTACCGTGGCGCACGCCTGGGCGGCCTGCATGGCGATGGAGCGGGCGGCGGGACTGACGCCGCCGCCGCGCGCCGTCTGGTTGCGCGCCCTGATGTGCGAGCGCGAACGGGTCGCCAACCATCTGGGCGACATCGGCGCCATCGTCAACGACGTCGGCTTCGCCTTCGGTTTCTATCAATTCGGGCGGCTGCGCGAGTCTTGGCAACGCGTATCGAACACAGCCTTCGGCCACCGCTTCATGATGGATCGCATCGTCCCGGGCGGCGTCGCGACCGATCTGGAGACAGGCTTCATCGCCACCATGCGCGCGGAGGCCGCCGCGTTGCGCCAACAGGTCGGCCGGCTGATGGCCATCCTCTACGACTCGCCTTCGCTGACCAACCGGCTGCTCGGCGCCGGCGTGCTGACGCCGGAACAGGCCAGTACGCTGGGCTGCATGGGTTATGTCGGGCGGGCATCGAGCCTGTACTTCGACGTGCGCCGCGACGCGCCCTATCCGCCCTATGATCGGTTGAAGGCCAAGGGCGTGCTGCATCACACCGGCGATGTCAACGCTCGGGTGCGGGTACGCCACGAAGAAATCCTCGCCGCGCTCGATCTCATCGAGGCGCTGCTCGCCGGGCTGCCCGGCGGCGCGATCCGCGGCGACTGGCCAACCCCTGCGGGAGGGGCGGAAGGCATCGGCATCGTCGAGGGCTGGCGCGGCGAAATCATCAGCTATGTCCGCTTCGACGACGCCGGGCGCATCGCCCGCTTCTTCCCGCGCGACCCGTCCTGGACCACCTGGCCGGCGCTGGAAGTGCTGATCCACGACAACATCGTTCCCGACTTCCCGGTCTGCAACAAATCGGTGAACGGCTCCTATTCGGGGGAGGACCTGTAATGCTGCGCATCCTCGCCAAGATCCAGCGCATCGGTATCGTCACCGAGCCTGTGCCGCCGACCATCGATCCCATCCTCGCCGAGGTCGGCGAGCAACTCAAAGCGCATATCGGCGAGCACTTCAGCGGCAGCCTGGCCATCCGTGAAGTGGATACCGGCTCCTGCAACGGTTGCGAGCTGGAGATCAACGCGCTCAACAACCCCTGGTACGGCATCGAACGCTACGGCGTGCATTTCGTCGCCAGCCCGCGCCATGCCGACCTGCTGCTGGTCACCGGTCCGGTCTC
>PFGT01000104.1:0-4856 GCA_002782005.1 Hydrogenophilales bacterium CG12_big_fil_rev_8_21_14_0_65_61_21 | reverse complement strand
GAACCCCGGCTGGTGATCGCCGTCGGCGCCTGTGGTGCGGATGGCGGCGAGTTTGGCACGAGCTACGCCTCACGCGGCGCGGTCGCCAATGTCATTCCGGTCGATGCCGTCATCCGCGGCTGCCCGCCGACCCCGCTCGACCTGATGCGCGGCATCCTCGAAGCCATCGGCAAGAGGGCCTGACCGCGTACCAGCGCCAGCCGGGATTTGACTGCCTAAAGCCTATTAAAAGATAATGCTGAAATACTTATATTTACGGTACTGCGGTTTTGTTGCTGGACACCCTGGGCCAAATTCAGAGCGTCCGACTACATGACTAACTTGCTGACATCTCTTGATCCGGTTGACTGGGCCTGGGCCGGAATACTTTACTGGCTGGGTCTGGGCTTCGCCGCCTTGTTCCTGCAACGTTCACGCTCGCTGCTAACCAATCTGGTGTTTCCGCTAGGCGCACTGGGCGCCTTGTTTATCGCCGGCGTGGGCGTCGCCGGATTACTTGCCCCGGTGTCGACCAGCGTCCTGCCCATTGGCCTACCGGACCTTCCATTCCACTTGCGCCTCGACGCCTTGTCGGCCTTTTTCCTGCTATTGCTGGGCGGCGCGGCATTCGGAGTGACGGTTTATGCGATCGGCTATTTTCGCCATATGGAGGCCGGTCCCCTGGCTGTGCTGACCTTGTGGTATCACTTGTTCCTGGCCGGTATGGCGGGGGTGATGCTGGCCGACGACGCCTACGCCTTCATGGTGTGCTGGGAGGTCATGGCGCTGTCGTCCTACTTCCTGGTCACCACCGACCACGATATACCGGACATCCGTAGCGCCGGTTTTCTCTATCTGCTGATCGCCCACGTCGGCGCGGTGTCCTTACTGCTCTGTTTCGGCGTACTTCAGGGCGGCCACGGCAACTACACCTTCGGCTATATGCGCGGCGCCGCGTTGACGCCATTCTGGGCCTCGGCCGCTTACCTGCTCGCGCTGTTCGGTTTCGGCGCCAAGGCCGGCCTGGTGCCCATGCACGTCTGGCTGCCGGAGGCCCACCCGGCGGCGCCCTCGCCGGTGTCGGCGCTGATGTCCGGGGTGATGCTGAAGACCGCCATCTACGGCCTGTTGCGCGTCACCTTCGATCTGCTCAACATCCAGCTTGCTTGGTGGGGCGCCCTGGCCCTGGCGCTGGGGTTGGTCACAGCCCTGTACGGGGTCATCTTCGCCGCCGTGCAATCGGACATGAAACGTCTCCTGGCCTGGTCGTCGATCGAGAATATCGGCATTATCCTGGCCGCCTTCGGCCTGACCTTGATCTTCTACACCGACGGCAAGGGCGCCCTCGCTGCACTTACCCTGACTGCGCTGCTCTATCACTCCATCAACCACGCCTTCTTCAAGGGCCTGCTATTCGTCAGCACCGGCACGGTCTTACATGCCACCGGGACGCGGCTGATGGGGCAGATGGGCGGCCTGATCCGTATCATGCCCTGGACCGCCTGGCTGACCCTGATCGGCGTCCTGGCCATCGCCGGCATCCCGCCGCTGAACGGCTTCGTCTCCGAATGGCTGCTGTTGCAGGCCTTCTTGCTCACGCCCGGCCTCACTCAACCCTACCTCAATATGGTGATCCCGGTGGCGGCGGCAGCCGTGGCCATGGCCGCCGCACTGGCCGCTTACGTCATGGTGAAGTTCTTCGGCGTGATCTTTCTCGGCCAGCCCCGCGATCCGGCGCTGCTACATGCCCATGAGGCAAGCTGGCCGCAGCGCCTGGGCATGGTCTGGCTGGCAGCGGGCTGCGTGCTGTTGGGACTGTTTCCGACCCAGGTCATCACCTGGATTGCCCCGGTGGTACGTCTGATCACCAACCAGCGTCTGGTCAACGACGGTAACTGGCTGCTGCTCGCCCCGGTCTCGGCCGAGCGCGCCAGTTACGCGCCGCTGATCTTCCTGGTGGTGGTCCTGGTGGTATTGCTGCTGACCTTCATCTGGGTCCGCCGCACCTACCATGGCCGCTTGCGCCGCAGCGATCCATGGGATTGCGGCTACCCGGAACAGGACGCCCGGATGCAGGACAGCGCCCAGGGCTTCGGTCAGCCGATCCGCCATATCTTCGTCTCGTTCATGCGCGTGGAGCGGGAAACCCCCGATCCATTCGACCGCCAGCCGCAGTACCACGGCGCCACGCTGGATAAGCTGTGGTTCGTGCTCTACGAGCCCATCGCGCGCCTGACCAACTGGCTATCGGCCCAGGCCGGGCGCCTGCAACACGGCCACATCCAGTGGTACCTGACCTACAGCTTCATGACCCTGATCTTCCTGCTTGTTTTCGTGACGCGGTGACCCCATGACCACCGGCATCCTGTTACAAATCGTCCAGACCCTGATCGCCATCTCGCTGGCGCCGCTGTTCATGGGCTGGGTCAACCAATGCCGGGCCTGGCTGCAAGGCCGTTCGGCGCCGCCGGTCACCCAACCCTACCGCACGCTGAAGAAGCTGTTCAACAAGGATGCGGTAGTCGCCCGCAACGCCTCGCCGCTGTTCCGTTTCGCGCCCTATTTGATCTTTGCCTGCATGGCGCTGGCCGCCGGTATCGTGCCGACCATCGCCAACGACCTGCCGTTCTCGCCGGCGGCGGACGTCATCGCCCTGGTCGGCATCTTCGCCCTGGCGCGGGCCTTCCAGGCCCTGGCGGCAATGGACATCGGCACCGCCTTCGGCACCTTGGGCGCGCGCCGCGAGATGCTCGTTTCGTTCCTGGCCGAGCCGGCGCTGTTGATGGTGTTCTTCAACGCCAGCTTCATTTCCCATTCGACCCAGTTGCCAGTCATCGTCGCTGCCCTGGCGCACCGGGAATTCGCCATCTATCCCAGTATGGCCTTCGCGGCGGTGGCGTTCTGGATGGTCTCCACCGCCGAGAACGCCCGCATCCCGGTGGATAACCCCACCACCCACCTGGAACTGACCATGATCCACGAGGCCATGATCCTGGAATATTCGGCGCGCCACCTGGCACTGATCGAGTGGGCAGTGGCCTTGAAGCTATTCACCTATTCGGCCTTGGGCATCGCCCTGTTCATCCCCTGGGGCATCGCCCCGCGCGGCGACCTGACGGCGCTGCCCCTGGCCATCCTGGTCCTGGTCGTCAAACTGGCCGCAGGTGGGGCGTTGCTCTCCCTGCTGGAGGCGATCAGCGCCAAACTGCGCCTGTTCCGGGCGCCCGAATTCCTCGGCACCGCCTTTCTGCTGGCGGTGCTGGGGATGCTGATCCATTTCCTGCTGGAGGTTTGACGTGCCGCTGGCCTACCACCTGCAATTCATCAATCTGCTCGCCGCGCTATTGTTGCTGATCGCCTTCGCCATGCTGTCGCAGCGCCGCATCGTCGGCCTGGTAACGCTGTTCGCCTGGCAGGGCGCGGCGCTCTCCCTAGCCACGGCCATCGTCGCCTGGTCCACCGGCCAGCACCACCTCTATTATTCGGCCGGGCTGACGCTGGTGCTCAAGGTCATGGTCATGCCCTGGTTCTTCTATCGCCTGGTCAAGCGGCTGGATGTCAACCGCGAGGTTGAGCCGATGATCAACATCCCCACCACCATGCTGATCGGCATTGCCCTGGTGATCTTTGCCTTCAACCTGGCCATGCCGATCTCGCAGATGGCCGGCACGGTGATGCGCTCCACCCTGGGCATCGCCATGGCCTGTGTACTGCTTTCGTTCCTGATGATGATTACCCGCAGCAAGGCCATCACTCAGGTGATCGGCTTCATGGCCATGGAGAACGGCCTGTTCTTCGCCGCCACCAGCGCCACCTATGGTATGCCGCTGGTGGTTGAAATGGGCGTCGCCCTCGATGTGATGATCGCCCTGTTCGTACTCGGCATCATGTCCTTCCAGATTCGCGAGTCGTTCGATTCGATGGATCTCAAGCACATGGAAAGTCTCAAGGAAAGATAAGTCATGGAAATTTTCTGGGTGCTCGGCATCCCCCTCACCGGCGGCCTCTTCCTGGCGCTCTGGGGCAACCGCGGCCACGCGCCGGAAATCAACGCCGTGGTCAGCCTGTTGACCCTGATCGCGGCGAGCGTGCTGACCACCCGCATCATCACCGATGGGCCGATGGAGGTCGCCGATGGCTGGTTCTTCATCGACTCGTTCAACGTCTTCCTGGTCACCCTGACCGCCTTCGTCGCCTTCACCACGGCGCTGTTCTCGCGCCCCTACATGCGCATCGAAAAGGAACACGGCCGACTCAACGACGCCCGCCTGCGCCTCTACCACAGCAGCTATCAGGTGTTCATCGGCATGATGGTGCTGGCGCTGACCACCAACAACATGGGCATCCTCTGGGTGTCGATGGAGGGCGCCACCCTGGCCACTGTGCTGCTGGTCTCGCTCTATCGCACTCCAGCCTCGCTGGAGGCGGCCTGGAAATACTTCATCCTGTGCGGCGTCGGCATCGCCCAGGCGCTGTTCGGCACCATCCTGCTGTACTTCGCGGCGGAAAAGGTGCTGGGGTCCGGCGGCACTGCGCTGCTCTGGACCCACCTCAACGCGGTCAAGACCCAACTGGAGCCGACGGTGCTGCAACTGGCCTTCGTCTTTCTGCTGGTAGGCTATGGCACCAAGGTCGGCTTGGTGCCCTTGCACAACTGGCTGCCGGACGCCCACGCCGAAGGCCCCACCCCGGTCTCCGCCGTGCTCTCGGGGCTACTGCTCAACGTTGCCTTATACGCGGTGATGCGTTCCAAGGTGTTGGTCGATGGCGCGCTGGGCGCCACAGCCGGCGGCAGCATGGCCGGCAACCTGATGATGGGCTTCGGCCTGCTCAGCGTGGTCGTCGCCGCTTTCCTCATCAAGCGCCAAACCGATGTG
>PFGT01000054.1 GCA_002782005.1 Hydrogenophilales bacterium CG12_big_fil_rev_8_21_14_0_65_61_21 | reverse complement strand
GTGTCGTCGGTGCTGCCGCCGGAGGCGACCACGCCGGTGACCGTACCGACATTGTCAGTGGCTGCGGTCAGCGCAACGGTCGGCGCAGTGGTGTCTGGAACGACCGGTGGCGCGCTGTTGCCTCCGCCGCCGCCTGCCGCCAGGGCGATGCCGCCGACCGCCAGTCCGCCCAGTGCTATTGTGCCGAGACCTATTCCTGCTCCTGCTCCTGCTCCTGCTCCTGCTCCTGCTCCTGCTCCTGCTCCTGCTCCTGCTCCTGCCTCTGCCCCCGCATCGGCAAGCAGGATAGGTTGATTATCTGTCAATCCTGCCGTCCCTTGCGCGTCGGCCAGCACGTCGTCCGCCGGTGCGCCGTCCTGTTGCGCGAGTTGTGCGTCGTCTTCGTCGTCAAGATGCTTGCGCCACTGCATGCGGCTGGTTGCGGCCAGCTTGGCGTTGGCGGGCAGTTCGATACCGTGGTTGGCGGCGATGGTGTTCAGCAGTTCTTCAACGGGTTTCATGGTAAGGCTCCTTTCAGACTAACGTTCTAACGTTCGCCGAGGGACTCGGACAGGGTTTTGGTGACGGGTTTGGTGAGGTAGCTTAACACCGTTTGCTGGCCGGTGACGATTTCCACCGTGGCGGTCATGCCGGGCTGGATTTCGATGGGTTTGCCGCTGCGTGCGCGGTTGCGTTGTGCCAGGGCGGCCGGGTCGAGGCCGATCTGGACGCGGTAGTAGATGGCGTCGCCGTTTTGGGTCTTTTCACTGAGGGCGTCGGGGCTGATGTAGCGCACTTTGCCTTTGAGCGAGCCGTAGATGCTGTAGTCGAAGGCGTCGAGTTTGACGGCGGCGGGCAGCCCCTCGCGGACGAAGGCGATGTCGGCGGGTTTGAGTTTGGCTTCGACGATGAGGTCGCTGCCGGTGGGCAGCAGTTCCATGATGACATCGCCGGGGCGCACTTTGGCGCCGGGGGTGGTGAGCTGGATGTTCTTGACCAGGCCGGCGGCGGGGGCGGCGATTTCGGTGCGCTCGTAGATGGCAGCGCGCTCGACCAGCGCTTGTTGCTGGGTAGAGAGGTCTTCTTCGGCCTTGGTCATGTCGGCCTGGGCGTCCTGGAAGTATTTGTTGCGCCGGTTGGTGATCTGGCCCTTGAGGTCTGCGGCCTGCTTTTTCAGGCGGATGACTTCGGCTTTGCCGATGTCGCCGCTGGCGAGCAGGCTCTGGCCGAGTTCCAGCTCTTCGCGCACCAGACCGAGGCTTTCTTCGAGGGCGGCGATCTCGGCTTTGAGCGCGCCTTGCCGGCGCTGGAACAGTTCGGTCTGGTTTTGCACGAAGGCGGGGTGGGCGCGCACGTCTTTGGGGAATTGCAGCGGCCGGTTGAAGACTTCGGCTTGCAGCCGCACCAGCGCAGCCTTGAGCGCGGCCACTTTGCCCAGGCTGTCGCGCCAGGCGGCTTCGGCCTGGCTGCGGTCGAGCCGGGCCAGCAGTTGGCCTTTTTTCACGCGCTCGCCTTCGCGCACCAGCACGGCTTCGATGACGCCGTCGTTGGCGGACTGGATCACCTGGGTGCGGGCGGTGGCGATGACCTGCCCCTGGGCGCGGGCGATCTGGTCGAGTTCGGAGAATCCGGCCCATGCGCCGAGCGCGGCGAGGCTGAGAAAGACCAGCAGGATGATCCAGCGGCTGGAGGCTAGTTTATGGGCGGGCTGCCGGGGGGCGCGCGGGTTCATGCGGCGCTCCCGGTGGCGCCTTCTGCTACGGCGCGTGGCTCGGCTTTGTGCGCAGCCGGGGGCGGGGCATTCCGGCGCAACTGCCCGATGACGGCGTCGCGCGGGCCGTCCATGACGATGCCGCCGGGGGCGAGGACGACGATGCGCTCGATGATGTCGAGCAGCACGGGTTTGTGGGCGACGAGGATGACGGTGTGTTCGGGCGCGATGGCCTGGCGCAGGGCGTTGAGCGCGGTTTGTTCGCTTTGGTCGTCCATGGCGGAGGTGGGTTCGTCGAGCAGCCAGATGCCGGGGCGGGACAGGATCAGGCGGGTGATGGCGATGAGTTGCCGCTGTCCGCCGGAGACACCCTTGCCGCCCTCGAAGATGGGTAAATCCAGCCCTTGCGGGTGGCTGGAAACCAGGTTGATGAGGCCGGTGGCTTTGCAGGCGGCGAGCAGGTCGTCGTCGGAGGGCGGCGCATCGAGGCCTGCCGTCAGGTTGTCGCGCAGTGCGCCGGAGAGGAGTTTGATGTCCTGCGGCAGGTAGCCGATGCTGCGGGACAGGCGGAGACGGTCGATCTGCTGGATGTCGAGTCCGTCGAGCAGCACTTGTCCGTGGCCGGGGGCGTAGAGCCCGGCCAGCACTTTGAGCAGCGTGCTCTTGCCCGCGCCGATGCCGCCGAGCAGCGCGACTTTTTGGCCGGCGGGGATGTGCATCTGGGGGATGTTCAGCGCGGGGGCGAGGTTGGCCGCCGTGCCGGGATAGACGAAGGCGGCTTGTTGCAGGCGGTATTCGCCGTGCAGGGTCTGGGGTGCGAGCGGTGTGGCGACGCCGTGGTTGTCGCATTGCAGGGCGAAGACCTTTTCCAGACTGTCGAGGGCGATGCGGGCGTGCGCCCATTGCACGATGAGGCCGGGCAGCGCGGCAACCGGGCCGAGCACGCGCCCGGAGAGGATGGCGGCGGCGATTAACCCGCCCATGGTGAGGTCGGTGGTGGTGGCGGCGATCCACGCGCCCATGGCGATAACCCCGACATAGCTGGTCTGCTGGATGAAGCCGGCCCAGTAGGT
>PFGT01000102.1 GCA_002782005.1 Hydrogenophilales bacterium CG12_big_fil_rev_8_21_14_0_65_61_21 | reverse complement strand
GCCTATCACCGTGAAGCCTTCGGATTTGCGCGCGACAACGTCGAATTCCGCCTCGGTTACATCGAGCACCTGGAGCAACTGGGCCTGGAGGACGCCAGCTTCGACGTGGTGGTGTCCAACTGCGTGGTCAATCTCTCGCCCGACAAGGATGCCGTGCTGCGCCAGGTGCAGCGCCTGCTCAAACCCGGTGGTGAGTTTTACTTCTCCGACGTCTACGCGGACCGCCGCGTGCCGGCCAAATTGCGCAACGACCCGGTGCTCTACGGCGAGTGCCTGGGCGGCGCGCTGTACTGGAACGACTTCCAGCATCTGGCGCGGCGCGCGGATTTTACCGACCCGCGCCTAGTGGAAGACCGGCCCATCGCCATCACCGACCCGGTGCTGGCGGCGCTCACCGAAGGCATCGGTTTCCATTCCGCCACCTACCGCCTGTTCAAGCTTGAGCGCCTGGAGCCGGATTGCGAGGACTACGGCCAGGCGGTGATTTACCACGGTGGCATCGTCGGCCATGAACGGCATTTCATCCTGGACAAGCACCACGCCATCGAGGCTGGGCGGGTGTTCCCGGTATGCGGCAATACCTGGCGCATGCTGCGCGAGACCCGTTTCCGGCCGCACTTCGAGTTCATCGGCGACTTCAGCCGGCATTACGGAATCTTCGCCGGCTGCGGTGGCGGCCTGCCGTTCGACGCCGGCAAGGTCGAAGCGGCGGGCTGTTGCTGCTAACGCTATCTGAGCGTGGCCTCGATCAAGCCGCTGACGGCCACCAGGTTCTTGGCGTAAGCGGCATCCAGTCCATGGCGCTGGATCAGGAATTCAGGACTGTTCCAGGTGACATGCGTCTGGCCTTGCGCGTTCTGCCAAGCCAGCGCCTTCATGGGCAGGTCCAGGCCGATGCTGGGTGCTGGGTGCAGCCTGCATCAGTGGCGTGCCGGCCTTGGGATTGCCGAAGATCAGCAGTTGAGCAGGTCGTAGCGTCAGCCCCGCGCCTTGCGCTTCCGCCGCGTGGTCGATGCGGGCGAAGACCTTGACACCCTTGGCCTTCAACAGCGTCTCCATGCGATCCAGGGTTTCCGCCACCGGGTAGGGACTGGTGCGCTCGACCAGACCGTCGCCGGCCGGCGAGGCGATGGGTATGAGACATAACAACAGGCAGGCAATCTGGCGTTTCATGGTTTTTCTCCTTCGGTCGTTGCGGGCGAAGTGCGGCGGGTTTTCCAATACTCGGGGATGTCCTCCCGGTAGCGGCGGAACACCAGGTTGGCGATCAGGGCGGTCCAGCCGGTTTGATGGGCCGCGCCCAGGCCATGGCCGGTCTCGCCGTGGAAGTATTCGTGGAACAGGTGCAGGTCGCGCCAATGCGGATCGTGTTGCAGTGGCGAGTCCGGGGGATAGGCCGGGATCAGGCCGTCCTCGCTGCGACGGAAGATGTCCACCAGCCGTTCGGCAAGCAGGTTGGCGACCTCCTTCAGGCTGATGGCCTGACCGCCCAGGCAGGGCGCGGCGACGGTGAAGCTGGCGCCCAGGTAGCGGTGGTATTTCTCGATGGCCTGAATCAGCAGGTAGTTGGTGGGCAGCCAGATCGGGCCGCGCCAGTTGGAGTTGCCGCCGAACAGACCGCTGGCGGATTCGCCCGGCTGATACTCCATGCGCGCCCGGCCGATGCCGGGCAGCTCGCCCAGGTCCTGCCAGCGGGCGTGTAGCTTCGAGACGCTGCGCACGCCGTAGCGGGACAGAAACTGGCCTTCGTCCAGCACGCGGGCGAGCACGCGCGCCAGCTTGTCCGGGTCGGCCAGGGACAGGATGTGCTCGCCGCGTTCGTTCTCGTGCATCGGGCAGGCGCACACCACATGGCCGTCGAAGCCGCCACCGCCATGCGCCTTGAGCGTGGCGGCGAAGCGGGGCGCTGCCTGGATCAGGCGCTTATCCACCACCTCGCAGGCGAACAGGGGAATGATGCCCACCCAGGAGAACACATCGATGCGGCGCTGCTCGCCGTCCGGGCCGACCAGCAGGTCCTTGTAGAAGCCGTCCGCTTCGTCCCACAGCGACAGTCCGCCGTCGCCATTGCCTGATATGCCGGCGGCGATATTGAGAAACTGCGTGTAGCACTGGATGGCGATGTCCTCGTAGGCCGGGTC
>PFGT01000006.1 GCA_002782005.1 Hydrogenophilales bacterium CG12_big_fil_rev_8_21_14_0_65_61_21 | reverse complement strand
GGACGTAGGTCGGGATTCATCCCGACAACCCGGCCCATGGAACCCGCGTCGTCGGGATGAATCCCGACCTACAAAACCCCGCTGACATGCCCGGTTTGTCGGGTTGAATCCCGACAAGGGCTTACATATAGGCATTCCAAAGAATGCAACGCTACACTGGTTTGCCCTACCTGGTCCGGCAACCGCTGCTGGATGGCCGCTACCGGGTCGCCGGCTACCAACTTAGCCTCAGCGACCGAGCGCTTGTTCCAGTACTGCCCGGCGCCGAGAGCTTGGCCCAGGCCAGGGACGAACGTCTGTTGACCAGCGTCATTGATCTCGAATACCAGAATGCGCTGGGCGAACGGCTCATGGTCCTCGATCTGGCGCCGAGCGGTTTGACCAACCCGATGCTGGCCCAACTGCCGGCCGGCAAGGTTGCGCTGAGCTTGCCGACAGCCGCGCTCGATCTTGCTGAAAACCTGTCCCGCATGGGCATCCTGGCCCTGCTGAAAGACGATGGTGGCGAACTGCCCGCCATATTACCGCCCGCTTGCCTGCTGGCGAGGCTGGACAGTTCCAGCCTCGATGCCATAGCCTTGGCCGAGCGGGTCGAGCAACTTCGCCGCCTGGGAGTGAAGCGTCTGATCGCCGCCAACGTCGACTCGGAAGAGGCCTTCGAGGTCTGCCGGCGGCTCGGCTTTGATCTTTATCAGGGCGGTTTTCTGATCCAGCCACGCGCCGGTGGCACGGGCAAGCTCGACAGCGGCGTCATGCAGGTCATGGAACTGCTCAACCTGGCCCACGAGCAGGCGCCCGTCGAAAGGCTGGAGGTGGTATTCAAGCGCGACGCCGCCATGACCTATCGGCTGCTGCGCTACATCAATTCGTCCGCCAACGGCCTCGGCCGTACCATACAATCGATCGGCCATGCCCTGGTCTGGCTGGGCTATGAGCCGCTGTACCGCTGGTTGACCTTGCTGCTGTTCAGTACCGGCAAGGGCGATGGCCGCAACGCCGCCCTGCTGCAAAACGCCCTGACGCGGGCCCGTTTCATGGAGAACCTGGGCCAGGATCGCTTGCCTCGCGGTCAGCTTGGCGGCGTGTTCATCGTCGGCATACTGTCCCACCTCGACGCCCTGCTCGATAGACCCATGGCCGAGGCCATCGCCCCCCTGCAATTACCTGAGACGATGGCCCAGGCCTTGTTGGTGCGGCAAGGCCCCTATGCGCCTTACCTGCAATTGGCCGTGGCCTGCGAACGGTTCGATCAGCAGGTGGTGGAACGGTACGCGGCGGTCATTGGCTTGCCCGCCGAGCAGGTCGATCTGGCCCATGTGAATGCCCTGATCTGGTCGGCGACGCTGGATATTTGACAACGTAAGGCCAAATTCGCCAACGCACACCGCGTTCAGGCTCATGTTTTATTGGGCAAGGCTGAGAGTTACATTTTTTTGGGTACGAGATTAAACTGCTGAAAATCTTTAATACTGTCAGCCCATGTCCCGATCAGCTCAGTCCGTCCTTTACGTCCGCCTGCCGGTATGGAAAATCTATCCGGGCGGGGTGATTTATGTCGCCGATTTCATCCACAAGGAGCGGCCCGACATTCGCCAGGAACTGCTCGACCTGGCCCTAGTGCCGCCCGGCGAGCGCCAGGCAACGTTGAAACAGCGGATCGAGCAACTGAAGCCGGATGTGGTAGCCTTTTCCTGGCGCAACATGCAGACCTTCGGGCCGCACCCGGAGAACGACGCGCTCGATGTGGTCATGAACTTCGATCACTCGCCGAATCCCTTGCGCCGGATCAAGGCCGCCTGGGATGCCATCGGCATCATCTGGGACTACGCCGGGCAGCGGCTACACAATTTCGGCTACATGAAGCTGGTTCGGCGTCTACTGCCTGAATCGCGCATCGTGGTGGGCGGCACGGCGGTGTCGATCTTCGGCAAGTATGTTGCGGCGAAATGCCCGACCGACACCGTGGTGGTGGTCGGTGAGGGTGAAGAGGCCATGCTGTCGATCGTCGATGGCTTCGAGAACCCGGCTGGGCATTACTTTTATAAGGACCGCCAAGGCCTGGTCACGCATCGCGAGGCCGAGGAAAATTTCGATCTCAGCCGGCTGACTGCGGTCGATTTCGACTATGTTGACAGCATCTTTTCCGGCTTCCGCGAGTACCTGGGCGAGACCATTGGTGTCCACACCAAACGCGGCTGCCCGTTCCAATGCCATTTCTGTCTGTACAACAAGATCGAGGGCGCCCGCCAGCGCTTCCGCGATGCCGCCGAGGTCGCCAAGGAGATCGAGACGCTGAACAAGGTCTGGGGCGTCAAGAGCATCTGGTTCACCGATGCCCAGTTCTGCTCCACCCTGCGCAGCACGCGCCATGTCGAGGCCATCCTGGACGAGATGCTGGCGCGCCAGGTCGATGTCCGCTGGACCGGCTATCTGCGTCTCAATCACCTCACCGCCGACATCGCCCGCAAGATGCTGGCTAGCGGACTGACCAGCGTCGATCTGTCCTTTACCGGTTCGCAGGACATCGTCGACAGCCTGACCCTGGGCTACAGCCTTGACCAGCAGATGGCGGCCTTCAAGCTATTTCAGGAGGCTGGCCACAGCAACCAGAAGATCAAGCTCTACATGCCGCTCAATGCCCCCGGCGAGACACCTGCGACGCTGCTGGCCACCGTCGACCGGATCAAAGAGTTGTACCGGATGTTCGGCCGTGACAACGTGCTGCCGTTCATCTTCTTCATTGGCATCCAGCCCAACACGCCGGTCGAGAAGCGGCTGATCGCGGAGGGCTATCTAAAGCCGGGTTACGACCCGCTGACCCTCAACCCGTTTACCATCAAGCGGTTGCTCTATAACCCCGAGCCGCTCGGCACGATGATCGCTCAGGCCTACCTGGAGGCGATGGCCAGCCATGACCCAAGCAGCGACTATATCGGTCGCGCCACCATGGAAATACTGGAACAGCGTCTGCGCGAGGGCGATGGCCAGCCGCAATTGCAACCCGCAGTTTAAATCAGCGACTCGATAATCTTTCTGACCGGGGTCGGTAGGGCGGCCTGGCTGGCATCGGCCAGCGGCAGCCAGACGCGGCCCGGTTCCTCGGCGCTGTCCGGGCGCCGGGCCACGGCCAACCGTCTGGGCGCGATCCGCAGGCGGAAATGGCTGAAGCAGTGGTCCAACTCCGGCAGCTCGTCGAGCAAGTCGGCTACGTAACCCAGCGCTCGCGCGGCCCCGACCGGGTCACTGCCGGGCGGGCATTCAGGAAAACTCCACAACCCGCCCCAGATGCCGTTCGATGGCCGTTTCTCCAATAATATGTCGCCGCCATGGAGCAACACCAGCATCGCCGTCGACTTTTCCGGCAGTGCCTTGCGGGGGCGCGGCGTCGGCAATTCCGCCACTCGACCTTGACGCTGGGCGAGGCAATCGTCGGTGAATGGACAGCATTCGCAATCGGGTCTGGAACGCCGGCAGAGCGTCGCGCCCAGGTCCATGATGCCCTGGGTATAGGCCGCGATGTCGCGCTCGGGCAGCAGCGCCTCGGCCAGTCGCCACAAGCGGTCGGCTACGGCCTTCTCGCCCGGCCAGCCGTCGATGCCGAACAACCGGCAGAACACCCGCTTGACGTTGCCGTCCAGGATCGCCCGCCGCTCGCCGAAGGCCAGGGCAGCGATGGCCGCCGCGGTGGAACGACCGATCCCCGGCAGGGCCTCGATGGCCGCGAAATCGCGGGGGAAAAGGCCGCTATGGCTGGCCGCTATCCGCTTGGCCGTGGCATGAAGATTGCGCCCCCGAGCGTAGTAACCCAGCCCGCTCCATAAGGCCAGGACCGCGTCCTCGGGCGCCGCCGCCAGGCTGGCAAGGTCAGGAAACCGGGCCATGAACCGAGCGTAATAAGGGATCACCGTCTGCACCTGGGTCTGCTGCAACATGATCTCGGAGACCCAGACGGCATAAGGGTCGCCGACCTGCCAGGGCAAGTCATGGCGGCCATGCGTCTGCTGCCAGGCGATCAGTCGGTGGGCGAAGTTAGTCATGGGGCCAATTGTTCAGGCACGCGATTTGCGTATAGTGCAGCCGCGACAAAGTCAGCAGCGCAACGCTCGCACCGATCAGCGCCACCGGCAGCCGGTTTTTGCGCTTGACGGTCATGTATCGCGGAGCGCTTTCAGGGCGCCGCGCCAAGCAGGTAGCCGATTACATAGCCGCCCGCCAACAGCGTCAACACCGCCGCGATACCGATCTCGAGCAGGTGTTGCGGCACATGCTTCTGGGCGCGCGCGCCCAGATACATGCCTGCCACGCCGCCCAGCCCGAACAGGATGCCCAGCGCCCAATCGGGCCGCGTTTCGATCCCCGGCGGGGCGGGTAGAAATTGATACAACGTGACGCCGGCGATCGAGGTCACAAAGGTGCCGAACAGGGCGGCGCCCGCCACGGCATGTATGGGCAGTTGGAAGATGGCCACCAGTACCGGCGCCATGATCGCGCCGCCGCCGATACCGTAGGCGCCGCCGATGACGCCGATAACCAGGGCGATGAAAAAGATCGGCGTCAACCTGCGCTTGCCGTTCGAACTTGCCGCCGCCGGCATTTTTTGGCCGCGCTGGCGGTTCTTCCACAGCAGGCGCAGCGCCAGGCCAAGCAACACCAGACCGACGAAAAACTTGAATGTGCCGGGCTTCAGCAGCCAATGCACACGCAGCCACCAGCCGGCCAACAGGCCCGGCAGCGTGCCGGCGGCGATCAGCCAGGCCAGCCGCCAGTCCATACGTCGCTCGCGCGCATAACGCCACACGCCGCTGGGGATGGCGACCAGATTGAAGACCAGGTTGGTCGCCGATACCGAGGGCGCGACATAGCCCAGTACGCTCATTTGGAACGGCAATAGCAGAAAGGCGCCCGAGACCCCGACCATCGAGGTGAAGAACGAGATGATGAAGGCCGCCAGAGGCGGCAGCCAGAGCGGAACGGTGACGCCGGAGATTGCGAAGAACATGGTGGCAATTGTAGTCGGGTTTCAACCCGTACACTGCCCCCCCAAAGCCCATGGAACCCGTGCTGTCGGGATAAATCCCGACCTACTCAACCGTGCTCGCGGCCATCTGATTCCAGTACCAGGTCGGGGATGTGGCTGAAGGCGATGCGCATCGACGCCTCGTGGGCCGCTTGGTAGGCGCCGCCGAAATACAGCGCGTCGTTGCCATATTTTCGGCGGATTTGGTCGAAGGCCGTATCCAGGCCGGGATGGCCGGCGCCGTAGGCAAACAGGGGCAGGGTTTCCTGCTCGGCCGGGTGGAGGTCGGACAGGGTCATACCGACCTTGACTGGTTCGCCATGGCTGGGTCGTTCGGCCCACAGGCCATTCAGTATGCGCAGTAGGCTCAGGGTGTCGGACAGCGGCGAGAATGTCGCGGCGACCTCCCAGGCATCGTCGCGCCGCCAGGCGACGCAAAGGCTCAGGCGGCCGGCCAGATAGCCTTCAGCGCGTAGCCGCAGGGCGGCCTTCTGGGTCAGTTTGGACAGCACCGACCCGGCGCCGGCGAGGTGGCGCAGGTGGGGCGGCAGGACGTGCGAATGGCCGATGCTGGCGCGCCGACTGGGCGCCGATTGGGGCGTCGCCACACCGCGCAGGCGGTCGTAAAAACGCTCGCCTTCGACGCCGCCCCAGACCCGCCGCAGTTGCTCCCGGCTGGCCTGGAAAAGCGCCGCCACGGTATAGATGCCGTGGCGATTGAGCCGTTCCAGCATGGCCCGGCCGATGCCGTTCAGGTCGCCCAGTTGCAGGTGGTACAAGATGTCGGGCAGGTCGGCCTGGTGGATGACGGTCAGCCCGTCCGGTTTTTGCATGTTGGAGGCGGTCTTGGCCAAGAAGCGGTTCGGACCGATGCCGATCGAGCAGGTCAGGCACTCGCCGGCCTGTTCCCGCAGCCGCGCCTTCACCGCCAGGCAGCGTGCGCGGATAACCTCTTCCTGGCGCCAACTGCCGGTCAGGTCGCAGGCAACCTCGTCGATGGACAGGACCTCGCTGATGGCGATGACGCTGTCGACGATGGCCATCAGGCGGTGGTGCATCTCGATGTAAACGGCCGGCCTGGCCTCGACGAATACGATGTTCGGGCAGAGCCGGCGGGCGTCGGCCACCGAGGTGCCGGTCTTGACGCCGAACTGTTTGGCCTCGCGGCTGGCGGCGATGCAACAAGTGGTCTCGGCGACCACCGGCAGGATACCCAGTGGTTTACCGCGCAGATCGGGCCGGAGTTGCTGTTCGACCGAGGCGAAGTAGGAGTTGAAGTCGAGCAGCAGAGCGCACAGCGGCATTATCGCCTCCGTGTCTCCACCGTGAGGAATTCGGCTTCAATCGACATTTCGAAACAGCCTCTCCCAGGCCGCCGTCGCGCCGATGCTGGCCATCTCCAGCGGCGTATCGGCGGCGATGTCGAGCAACACCCACAAGCCGTCCTCGCCCCGGCGGGAGAGTTCCACTGCCTTCCGGTCCGGGTCGCAAGTGACCAGCACGTCTGGATAGAAATAGGCGGCATCCTTCGCGGCCTCGACCTTCATGCCGGCCATGTAAGCGCGGTAAGGCGTATCCGCGAGCGCATCGTCGAGGGCGGCGGCGAGATTGAGCGATACCGTCACATGCCGCCGCGTGGCGCTGCCCATGGCGAATACCTCGCCGGCCACGAACTCATGCTTGCCGGGCCGCTCGGCCTCCCAGCGCAGATACTCCG
>PFGT01000032.1:295-1970 GCA_002782005.1 Hydrogenophilales bacterium CG12_big_fil_rev_8_21_14_0_65_61_21 | reverse complement strand
TCAAGGATGGTCACCAGATGATGGTCCTGCCCAATGAGGCGTTCCAGTTGACCCCGGACGTGACTTATGAATTCCATGCTCAGCCCGCCGATGCGGCCATCGGTACGGCGGAGGTGAACAGCATCATCCAGGCGATCGAGCGTGGCGGCAACATTGATGACGTCTTGGCCTCGCCAGCCGCCGGCATCAATGGTCCTCAAGACTCGGGCAACGATTTTGTCCGTCTACTGCGCATCAGTGAGGGTGTGTCCGGGTTGGAGTACCAATATTCCGCCGAGAGCGCCGAGATTCAGCAGCCTCATGGTCCGGCCGTAATCAACCAGGCGCCGGTGGCCAATCCCGATGCCCAGACCTTGGGCGAAGATACGCCCTCAGTGATCGGCAACGTGATTAGCGGTGTCAATTCCAATCTGTTGACCAGCGCCGATAGCGATCCCGAACACGGCGTGCTGAGCGTGACCGGCGTGGCCTTGGGGATTCTTGTGCCGACGTCACCGGTTTCGGTCGGCACGGTGATTGCCGGCACCTGGGGCGATCTGGTTTTGAATGCCGATGGCAGCTACACCTATACCCCCAATTACCATGCCCAGTCGCTGGGCAATGGGCAGACCGTCGTCGAACAGTTTACTTACACGATCCAGGACCCGGCCGGCGCCTCGGCGACCACGACGCTGACCTTGACCGTGACCGGCAGCAACGACACCCCGGTGGTCGGAACGATCCCGAACGGCGCCAACCCGCCCCAGATTGATCCCAATCTGGACCCGGCTACCGGGCATTACCTGCATACCATCCCCGAAGACACCTCGGTTTCGGGCCAGGTCACGGCTACCGATCCCGAAAACGATGCGCTCGTCTACACCCAGGCATCCAACCCCGCACACGGCACGGTGAGCGTGAATCCGGATGGCTCCTATACCTACACACCCAACGCCAACTACAACGGTAACGACAGCTTCGATGTCCTGGTTGACGACGGCCATGGCGGCACGGCGATAGCTGTTGTCGATATCGTCATTACCCCGGTGCAGGATCCGTCCATCATTGCACCGGGGCAGGGGCAGGTTACTGAAGACACGGTATTGGTCACATCGGGCCACCTGGCCATCAGCGACGTCGATGGCCCGCAGGACGAGCACTTCACCCCGCAGGCTAATACGGCGGGTGCGCACGGCACCTTCTCCATCGATGCCAACGGCAACTGGGTATATCACCTGAACAATAGCGATCCGGCGGTTCAGGACCTGAACCAGGGCGATACGCTTACCGAGGTCTTTACAGTCACCGGCGTGGACGGCACGCCCTCCACCGTCACTGTGGTCATCAATGGCGTGAACGAAAACGCCCCGCCGAGCGCCCAAAACGACTCCGCGTCGACCAATCAGGATGCCCCGGTAACCATCAATGTGCTCGGCAACGACAGCGATCCCGATGGTGATTCCTTGAGTATCGGTGGCTTTGGTCAGGGTGCCCACGGAACGGTGACCCTGGTCGGCGGGCAACTGGTATACACCCCCAATCCCGGCTTTGTTGGCACGGATACCTTTACCTATTCGGTGAGCGACGGCAAAGGCGGTACCGACACCGCCACGGTGACCGTGGACGTTGCGGCCGCGCCGGTCAACCAGCCGCCGGTCGCCAACCCGGACAGCGCGACGACACCAGCCGACACCCC
>PFGT01000032.1:0-287 GCA_002782005.1 Hydrogenophilales bacterium CG12_big_fil_rev_8_21_14_0_65_61_21 | reverse complement strand
GCGCCGGTCAACCAGCCGCCGGTCGCCAACCCGGACAGCGCGACGACACCAGCCGACACCCCGGTGACGATCAGCGTACTGGCCAATGACACCGATCCGGAAAGCGACCCGCTGACGGTGACGGCGGCCAGCGTTGCGCCGGCCGAAGGCACGGTAGTAGTCAACCCAGACGGCACGGTCACCTTCACCCCGGCGGCCGGCTTCAGCGGCACCGCCAGCATCAGCTACACCATCAGCGACGGCACCAGCACGGCCAGCAGCAGTGCGACGGTCACCGTCGCCGCGCC
>PFGT01000089.1:2053-36766 GCA_002782005.1 Hydrogenophilales bacterium CG12_big_fil_rev_8_21_14_0_65_61_21 | reverse complement strand
GTTGCAGATTGCGCCGGGTCTCGGCATTTTTGTGGCTGTCGCCAGTGATCGCCGAAACGATGGGATCGACGATCAGCAAGCGCACGTCGCCAACTTCCAACAGTTTCCGTCGCAGCGGTACCAGGTCGCGCGCCAGATCGAAAGCACGGCGTGTATTGCCTTCGCGCATCTCGGACACAAAATGGACGCGGGTGAGGTCGGCACCGGCCAGGATCAAGCGCGGGGCCAGGGTGTCGGCAGGGTCGTCCTCGCCACTCCACATCACCACATGCCCGACCGGCGAACGGCTGCCATCGGGCCACTGTCCACCACGCGACAAGATGGCGGCGAGCGCCAGGGCAATCGTGGTCTTGCCGGTGCCGGGGGCGCCGCCGAAGACATGCATCTTGCCTGCCGCCAGCCAGCCATTCCAAAGCCAGGCAATCGGCTCGGGGACGATGTCACAGGCGCGCAGAAGCTCGACGGCTTGCGACGGTACCGTGAGCGGTGCATCCCCTTGCGCCGCCCGCGCCGCGTTACTGAGCGGGTTTGTCCATCCCTGTCGCTGGGCCTCGGCGAACACGGCCCGCCAATCGGTGCGCGATGGCTTGAAGCTCTCCCATGTGCGGGCATCGCTGGCTGGATCGAACTTTTCCGAAGTGGCGCTCCATTCGAGGAACAGGCCGCGCCCGACATCGCCCAAGGTCTTCAAGGCATGGCCCATACGCTGCCATAGACCGCGATCATCGGCCCGCATGAAGAGCAGCGCGCTACGCAACTCTGTAAGGACTTCCGGGGAGACGGTTTCATACGGCAGCGAGTCGGGTCGCTCCGTTCCGGTTGTCGGTTGTTCGGGCGAATGCAGAGGCTTGAGGCGCTGCTCCATGAAGTTGGCAAGACAGACGGGGTCATGCAGCCCGGCCTCTGCTGCCGTCACTGTGAAGAATCGCTTGTGCGCATAGGCTTCGATGCCGCTACTGTTGCTGATGAGTGAGTCGAACGGCCGGCCATAGCCAATGGCATGCATGCCTGTCCCGCTGGGGCTGCGCTCCGTATAGCCGGGTAGGTCATCGACAAGCAGTTCGAGGGCCGGGCGATTCGGCACATCATCGAGGTCGATGCCCTGCCAGTGTTGGCCCGTACCATCCGGCCCGAGAGCGAAGCCCAGCCCGGAATAGCCGCCGCCTTGCAGCGCACGCACCGCCTCGTCGAACGTTGCCAAATCCGCTTGGTCGGCGGGCGTATCTAATTCGCCGTGACGCCGCTTTCCGTTGGCGTAGTAGGGCACCTTGGCCGGCTTCTTCGCCGGGTTGGGTTTGGGTTCTGATCGCCACAGCAGCCAGCGCCGCGCAGCGCGCATCGCCTCAGGCAGGTCGGCATAATCGTCTGACGTCACGGCAGAGTTGAGTGGGGCTATCATTTCGGCCACCTTATGCCGCAGCAATCAGTGCGCGGATGTCTTCGACGCGCCATGCCGTGACGCGGAGGCCGAGTTTCACCGGCTTAGGGAAGCGCCCGGATTTGACGCCATCCCACCAGCAGGTTTTTTTGACGGGGATGAGGGGAGGAAGGCCCGTCTTCGGATCGCCGATAATCTGCGGAAGGCGAAGGAAGCCGGTTTCGGGAAGACGCTGGGCGTTGTGTTCAGTGGTCATGTCGATCTCCATGCCGTGTCGCCGCGAACTCGGATAGGGGCGGCCACGGCGTAATTCACCGTTGCCTCCAGAACTTTCCCTGCTTTGGCGTGGAGATCGGCCTCAGTCCGGTTATCGCTTCGGACTCGGCGAGACGCAGGTCACTGAGCTACTGCGCCGACAGTGTTGTCTCGGCCCCCATGTCGCCGGGGAGCGGATGCAGTGATGGCATCGTAAGCGCTACGGAGCAATTCGACTCCGTTGGGAGCCGCCATTGCCCGCAGAAAATCAGGGGCGGTTTTTCTCGTCCGTTATGCGGCCTGCCTGATGGGTGTTACGTTGTTGTCACCCTTTTTCCAGGTATCGAGCATGTCGGCCCATTGCTGCATCATCTTGGCGCGGTCGGCCAGATGCTCGGCGTGGTTGTAGGTGCGCCGTACCGCATTGGGTTCGGCGTGCGCCAACTGGCGCTCGATCCAGTCAGCCGTGTAGCCCATCTCGTTCAGGCGCGTGCTGCCCGTTGTCCGAGTGGCATGGGGACTATATTTGCCCGCCCAGCCGAGGACATTCAGCGCCTGACGAAACGAAGCCGTTGCCATCGGCTTCGTCTTGTCGTCCCGATGCGGGAATAGTTGAGCATGGCGACCGGTCAGGCCATGCAATGCGCGCAGCATTTCCACGGCCTGCGTGGGCAAGGGAACGACATGCTCTCTGCGCATTTTCATGCGACCGGCAGGAATGCGCCATATCGCCGCGTTCAGATCGAACTCTTCCCATTTCGCTTCGACGGCTTCGCGGGGGCGGGTGAGCGTCAGCCACATGAGGCGAAACGCGGTGAGGGTTTCATGCCGCCCACCATGGCCATCGAAGTCGCGCAACAGTTGGCCGATCTCGGTAGTCTCCAGCGGGCGCTTATGTTGGGTCTTGTTCTTCGGCAGAGCTTCGCGCCACTGATGCACGGGATTGGCATCGACGCGAAAGGTTTCGGCGGCCAACTCGAAGATGCCGAACAGGGTGCGCTTGGCTTCTTCCATGACAGAAACGCCATTTTTCTCGGCGGCCTTCTTGAGAACACCGAGGATAAGCGGGGGCGTGACCTGCTTCACCGGCAACTCGCCAAGGGTGGGGAACACGACTCGGGTGAGCATGTCCAGCCGGCGCTTCTTGGTGATTTCCTCCCAGTCCTTCAGCGCCAGCCACTCCTTGGCCACGGCCTCGAAGGTGGTGGCGTTTTCCTGCGCGCGCTTGATGCGCTCAAGCTGCCGATGCTGCGCGGGGTTGATGCCCTGCTTGACCAGCGCCCGCGCCTTGGTGCGCTCGTCCCGTGCCTCGGCCAGCGTAAAGCGCCTACCGTCGCGCCGCGCTTTGGCTTCCTCCGGGGTTTCGCCGCTGGGTGCGCTGGCATAGTCGCCGATGGCAAAGACGCTTTCCTTGATCTTGCCGTCTTCGCGCAACTCGAAGCGATAGCGCCATGCCTTGACGCCGTTTGGCTTGATTTCCAGATACAGCCCGTTGCTGTCTTTCAGCTTATAGGGCTTGTCCTTGGGTTTGGTATTGCGGCATTGGGTGTCGTTCAACATGGCAGGTCTCCGGGCTTCGAGTCATACCCGGTTTTCCCCACCCCGGTTTTGACTTCATACCCGGTATCGTACCCGGTTGATACCCGGCTGACAACGGCAACAATCGGACGATTACGACCGAATATCTATAACAATACGTTGATTATTATGGATATTATTGTCCGTATTGGTTCGCGAAAACCCGAAGTACTGCTTAGACGTTGAACAGGAAGTTCAGCACATCACCGTCTTTTACCACGTATTCCTTGCCTTCCGAACGCATCTTGCCGGCTTCCTTGGCGCCCTGCTCGCCGCCGTAGGCGATGAAGTCCTCATAGGCGATGGTCTGGGCGCGGATGAAGCCGCGTTCGAAGTCGGTATGGATCACGCCGGCCGCCTGTGGGGCGGTGTCACCCTTGTGGATGGTCCAGGCGCGGACTTCCTTGATGCCGGCGGTGAAATAGGTTTGCAGGCCAAGCAGCTCGTAGGCGGCGCGGATCAGACGGTTCAGCCCCGGTTCGTGCAGGCCCATCGACTCCAGAAACTCCAGCTTGTCGGCCTCATCGAGGGCGGCGATTTCCGACTCGATGGCAGCGCACACCGCCACCACCGGCGCGCCCTCGGCATCGGCGATCTGGCGCAGACGCTCCAGGTGGGGGTTGTTCTCGAAGCCATCCTCGGCGACATTGGCCACATACATCGCGGGCTTGATGGTCATCAGGCAAAGCGGGGCGAGCAGGGCCTTCTCGTCCTCAGACAGGTTCAGGCTACGTACCGGCTTGGCCTCGTTGAGATGCGGCAACAATTTATCGTACAGTGCGACCAGTTTGATGCCCTCCTTATCTCCCGCACGGGCCTTCTTGCTGTCGCGATGATGCGCCTTCTCGACCGTGGCCAGATCGGCCAGGGCCAGTTCGGTAATAATGACCTCGATGTCGGAAACCGGATCGACCTGGCCGGCGACGTGGACTACATTCTCATCCTCGAAGCAGCGCACCACGTTGACGATGGCGTCGGTCTCGCGGATGTTGGCGAGGAACTGGTTGCCGAGTCCTTCACCCTTGGATGCGCCCGCCACCAGGCCGGCGATATCAACAAATTCGACGATGGCGTGTTGCACCCGCTGCGGTTTGACGATGGTGGACAGTGCGTCAATGCGCGGGTCGGGCACCTCGACGATGCCTACATTCGGCTCGATGGTGCAAAACGGATAATTGGCCGCTTCGATGCCGGCCTTGGTCAGGGCGTTGAACAGCGTGGATTTGCCGACGTTGGGCAGTCCGACGATTCCGCATTTCATGATTTGGTTTCCTGTTTGATTGTTTTCGCATTGGCGTGCTGCAAGGCGGCGTTCCACTCGGCCTTGGCAATCAGCGGCCAGATATCCAGCGCCCGCTCGATAGCCGCTTCGATTTCGGCCGCTTCTTCCTTGCGCGGCGGCTTCAATACGTAATTCACCACTTCGTCGCGGTTTCCGGGATGGCCAATGCCGATCCGCAACCGCCAGAAATCCTGGCTACCCAGATGGGCAGTGATGTCCTTGAGGCCGTTATGTCCGCCGAGACCGCCGCCAAACTTCAGCCGCAACTGGCCGGGCGGAATATCCAGTTCGTCGTGGACCACCAGGATTTCACCCGGGGCTATCTTGTGGAACCGAGCCAACGCGCCGACTGACTGGCCGGAGCGATTCATGAAGGTCTGCGGCAACAATAGCCAGACACAGGCCTCGCGCGATGCGCCAACCAAGCCATGAAACCGCGACTCGCGCACCAGGACCACGCCAAGCCGCTGCGCCAACCGCTCACAAAACCAAAACCCGGCATTGTGCCGGGTTTCGGAGTATTCGGCGCCGGGATTCCCCAGGCCGACAACGAGGCGCGGGGCCGCCGGCATCGGTCAAACCGCTCAGGCAGCGGCTGGGGTCTCGCCCGTAGCCGTCTCGCCTGCGGCCGCAGTAGTCACCTCGGCGACTTCAACCTTGGCGGCCAGTATAGTCACCACGGTTGGATCTTCGCCGCGATGCGACATGGTGGACTCGACGTCGGCCGGCAATTTCAGGTGCGACATATGCACCGAATGGCCGGAGGCCAGGTCCTTCAAATCAACCTCGATGAATTCAGGCAGATCGGCGGGCAGGCAGATCACCTCGATTTCAGTCATGACGTGGCTGACCACGCCGCCCTCCATCTTCACGCCGGGACTGATTTCAGCATTGATGAAGTGCAGCGGCACCTTGGTGTGAATCTTGTGGCTGGCGTCGACACGCTGAAAATCGATATGCAGGATTTGTGGCTTGTACGGGTGTGTTTGAACATCCTTGAGCAACACAGTTTGCTTGTCGCCGTCGAGGTTTAGCGTCAACACGGAAGAGTGGATGGACTCTTGACGCAGACTCAGGACCAATTCGTGGTGTTCCAGGTCGATGGCCTGGGGCGCCTTGCCGGCGCCGTAAACAATGCCGGGCACCCGGCCGGCGTGACGCAGGCGGCGGCTCGCACCCGAACCTTGTCCATCACGCTTGGTGGCTTTGATTTCGATGTGATTCATTTTTTTCTCCAAATAAACAAAAAAACCGCCCGCGACCAGGCGGAGCTGCTACAGGAAAGGCGTTACGCAACGGTGTGCCAATACGGCGTAACGCCTTTCCAAAAAACATCACTCGACGAACAGCGAGCTGACCGAATCCTCGTTACTGATGCGGCGGATGGTCTCTGCCAGCAGTTCGGCTACCGATACCTGACGGATGCGCGAACAGGCCGCGGCATCAGCCCGCAGGGGGATGGTATCGGTCACCACCAGCTCGTCGAGCTGGGAGTTGTCGATCCGTTCGATCGCGCTGCCGGACAAGACGGGGTGAGTGATGTAGGCAACCACCCGTTTTGCACCGTTCTGCTTGAGCGCTGCGGCGCCTTCGCACAGGGTGTTGGCGGTATCCACCATGTCATCCATGATGATGCAGGTACGGTCTTTTACCTCGCCGATGATATTCATCACCTTGGCCACGTTGGGTCTTGGCCGGCGCTTATCGATGATGGCGAGATCGCAATCCAGCCGTTTGGCCACGGCGCGGGCACGGACTACGCCGCCGACGTCTGGCGACACAACCATCATGTTGTTGTGATCCTGCTTCCAGATGTCGCCCATCAGGGTAGGCGTGGAGTAGACATTATCGACCGGGATGTCGAAAAAGCCCTGTATCTGGTCGGAGTGCAGGTCCATGGTCAACAGTCGATCAACGCCAGCGCCGGTCAGCATGTCCGCCACCACTCGCGCCGTGATCGGCACACGGGCGGAACGCACCCGACGATCCTGACGGGCGTAGCCGAAGTACGGAATGGCGGCGGTGATGCGGCTGGCGGAGGCGCGACGCAGTGCGTCCACCATCAGCATCACTTCCATCAGGTTGTCGTTAGTGGGGGCGCAAGTCGACTGGAGAACGAACACGTCCTTGCCGCGAACATTCTCCAATATCTCGACCGCCGTCTCGCCATCGGAGAAGCGCCCCACGGTGGCACGCCCCAGCCGAATACTCAGACTGCGCGCCACTAACTCGGCAAGCTTAGGATTCGCATTGCCGGTAAATATCATCAAGCTGTCGTAAGCCACGACTTGCTCCGCGCGTACCAATCGACAAAAAAACAAAAAAGCGTGCAGCCCAAGCTACACGCTTGACGTTATGGCTGGGGAGGTAGGGATCGAACCTACGAATGCCGGAATCAAAATCCGGTGCCTTACCACTTGGCGACTCCCCAACTTCGGGCGGTCAAGCCGCGATGTACATCGGATGCACATCAAGACCGTCCGCCACAAAACCTTGCATCCATTCGGGCCGGGCCGCAAACACCCGCTCGGCCTCACCTCGATCCGGGAAGGCCGCGAATACGCAGGCGCCGGACCCAGTCATCCTGGCCTCGCCATACTGGCGCAGCCAATCGAGGTGCTCACCCACCACCGGGTAAGCGGCTACCACCACCGGCTCCAGGTCATTGCGTCCGCAACCCTTTGGGAGGGGCGGGATTTTCATCTCTGGCGTGTTTCGTGTCAATCCCGGATTGGCAAAAATCTCCGCCGTGGCGATCTGGACCGGGGGGATCAGGACAACATAACTGGCCGGCGGCAAGGTCACTGAATGCAATTCCTCGCCCACACCCTCGGCGAAGGCGGCGTGACCAAAGACAAAAACTGGCACGTCGGCGCCCAGGCGCAGGGCTAGCCGTTGCAGTTCGGGGCGCGGCAGAGCAAGCCGCCAAAGCCGATTCAAGGCCATGAGCACGGTCGCCGCGTCGGAGCTGCCGCCGCCCAAGCCGCCGCCCATAGGCAGGCGTTTAACCAGACCTATATCGGCCCCCAGCCGACATCCCGTGCATTCCCGCAACAGCCGCGCCGAGCGGAGACACAAATCCCGCTCTGCCGGTACTCCAGGCAATGGATTGAGCAGCCGGAGAACGTCATCCTCGCGCACCTTGATGCGCACCTCGTCGCCATAATTCAGGAAGCGAAACAACGTTTGCAACCGGTGGTAGCCATCCGGCCGCCGGCCCACCACATGGAGAAACAGATTCAGCTTGGCCGGCGCCGGGTAGGCCTGTTCGGCGCCGGTCACGGCGCCTCCCAACTATCGACCGCGAACCGGAACTCCAGGTCATCGCCCCGATTGGCGAAAATACGGCCCGGCCGCCAAGTTTCTCCATAACGGCGAAACTGGCTGTACTCGATATGCCAACCATCTTGATCGAGGCGCTCGACCCGGCCTTCTCGATCCATGCCAGCCTTGAACTCCACACCGGGACGGGGCAGCCCGGACAGCCACCAGACCAGGCCATCGAGCGGCAAGCGCAACCCGATGACCCGTTCCAGCAGGCGTTCGTCGCTATCCTCGACCACTGGATCGCCCGCTGCCGTCTTGAGCATGACACGATCGCCCTGGCGCTGGATTTCAGCCGCGCCCTGGCCCAGCGGACCGGACAACAGCAAGGTCTCCTCGGCCGCTGCGCGGGTCCAGGACAGCGTCCCGGAAAAGGTCTGATTGGGGGTCTTGGCCGAGATGCGGCCGGTCAGGCGAAACTGCGTAGCCGGCACTATGCCATGCAGCGTCTGGGACGAATCGACCGTTTTCAGACCGCCCGGCGCCGCGCAGGCCGCCAGCGTCAGTGCCAACACCAGCAACAGCCCACGCATCACACTTATTGTCCGAAGCGGGACAGCGTCTTGCGCAACAGATCGTTGTCCGGATCGGCCTTGGCCGCCGCTTGCCAAACCTGCTTGGCCTCATCCTTTGCGCCCTTTTGCCAGAGCACCTCGCCCAAATGCGCGGCGATCTCGGGATCGGCGCGGCCGCTATAGGCGCGGCGCAGCAAATCCGCCGCGTCGGCCAGCCGGCCGGCCCGGTACTGCGCCCAGCCCATGCTATCGAGGATGAATGGATCGTCCGGACTCAGCTTGAGCGCCTTTTCCAGCAAGACAATGCCCTCCTCCACCCGAGCCGTGCGATCAACCAGGGTATAACCGAGCGCGTTATAGGCATGGGCCGAATCCGGCTGTAACTCGATCACATGACGCAAGTCGGCCTCCATCTCGGCCAGTTGATCGACCTTTTCCTCGATCATCGCCCGGTCATAGAGCAGCTCGCCGGCATCCGGCGTTTTCGCCAGCGCCAGGCTCAGGACATCGATGGCCTGCCGATAACGGCCGCCTTCGCGCAGTATCTGGGCCTTGGTCTGCGCGACTTTATTCGCGTCCGCCTCGCCGCTCACATCGAGCTGTTCGAGCGACGCCATGGCCTCATCCACCTTTTTCTGCTTAGCCAGCGCCAGTGCCATCTTGAGCCGAGCCTGAAGCACATATTGGCCGGCGGTCACCTTGCGATACCAGTCCAGGGCCAGGTCGTAGCGCTGGCGGACCTCGGCGACCTGGCCGAGATACATCTGGATCAGTCCCTCGTCCGGGTAGCCCAAGGCCAAGGCCTGGGAAAATTGTTGCTCCGCGCCATCCAGATCGTTCATTTGCATCGCCAGCAAACCCACCGTCAGATGCAGTTCCGCACTCTGGGGGGCGTTTTTGACCAAGGTCTCGAACTCGCCTTTGGCCTCCTCGAACCGGCTCGCCTTGGTCAGCCCCCTGGCATAAAGCAACCTGACCCGCGAGGCCTCGGGGTGCTCCGCCAAAAACGTCTTCCAGTAGGCCATAGGCTGGCCATCACCCAGGCTCGACAACGCCTGCCCCTTAAGCAGGGCCGCATTTTCCAGGCCGGGGCTCAAACGCAAGGCCGCATCCAGTTCGACCAAGGCCCGGTCATTCTGGCCAACCGCAATCTCGCCCTGGGCGACGGCCATATGGGCCTCTGGAACCGACGGATAGGCCGCAGCCAATTCCTTGACCAGGCTCAGCGCCGCCGACTTGTTCTTACTGCGCGCCAGCAAACCGTGAAGCTGTAGGAAAACCTCGCCGACCGACGGGCCTCCCATGGCCAGCATGGCCTCAAACTGGGGCTTGGTCTCCGCCAGCCGGTCCAGTCTGACCAGGCTGGAAATCAGTAGTTGGCGAGCTTCGCTGGACTTCGGCTCCAGCGCCGTCCATAGGCGAGCCATATCGACCGCCTGGGGCAGGTTGTTGGCATAGATAGCCAGCTCGGCCGCTCGCCGCGCCACACGAACATCACGAGTTTTGCGGGCCAGATCGGCATAGGCATCGGCGGCCAGTTTCCGATCGCCGCGTTGACTGGCGATTTCAGCCAGCAAAAATTGGTATAGCACCTGGCCGGTCAGCGCCGAGGGCCGAGCGGTTTTGGCCGGATCGGCCGCCGCTTTGGCTGCCGATGAGGTAACGGCGGGCGCCTGGGCGCATGCCCCAAGCGAGAATAAGGTCAGGACCAGGACGGATAGTTTGGCGTTCATGAGATGTAAGGCGGGAATGATTCGTGCATTATGCAGAAGCCCCCGGCCCCTGAGAAGCAGCTATTGACGCCATGCCTGAATTACCTGAAGTCGAAACCGTCCGCCGGGGGCTCATCCCCCACCTGCTGGGCCAACGCTTCAGCGGCGCCATCGTCCGCGATCCACGCCTGCGCTGGCCGGTTCCATCCGACCTGGATGCGCGGCTCGCGGGCCGCCGCATCGAGCGACTGGAACGACGGGGAAAATATCTGATCCTGCGCCTGGACGCGGGTAATTTGATCGTCCACCTGGGCATGTCCGGTAGTTTGCGGCTGGTCGCGGCCACCGTGCAACCGGCCCGCCACGACCATGTAGACATGATCCTGGATAACGGCACGGTATTGCGCTATCACGATCCGCGCCGCTTCGGCGCCGTGCTTTTGAGCGACCATCCCGAAGCCGATCCCTTATTGGTGCGTCTGGGCATCGAGCCGCTGGAGCCTGGCTTCAGCGGCGACTGGCTGTACACCGCCAGCCGGGGCCGACGCAGCGCCATCAAAAGCTGGTTAATGGATAGCCACCAGGTCGTCGGCGTCGGCAACATCTATGCCAACGAGGCCTTGTTTCATGCCGGAATCCATCCATTGGTCAATGCCGAAAGACTTAGCCGGCGCCGCTGCCAGTGTCTGGCAAACGCCGTTCGGGACACCCTGGAACGGGCCATAGAGGCCGGCGGCAGCACGCTACGCGACTTTGTCGACAGTCATGGCAAACCCGGCTATTTCCAGCAAACCTATTATGTCTATGGCCGGGCCGAGCAACCCTGCCGGGTCTGCGGCGGCGCTATACGGCTGGCCAGACTAGGCAATCGCGCCACTTA
The DNA here is from genome assembly GCA_002782005.1 of Hydrogenophilales bacterium CG12_big_fil_rev_8_21_14_0_65_61_21. GTDB lineage: Bacteria > Pseudomonadota > Gammaproteobacteria > Burkholderiales > Thiobacillaceae > Parasulfuritortus. Next base: position 25,842 of record PFGT01000089.1, on the reverse strand, counting down.
TTTCTGCCCGAGATGCCAGAAAAAATGATGCAAACCGTTCTGGCAAAAGCGTTTTATGCTAGATTTCAGAAAAATTCAGGAGTTACCCTATGAGCAGCCCGTCGCTTGCCTCGGATTTCGAAAGCTATAGTCAATGGCGGTCCAACCTGTCCGACCAGATCGCGGACTATCGGCAGTGGCTGAACCACGAAGACCTGAACGACTCACAGCGCGACCTGCGACTGCAACAGCTATTGGACCGTTTAGCCGAGGACAAGCTGCATGTCGCCTTCATCGCCGAGTTCTCGCGCGGCAAATCCGAGTTGATCAACGCCATCTTCCTGTCTGACCTGAAACAACGGCTGCTGCCATCCACCGCCGGCCGCACCACCATGTGTCCGACGGAACTCCTCTACGACCCGGCCAAGCCGCCCCAAGTGGAGCTCCTGCCGATCGACACCCGCGCCACCAGCGCCACCGTCTCCGAATACCGTAACTACCCGGAAGAATGGCATCGGGTAACCATGGACATCACCGACCCGGATAGTGTGCGCACCGCCATGCAGGAGGTCTGCCGCGTCAAATCGGTCGGCGTCGACGACGCCGCCCGCTTCGGCCTGTACGACCCTGGATTGCCGGAAATCTCGGCGCCGCTCAACGAAGATGGCAGCGTATCGATCCCGGCCTGGCGCCACGCCATCATCAACTTCCCCCATCCGCTCCTGGAGAAGGGTCTGGTGGTATATGACACGCCGGGCCTGAACGCCATCGGCGTCGAACCCGAACTGACCTTCAGCCTGTTGCCTAATGCCCACGCAGTGCTATTCGTGCTGGCGGCGGACGCCGGCGTGACCAAGTCCGACATCCAGGTTTGGCGCGAGCACATCAATCTGCGCGGCAGCCAGAAAGGCCGCCTGGTGGCGCTCAACAAGATCGATGGGTTGTGGGACGAGCTCAAGACCGATGCCCAGATCGACGCTGAGATCGACAAGCAGGTCAAAGATAGCGCCAATCTGCTCGGCATCGAGCCGCGCAACATCTTCCCGGTCTCGGCCCAGAAGGGTCTGCTGGCCAAAATACAGGGTGACGAGGCGCTGCTCCGCCGCAGCCGTCTGGGTAATCTGGAAAAAGCGCTCAGCGAGGAACTGATTGCCTCGAAACAGGAACTGGTGCGCGACCAGACCGAGGCGGAACTGACCGACCTACTGGGCTCCAGTCGTGCCTTGCTGCAAAGCCGACATGACAACATCGTCGAGCAACTCGGCGAACTACGCGGGCTACAAGGCAAGAACGAAGACGTAGTAGAACACATCATGGTCAAGATCGCTCAGGACAAGGATGCCTTTGAGCGTGGCCTGCAAAATTTCCAGGCCTTACGCAGCGTGTTTTCCCAGCAAAGCGTCAAGCTGTTCCAGTTGATTGGCACCGACGCCATGAAGGCCGAGATCGACCGGGTGCGCGCCTCCATGGTGCAAAGCCGGTTTACCAAAGGCATCCGCGAGGCCATGAACAAATTCTTTGCCGACATCGACGGAAACATGGACCAGGCCATCGGCCAGGTCGAGGAAATCAACCGCATGATGGAGGCCATGTATCGCAAACTCAGCGCCGAACACGGCATGGCCCGCTTTACCGTGCCGCCCTTCTCCATGCTGCGCTACAGTAAGGAACTGAAACGTCTGAAGGGGGCTTACGATCAGCAGATCAATAACCTGTTCACCTTGCTGACGACCGAGCAATACCTACTCACCAGCCGCTTTTTCGAGACCGTGGCCAGCCGCGTCATCCATGTGTTCGAAATCGCCAACCGCGAGGCCGAGACCTGGCTGCGCGCAGTCATGTCGCCCATGGAAAGCCAAGTCCGGGAACACCAGATGCAGTTGCGTCGCCGACTGGAGAGCGTGAAACGCATCCACAAGGCGGCCGACACACTGGACGACCGAATCAACGAATTGATCGGAATGCAGGTCGAGGCCAAACGGCAACTGGCTGAACTGGACCAGGCCACCGTCTACATCCATGACTTGCTCAACAGTCAGGCGACTACCCAGCAATCGCTGGCGGCCTGACCCGGCCGCCAGCGGCAAGGCGGGAAAAAGGCCTACTTACCCGCGCTCAGCTTCTGATATTTGACCAGCAATTGCTCTTTGGTCTCGACATGGTCCGGGTTGACTGGGATGCAGTCCACCGGGCAGACCTCGCGACACTGCGGGGTGTCGAAGTGACCGACGCATTCGGTGCATTTATTGGGGTCGATGACATAAATGTCCTCGCCCTGTGAAATCGCGTTGTTGGGGCATTCGGGTTCGCAGACGTCGCAGTTGATGCATTCGTCGGTAATCATCAGTGCCATATATTTTCCTTTTTAACTCGGTTGTGAATTCCATTTGCCGGCCAATCTTTCGGCCACTAGCGCGGGTACAAAGGGCCGAACATCGCCGCCCAGACGGGCAATCTCTCGCACCATGCTGGCGGAAATGAACATGTATTGTTCCGCCGGCGTCAAAAAAACCGTTTCCAATTCCGGACACAAGCCCCTGTTCATGCCCGCCAGTTGGAATTCATACTCGAAGTCCGACACCGCGCGCAAGCCCCGCAACACCAGATTGGTGCCTTGATCGCGAACAAAGTCCACCAGCAATATGGAGAAACTGACTACTTGGACATTAGGCAGGCCGGCCAAGGTCTGACGCGCCATTTCCAGCCTATCCTCAAGATCGAAGAATGGCCGTTTGTTGGCGCTGGCTGCCACGGCCACTACGACCTGGTCGAATATCCGCGCCGCCCGGCGCACCAGATCCTCGTGACCGCAGGTAATCGGGTCGAATGTGCCCGGATAGATGATCTTACCGGGGTAAGCGATTTCCTGGCTCAAGCGGGCTCCAGCAGGCAAAAATGCGACAAACCGGCACGGCCCTCACGCAGGACCCGCCAGCCCTCAAGATCGGGCCGGCTACCGAACTCAATGTAAATTTTACCCTTTGGCGCGAGATGTGTCGCCGCCCTGGCCAATGCCTCCGGCAACAGACTGGAGGCGAACGGCGGGTCGAGGAAGATGACGTCAAATAGGCCACAATCGCCGGCCAGAAAAGACAAGCCATCGCCAGCGACCAGCTCGATCCGGTCGGCGCCCAGCAGGCGCTGGTTTTCGCGCAAGGCATTCAACACCTGAGCATCCCGCTCCAGCAGCACCGTCGCCCGTGCGCCGCGCGAGGCCGCCTCAAAGCCCAGCGCGCCGCTGCCGGCGAACAGATCGAGGCAGCGCAGGCCATCGAGCCGCTGGCCCAACCAGTTGAACAATGTCTCCCGGACCCGGTCCGGAGTCGGCCGCAGACCAGGCGCATCGGGGAAGCGCAGTATCCGCCGTCGCCATTCGCCGCCGACGATGCGCAGCCGGTTACTTACCGCCGCCCGCGCCACGCTGACCGCCCACAATCACGGTAACCATACGGTCCGGCTGGAGCCGGGCGCGCATGGCCCTCATCACGTCCGCGCGCGTGACTGCTGCCACCCGCTTTGGATAGGCATCGAGCCAGTCTGACGGCAACCGGTAGAAGTCCATCATGGCCAGGTGGTCGAGTATCTTGCGGTTGCTGTCCAGACGCAGCGGAAAACCGCCGACCAGATTGGCCTTGGCCTGTTTTAGTTCGACCTCGGTCGGCCCCTCGGCCAGGTAGCGCTTCATGGTATCCCGAACCACCTTGAGCGCCTCGTCTGTGGCCTCACGCCGGGTTTGCAGACCCAACTGGAACGGCCCGCGTTGCCACGCCGGCATGAAATAACTGTATACGCTGTAGGACAGCCCGCGCTTCTGCCGCACCTCCTTAGTCAGGCGGGAATCGAACCCGCCGCCACCCAGTATGTAGTTACCCACCAGTAACGGAAAATAGTCCGGGTCGTCCCGGCTCATGCCCGGCTGGCCGATGAGCAGATGACTCTGGCTGGCAGGGTGGGTAATTACCTGTTCGTTGCCGGCGCTCAGGTCGGCCACCTTGGCCACCGGTGGCGGCGCCTCGCCCTGGGGCAGCTCAGCGGTCAGTTGGGCGGCCAGCCGCTCCGCCCCGGCCCGGTCGATGTCGCCCATGATGGCCAGCGCCGCGTCAGCGGCACGGTAATAACGGCCATGGAAAGCGACCAGGTCGGCGCGGGTCAGTTTGGCCACTGTGTCGGTCGAGCCGTCACCAGGCAAACCATACGGATGGTTCGGGTAGATCGCCGCAGTGAAGGCTCGGTCGGCCAGGTATTCAGGTTTGGTGGCTGATTCTTTCAAGCCGGCGATGGCCCGCGCCTTTTCCCGCTCCAGCACCGCCTCGGGGAAGGCCGGTTTGGTCAGCATCGCCGCAAGCACCGTCAACGCCTGATCGCGTTCCTTGGCGCTGCTCAAGGTGCGCAAGGTAAAGCCAGCCCGATCCTGCTCGAAATAGCCGCCCATCCGGGCACCTACATCGGCCAGTCGCTCAGCCACCTGCTGCTCGTTCCAGTCTCCAGCGCCCAGGCTCATCATGCTCTGGGTGAGGCCGCCCAGCCCAGCCTTCTCTGGCGTGTCATAGGCACTGCCGGCGGCGAAACCGATATTGACATCGAGCATCGGCAGGTCGTGATTCTCGACAAAATAGACCCGCACACCCCGCGCCGTGGTCCAGCGCTGGATATCGAGACCGGCCCAGGCATCGGCTGCGACAAGGAACGCGAGACAAACCAAAATAAGGCGATTAGCGAACATTGCCGCCTCCGAACGAGTAAGGCCGGGCGATCTGTTCGCCTTTAGGCAGAGGTTGTGGATCCAGCATCCCGACCGTGAGGTGGTCGTCGACAAAGTATTTTTTCGCCACGTCCTGGACCTGGGCCGCCGTCACTGCCTTGAGCTTACCAAGGTGGGCATCCAGGTCTTGCCAGCTCAGACCGGCCGTTTGCCATTGGCCGATCAGCATGGCCTGATAGAACAACGAATCGCGCTGAAACACCTGTCCGGCCAGCACCTGGGCCTTAACCCGGTCGAGTTCGGCCAGGTCCACGCCCTGATCCTGAATGCGTTTGATCTGGTCCTTGAGCGCCGCCTCAACTTCGGCCACCGATTTACCCTCGGCCGGCGTCGCCTCGACCATGAACAGACCCGGACCGCGCGAAATCGGGTCGTAATCTGTGCCCACGGCGACTGCCAACTGTCGGTCTTTGACCAGCGACTTGGATAGGCGGGCCGAGTCATTGCCGTCGAGAATGCCAGACAGCACCTCCAGCGCATAGGGATCGCTATCCTTGGCGGCGTCGTTCAGGCGTGGCGCCTTCCAGGCCAGGACGACCTCCGGCAGCTTGGCAGGGGCCTTGACCTCGACCCGCCGGATGCCGAGTTGCTCCGGCTCGGCCAATGCCTTGCGCACCGATAACGCGCGTGCCGGAATGGGCCCGAAATAGCGCTTAGCCAGGGCCAACACCCGGCCCGGATCGACATCGCCGACCACTACCAGGGTGGCGTTGTTGGCCGCATAGCTATCCTGGTATTGTCGGCGAATATCCGCTGTCGTCATGTTCTTCAGGTCGTTCATCCAGCCAATTACCGGATTGCGGTAGGGATGCGACTGATAGGCCGTGGCCATAAGCGCCTCGTACAGACTGGCCTGCGGACTGTCGTCGGTGCGCATACGACGCTCTTCCATGACGACCTGGATTTCCTTGGCGAAGTCGGCCGGCGCCAGGGTCAGGTTGGCCATGCGGTCCGACTCCAACTTCATGGCCAAGTCCAGGCGGGCCGCCGGCAAGGTCTGGAAATAGGCCGTGTGGTCACGCGCGGTGAAGGCATTTTCCCGCCCGCCGGCCGCCGCGATCAGCCTGGAGAACTCGGCCCCCGGCACCTTCCTGGTGCCCTTGAACATCATATGCTCCAAGGCGTGTGCGGCGCCGGTCGCGCCGACGTTCTCGTCCATGCTACCAGCCTTGTACCAGACCTGGCTGACCACGACTGGCGCTCGTCGGTCGGTCTTGACGATCACCTTCATGCCATTGGCCAGGGTCCGCTCCACGGTCTCGGCCCTGACTGGTCCCGCAGCCAGACAAAGCACCGCAAAGCCAGCCAACAAAACGTGTTTCGTTTTCATACGCGCCTTTCGTGAGATATCCGCATGATAAAATTTATCGATAAACAACGCACCTCCTAGACTACAACCCATGGCCTTTGGTTTCTTCAAATCCAGCAAAACACCGGCCGTTTCCGAAACGCCTCAGACGGCCGTGTCCGATTTCGAGCCGTCCGCCAAACGATCCTGGGGGCAACGGCTCAAGTCCGGGCTGAGCAAAACCCGCACCGTCCTGACCACGCCAGTCGGCGATTTATTCAGTCGCCACGCACTGATCGACGATGCCTTGTATGAAGAACTGGAGACCATACTGCTGGCCGCCGATGTCGGCGTGGAGGCCACGGACTACCTGCTGACCGAACTGCGCACCCGAGTAAAACGCGACAAACTCGCGGATGGCTCGCAACTCAAGAGCGCGTTAAAAGCGATCATGACCGATTTGTTGGCACCGCTGGAACAGCCCCTCGATACCACTACGGCCAAACCCTTCGTAATCATGCTGGCCGGGGTCAACGGCGCCGGCAAGACGACCACCATCGGCAAGCTGGCCAAGCGTTTCCAGGCTGAGGGCAAGAGCGTGCTGCTGGCCGCTGGTGACACCTTCCGGGCGGCGGCCCGCGAACAACTCGCGGTCTGGGGCGAACGCAACCAGGTCGAGGTGGTCGGCGGCCAGGGCAACGACCCGGCGGCGGTCATCTTCGACGCCATCCAGTCGGCCAAGGCGCAGGCCATCGACATCGTCTTGGCCGACACCGCCGGCCGCTTGCCTACCCAGCTCAACCTGATGGCAGAGATCACGAAGGTGCGCCGGGTGATCCAGAAGGCCGACCCGACCGCGCCCCACGAGGTCCTGCTGGTGCTCGACGCCAATACCGGCCAGAACCTGCTGGCCCAGGTCAAGGCATTCAACGACGCGGTCCAGGTCAGCGGCCTGGTCCTGACCAAGCTGGACGGCACTGCCAAGGGCGGGACCATCGCCGCCCTGGCCAAGCGCCAACCCATCCCAGTGCGCTTCATCGGTATTGGCGAGGGGCTGGACGACCTGCAACCGTTCCAGGCCGGCGAGTTCGTTGATGCCCTGTTCGGCGAGACATGATCGCAGGATGATCGAGTTCTCCGACGTCGTTAAACGCTACCCCGGCGGCCATGAAGCCCTGTCTGGGGTCAACCTGACCATCACCCGCGGCGAGATGGTCTTCCTGACCGGCCACTCCGGCGCCGGCAAAAGCACCCTATTGAAACTGATCGCCGCCATCGAACGGCCGACCAGCGGCATAATTACGGTCAGCGGCCAGAATCTGAGCCGCATCCGCCGCTCCGCGCTGCCTTACTTCCGGCGCAACATCGGCTTGATCTTCCAGGATCACAAGCTGCTCTACGACCGCTCGGTCTATGACAACGTGCTGCTGCCACTGCACATACAGGGCATGACCGGCCACGATGCCGGCAAACGGGTGCGCGCCGCGCTCGACAAGGTCGGCCTGCTCAACAAGGAACGGGCGCGGCCGATCACCCTGTCGGGCGGCGAACAACAACGGTTGTGCATAGCCCGCGCCATTGTCAGCCGACCGCCTCTCTTGCTGGCCGACGAACCCACCGCCAACCTTGACGAGGACTACGCACGCGATCTCATGGACATGTTCAAGGCATTCAACCAGGTCGGCGTCACGGTCATCCTGGCCAGCCACAATCAGGACATGATCCGGCGCTATGGCGGCCGGACCATCGCCTTGGCCAACGGCAGGGTCGCGCCATGAAGGCCTGGCTCGAAAACAACCGACACAGCCTTGGCCTGGCGGTAAAACGCATGGCCGATGCGCCCATCGCCTCACTGTTCAGCATCCTGGTCATCGGCATCGCCCTGAGCCTGCCAGCAGGGTCGTATGTTGCACTGGATAACGCCGGACGACTGGCCGGCAAACTGTCGCCAAAACCGGAAATCAGCCTGTTTCTGAAGGCCGACCTGAGCCAGGACCAAGGACGTCGTCTCACCCAACGGATCGCAAGCCTGACCGATGTTGCCAAGGCGCGCTTCGTCTCCCGCGACGAGGGTCTCAAACACCTCCAGGATGCCGGGCTTTCGAACCTGACCGCCGGATTGGACGAAAACCCGCTGCCCGACGTCATCATCGTCACCGCGAAAGATAGTGATGCGAAGGCCATGGAACGGCTGGCCGAGCAACTGAATACCTTGCCCGGCATCGATCATCTGCTCATGGACAGCGATTGGGTCCGCCGCCTGGCCGCCCTGCTCGATTTCGGCCGCGACCTGGTCTGGCTGCTGGCCGGCTTGCTGGGCCTGGCCCTGGCGGCCATCACCGGCAATACCATCCGCCTGCAAATCTACGCCGCGCGGGAAGAGATCGAAGTCTCGCGGCTGATCGGCGCCACCAACCGCTTCATCCGCCGACCATTCCTCTATTTCGGCGTCTTGCAGGGCCTGCTCGGCGGCCTGCTCGGCTGGCTGCTCACCAGCGGCGGCATCTATGTCCTGGAGGGCAGTCTGGCTCGGCTGGCCCTGGCCTGGAACGGTCGCATCGATCTGCATGGCCTTGGCCCAGCCGAGGGCGCCATCCTGCTTGGCCTCTCGGCCTTGCTCGGTCTGATCGGCGCCTTCCTGGCCGTCAGCCACAGCCTGCGCCGGATGCTTTGATCCCATCCTGCTCGGGAAGTCCAGCGCCGCCGTCTGGTGTCACCATAGCGACCCACTCCCGCCTACCTGACTGAAAATTGCAGCGTAACGCCCAGCCCCTTGCCATCCAGTCCTGGGCCAAAATCAAGCCGGGCGCCGTGTAGTTCGGCGATGCGTCGAACGATGGACAGGCCCAGACCGACTCCCTCTATCGACTGCGGTGCGAAACGCTGGAATCGAGTGCCTAACTTTTCTCTATCCGCCGGCGCCACGCCCGGTCCATCGTCAGCCACCCGTAGCAACGCTTTGCCTGCCTCCCGGGTCAGTCGCACGCTGATCCGGCCATCGTCGGCGCTGTAGCGGAGCCCGTTATCGAGCAGGTTGCGAATCAGTACGCCGAGCAGGTCGGGGTTGCCCACGACGACCAGATCGGGCTCGATCTGGTGTTCCAGATGGCGGCCTTTTTCGGCAATTATCGGCGTCATTTCCCGAACGGCATCTTCCAGCAACGCGGACAGATCGAATTCCAGATGCTTGGCCGATTCGCCCGCACCGTCGATCCTGGCCAGCGCCAATAACTGGCCTACCAGATGGGTCATGCGTTCGGCGCCGCGCACTGCCTTGGCCACGGCGGCCTGTTTTTCGCCTTCGTCCTGGACTCGTTGGGCGACCTGCAACTGCACCCGCAATGCGGCCAGCGGGGTGCGCAGTTCATGCGCCGCGTCGCTGGTAAAGCGGCGCTCGTTGTCCAGGGTGCGGGCCACACGGCTGAACAGCCGGTTCATGGTGGCCACCAATGGGTTGAGTTCATGCGGCAATTCGGCATCTGCCAGCGGGTCCAACCGCTCCGGTGAACGCACGGCCAGATCGGCATCCAGCTTGCGCAAGGGCGCCAGACTGCGGTGGATGCCCCACGCCAACAAGAGGGCCAGGACGGGGATGCTATACAGATAGGGTTTTAAATTGACCAAAGCAATATCTCGGCTCAATTCGTCCCGGACATGCATATCCAGCGCCGCCAGGACGTAGTGCTTGTTCTCTTCGTCGGCCGCCGCCAGGCAGCGCCAGGTCGAATCGCCTAGACGCAAATTGGAATAGCCGGTCCTGGCCACACCGGCAGGCCAGGATTCGGCCATACCAGGTGAGTGCAGCAACAACTTGTCGCCCTCGCGGTCATACTCCCATATCTGGAAAAGCATGCGCTTGGCGGAGCGGCTGCCCTTGAAGAGGGGAAGTTCCACATTGCGGTCTTCGTCGCCCGAGTGGGCCAGCGCCAACATGATCCGGGCGTACTGGACCAGTTGGCCATCGATCAGTTCGTCCACTTCGTGCCCGGCCTCCCGGAAGGCTAGCCAACCACTCGCCATGACCACGATCAGGACGGACAATAGAGACAAACTCATCAACCGGGCTTGGATGGACAAACGCATCAATTCTTCTCCAGCAGATAGCCCAAACCGCGTTGAGTACGAATCGTTTCCGCGCCCAGCTTGCGGCGCAAGTGATGGATATGGACCTCGACCGCGTTGGACTCGACGCCCTCATCCCAGCCATAGAGCGCGGATTCGAGCTGGCCGCGCGACACGATCCGGCCGGCATTGCGCATCAGCATCTCCAGCACCGCCAGTTCCTTGGCCGGCAGGTCGAGCGCTTGGCCAGCCAGCCAGGCCCGGCGCGCGGCCGGGTCCAATTCCAGGTCACCAACCCGCAGCAGCGGCGCCGCCTGGCCGGACGAACGCCGGATCAAGGCCCGCAGACGGGCGCTCAGCTCGTCCAGGTCGACCGGCTTAATCAGATAGTCGTCGGCGCCGCTGTCCAGACCCTTAATCTTGTCCAGGGTACTGTCCCGCGCGGTTAGCACCAGCACGGGGGTCGCATTGCCTGCCGCACGCATCTCGCGCAACACTGAAATGCCATCCAAACGGGGCAACCCCAGGTCCAGCACCACGGCCGCATACTGCTCGGTGGCCAGTGCCGACCTGGCCTGCACGCCATCCCGCAGCCACTCGGCGTTGTAGCCGGCATGACGTAAGCCGGCCTGCAAACCATCGCCCAGCAAATCGTCGTCTTCCACCAACAATATCCGCATCGTTCATTGCTCCGCTTCACTGGGCTCAGGTTCTCAGGGCGAGCTTAGGCCATTCTTAAGGATCAACGAAGACTTGGCCGGCAACATCGCCGCCCGTCTGGCACTGGTCTTCAGCGGCTGGAGGATGACTTTAATATCGCGGTTCATGGGGCTTGCTGTCGCAGGCCCCATCGCCGCAGTTGCCACTGCCACAGCAGCCGCAACCGCCGTGCTCGGAACGGAATGGCCCGAGTTCCGGGTGACGGCGAGCAAACAGCCGGTAGGCATGTTGAACGACCAACCAGGCAAGCATCAGGATCAGGATCAGGCCAATAGTGACCAGATAGGTCGTCATTCGCCCGCCCCCAAACCAGCGAAGCCCATGAACGCCAGGGACAGGGTTCCGGCCAGCATCAGCGATAGCGCGGTGCCCTGCACCACATTCGGCACCTTCGCCAAGTTCAGTCGTTCGCGCAGACCGGCCATTAATACCAAGGCAAGGGTGAAGCCGGTTCCGGCCCCGGCGGCGAAGGTCAGCGCCTGGAGGAAGCTATATTCGCGCGCGGTCTGGAACAACGCGACGCCCAGCACCGCGCAGTTGGTGGTAATCAGCGGCAGGTAGATGCCTAGCGCACGGAACAGGGCCGGGCTATATTTTTTCAGCGCCATCTCGACCAGTTGCACCGCCGAGGCGATGACCACGATGTAGGAGATCAGGCGCAGAAATTCGAGCTGGAAATGCACCACCAGCCAATTCAGGCCGAAGGCGCACAGACTGGCCACCAGCATGACGAAGGTGGTGGCGGCGCCCATCGGCGCGGCGGTGTTGAGCTTGCCGGACACGCCCAGGAACGGGCACAGGCCGAGGAACATAGCCAGGACGAAGTTGTTGGCTAAAACGGCCGAGACGAAAATCTGACCTACGGAAATATCATCCATGGACACGGCCCTCCACCGGTTCGCCCCGTGCCACGCCGCTCTTGCGGCTATCTAGCCAATTGAATAGCAATAGCCAGGCGCCAAGCACGAAGAAACCGCCAGGCGGCAACACCATCACCACCCAGGGCTGGAAGTCCGGACCGAACAGCGGAATGCCGAACAGCTTGCCGGCGCCAAGTATCTCGCGCACCGAACCGAGCGCGAACAGGCCGATGGTGAAACCGATACCCATGCCCAAGGCATTGATTACCGTGCGTAGCGGCGGGTTCTTGGAGGCATGGGCCTCGGCCCGACCGAGGATGATGCAGTTCACGACGATCAATTGGATAAAGGCGCCAAGCGCCTCGTACACTGTCAGGCTGATGGCCTGGATCAGGTAATCGACCACCGTCACGAAGGTGGCGATGATGACGATGTAGGTAGCGATGCGGACCTCCTTCGGCACCAGTTTGCGGATCAGCGACACCAGCAGGGTCGAGCAGACCAACACGAAGGCGGTGGCCAACCCCATCGACAGCGAATTGACCGCCGAAACCGACACGGCCAGGGTCGGGCACATGCCCAGCACCATGACAAAGACCGGGTTCTGTTTCCAGATACCCTCCATGAATTCTTCCAGGTGGGTCAGTTGCTTTTGTCCAGGGATGGCCATCACGCGCCTTTCAATTTTTCGAGGTTCGGCAGCAGCAACGGCAACAGCCGCCGGGCGCTGTCGTTGATGCCCTTGCCCACGGCCTTGGAAGTCACCGTGGCGCCAGATATCGCGTCGATCTCCCATGGGTGCTGCTTGGCGCCGTGCTTGACTGTTTTCACCGCGTTGGCCAGCGCCTTCATGTCCGGGGCCAAGCTAACATCCAAGGCCTGAAAGTTTTTCAGGAACGCGGCGTCGGTCTGTATCTTGTCGCCTATGCCCGGCGTCTCGCGCATCGAAATCACGCCGATGCCGGTGATGACCTGCCGGGCCGGATCATAGGCATAGAGCACCCGCACCAGGTCGGCATAACCGGTGGCCGCCGCCTCGGCGGCGATACCTCTGAGCGTACCCGACTGGTCGTAGGCGGCATAGACCTTTACTCCGCCCGCCGGCAAGGCGCCGCTGGCGGGGACGATGCCACTGGTCGTGGCGACGAATTCCTTCATGCCGGTCGCGCCGGGAATCACCTTGAACACCGCGCGCTCAAGGGCGATGCGTTTGTTGGCGGTGACTGCCGCCAGCGTGCCCTGGTAGGCCGACACGATCAGGATACCGCACAGGGTAGCAACCAGACCCAGGGTCAGGATCATCGCCTTGCTGGAGGTCAGCGCGGGCGCGGCTGTCGCGTTCATGTCTTTCTCCCGGCCGAACCGAATACCTTCGGCTGACAATACTGGTCAATCAGCGGCGCCAGGGCGTTGCCAATCAGGATGGCGTACATCACGCCCTCGGTCAGACCGCCAAAATAGCGGATCATGACCGTCACCACGCCGATGACCGCGCCGTAGATCCAGACGCCTTTCGGCGTCACCGGCGAGGTCGCCATGTCGGTGGCCATGAATACCGCGCCCAGCATCAGGCCGCCCGACAGCAGGACGAAACTGGGATCGGGAAAGCGGACCGGGTTCCATAACTGGAACAGCCAGGCGATCAGCGCCGCCGAGCCCAAGACCGCCACCGGGATGCGCCAGTCCATGAACCGGCACGCGGCCAGATAGGCGCCGCACAGCAGGATCAAGATGGCCGAGGTCTCGCCGGCCGAGGCGGTCGCCGCTCCGGTCAATAGATCATAGGGCGCGGTCGCTACATGTTCGAACTTCCAGCGCGCCAAGGGCGTCGCCCCGGTGAAGCCATCCAGCGCCTGCTTGGCCCAGGGACCTATATCGGCCGGCGTCATCAAGGGCAGGGTCAAGGTGGTCGGGATGAACTCGGTGAAGCGATGACTTGCGTAGGCCGGCGCCCAGGTCGAGATGGAGACCGGAAAGGCCGCCTGGACAAAGGCGCGGCCAACCAGGGCCGGGTTGAATACGTTATGACCGATGCCGCCGAACATCGCCTTGCCCAGGGCGATGGCGACGCAGCCGGCCACAGCCGCCATCCAGAGCGGAAACGAGGGTGGCAGGGTGAGCGCCAGCAATAGACCGGTGATGGCGGCGCTCCAGTCGGACAGGGTATTGGGCTCGCCCGACCAGTAGTTGAACAGCCGCTCGCTGAGCAGGCAGGTGGCGATCACGGTCAACAACAAGGCCAACGCCGACAGGCCATATTGCCAGATCGAGAACGCCGCGATGGGCAGCAACGCCAGCACCACGTTGAACATGATGCGCTCGACGCTCAAGCCCTTTACCACATGGGGCGAGGTACGCAGTTCGATGCGGGGGGAATGGAGGTTCATGCCGCCTTTTCTCTCAGGATGCCCTTGGCCACTCGAAACTGTTGCACCAAGGGGATGTGCGAAGGGCAGACGTAGGTGCAGCAACCGCACTCGAAGCAGTCGCCCAAGTGGTAGCTGGCGGCCATCGAATCGTACTCGCGGCTGGCGGCCAACATACCCAGCATGGACGGGTTGAGGCCCATCGGGCAGGCGTTGACGCACTCGCCGCACTTGATGCAGGGATAGGCCCTGCGCTGGTCTTCCGCTTCGATGTCGCGCCGGTCGAATACCAGGATGCCAGACACCCCTTTGGTCACCGGCACGTCGAGCGAGGCGACGGCCTGGCCCATCATCGGACCGCCCAGGATGATCTCGCGCTCGGTCACTGCCTTGGCGCCGGCCCACTCCAGAACATGGCGCATCGGTGTGCCGATCGGCACCCAGTAGTCGCCGGGCCGGTCGATGCCGGGGCCGGTGACGGTGACCACCCGCTCGGTCAAGCCCTGCCCGGCCGGTAGCAGCCGGCCCAGCATGGCCAGGGTGCCGACGTTGTTGACCACCACGCCGATCTGCGACGGCAAGCCGCCGGCCGGGACATCGAGACCCAGCGCCGATTTAATCAGCATCTTCTCTGCGCCTTGCGGATACTTGGTCTCGACCGCCACCACGGCGATGCTGCCGTCGGCCGGCAATTTGGCGCGGATGGCCTCGACCGCGTCCGGCTTGTTGTCCTCGACACCGATCACGGCACGCGGCGTACCCACGGCCCGCATGGCGTAGCGGATGCCGGTCAGCATGGCGTCGGTCATCTCCATCATCATGCGGTGGTCGCAAGTCAGATACGGTTCGCATTCACAACCGTTCACCACCAGGGTGTGGATCGGACGATCCTTGGGCACGGTCAGCTTGACGTGGCTGGGGAAGGCCGCGCCACCCAGGCCGACCATGCCGGTCGCCTGCACCGCGCGAATGATCTCCTCGGGCGCCAGCGTGTCCATGTCGCGCGGCTGGCCCCAGCGCACCGCCTGGGTCGATGCCTCATAGGTGCGGATGACAATGCTCTCGGCCCACGGTCCGCGCGCCGAGGGCCTTAGTTCGATGGCCTCCACCACCCCATCGACCGAGGCATGAAGGGGGACCGACATGAAACCGTCGGCCCGGGCGATGAGCTGTCCGCGAACGACCTCCTGGCCCGCCGAAACGGTGGGCACCGCCGGCTTGCCGATGTGCTGCGCGAGGGGGAGGGTCATGCGCGGCGCAAACGGCAGCCGACGAATCGGCATGCCAGCAGTGCTCTTGTTGCCTGCGGGGTGAACCCCACGGGCGAAAGTCTTGCGCTTGATGAAGGAAAAGATGTTCATCGCGTTCAGCGTATGGCCGCGTACTTCATGGCCATCAGTTGAACTTTGCCGCCCGGGCGATCAGTTTTTCAACCCCCGCTTCGGCCATGTTCCAGGGTGTACCCGGGTGGATGCAGCTCGCCGTGCACTTCTCCGCCGCCTTGACCAGGTTGGCATAGGTGGTGCCCTGGGCATCGATCACCATGGCTAGCTTCTGGTCGTTGTAGGCAAACGCCTTGGGCGCCAGCTTGGTGCATTCGTCGCAGGCGGTGCATTCTGGCGTATCAATCCAGGCCGCTTCGTAACCGTCGGCCGAGGCAGCGGGCATAGGTCGGGCCGGGCCCGACGCGGCGGCCGTCGAAGTCGCGCTAGCGCTATCGACTGCCATGCCGCCACCGAGGCTGGCCAGGCTGGCGCTGAGTTTTTGCACTAGTTCGGCCCGCGCCTTATCGGCAATCGCCTGCTCGTCCACGGTCGGGCGATTCAGCCCGGCCACATCCTTCAACTGGCTCCAGAAATGCTGCCGTTCCTGGCAGGACTTGACCAGTTCCTGCGATACCAGCACCCGCGTCAGTCGCATCTTACGATCCACCGCCCAGATGAAGGGGAATTTGCCGTCGCGGTCGTCCTCGGCCAGTTTCAGGAAGTCGGCCAACAGGACCATGTCGTCGTTCCAGGTCTCGGCCGGCGCCTTTTTGAACTGCTTGCCGAAGCGGCCTTCGGTCAGGGCGAAGTCGGCGAAGGTGAAGGGCAAAGTCATCCGCTGTTCATTACCCTCGGCGTCCTGGTAGGTCAGGGTGTATTCGGGCCATTCGTCGTCCATGGCCGGGTTGCCTTCCAGGCTGACGCATTCGGAAAAAGCCACGCCCTGATCGGGGTCGTAGCGGAACAGCGGATAGGCGCGCGACTCGACCGCCAGCTTGGACTGTTCCGTTGCCCGATCATCGCCGACGCCGTGCTCGACCGGACAGACCGCATAGATGTTGAACAGCGCCGGACGCCGGCTGTTGATGCCGTCGACATAGCCCTCGATCAGGTGGGTCGGGTTGGAAATCGCGCCTTGCAGTACGAAGGCGGTTCGGTGCGCCATGCCGATCAACGACATCTCCTTGCGGATTTCCTGCTTGCCCTTCTTCGCCTTGCCATAGGGCGACATGTCCGCTACCTGGCCGATGAAGCCGGAGGTGCAGGCCTGGCCGCCGGTGTTGGAATAGACCTGAGTATCGACCACCAGCACCTTGATCGGCTTGCCGGTCATCAGCGCTCGGGACAGGTTCTGGAAGCCGATGTCGTACATCGCGCCGTCGCCGCCGATGGCGACTACCGGCGGGCACAGATGCCATTCTTCGTCGCTGAACGACTCCCAGTTAAAGTAAGTAAACTGGCTGTCGTGCTCGACCGGGTTGTAACCGCCAGCCAGTTCGATCTCGGCCATGCGCACGGCCCTGAAGCCCTCGGCCATCTTCGCCATGTGGCCTTCGAACACGCCCAGTGACACGGAAGGCGAATCCTGGAACAGGTGCGTGGTCCAGGGGAACGGATAGGGATTGAACGGGTAGGTGGCCGCCCAGACCGAGGTGCAGCCGGTGGAGTTGACGATACCCATCTCGGCGCGGCCGCGTTTGGTCGGGCCCTCGACATAGCGCCAGCGCAGATCCTTTAGTTTCTCCAGCAACTGGCTGGCCCACTTCAGCCATTGCGGATCAATCGGCTGGCCGATCTTCTGTTCCATCAGGCTCTCGGACAGGTTGGCCAGGGTCAGGTCTTCGCCACGATGCGACTCCACCGCTTCCATCACCGCGCGGGTATCAGTAAAGTCGACGCTCTCGGTCAGCTTCATGCGGATGTGCTTTTCCAGGCTGACGATCAGGCCGTCGATCTTATCGACAAAGGCCTTGACCCGCGGCTGCATCAGCGCGGTTACCGTGCTGGTGAACAGGTGTATCGCGGTCTTCTCGCCACAACCCAGACAGGCGCCATCGCCACAAGCCATGGAGCTGTAGTTGTGCTTGTCGAGCAACAGCGTTTCCAGCGGCCCGATCTTCTCGTCCAGGCTGTCGATGCGGCTGAATTTTTGCGGCGTGGTCGGCAGGTCAAGCCAGAACCGCCAGTCGCGGCGCAACGCCTCGATCGATTCCGGTGTCTGGGTCACCATCTTCAATGCGTCATCCTCACAAACCTCGACGCACAGGGCGCAGCCCTTGCAGGTGTAGGGATTGATGGTGATCGAGAACAGACCGCCAGAGCCCTTGGCCTTCTTCTCGCGGGTAGTCCAGTACGGCTTGGTGATGGCGAACTTGAAACCACCGATGGCGCCGGTCAAAAGTTCGATCTCGGCCACCAGCTTTTCCCGCTCTTCGCCCTGGGTCGGGTCTTCAGCGAAGGTCTCGGCGATGGCAGCGGCAAACAGCGCGCGCACGTCCAGACCGTCCTTATCCAGTCGGCCTTTGAGCTTCTTCTCGATGGTGCGCGCGGCCTTGCGCAGAAAACGGGTCGGCCGGCCGGCCATCTCGATGTTGGTGATCGCGGTATTGAGCACGTCTGCGGCATCGGAGACCAGGCCGGGAATGGCGGAGTCCGGGCACTCGGTGTAGCAGTTGCCGCAGGCGGTGCAGTTCTCTGCGATCCACTCCGGATGCTCGAAGCGGGTCTGGGTCATGTCCCGGAACACGCCGCTGACGGCCGGGATGATGGCCATGCCGATGAACGGATCGACCAGGTTGTCGGAACCCTTGCCGCTGATGTAGAAGTTACCGGTCTGCTCCCAGAAACGATGGATGTCGCTGACGCCGCCGTTACCCTCGGGCTGTTGCTTGAGCATCACCGGCAGGACGATCTCGCTCTTCGCCGCCGGCTGCCGGACGCCGATCTGCATGGCCTCGGTCGGTATCTGCTTGAGCTCCTCATAACCGCGCCGGACCACGCGCAGGTTGTCTTCGACCACCCGCTTGCCCTTCTTGCCAAATTTCGCTTCGAGCTGATTCTCGATCGCCTTGAACAGGTTTTCTTCGCTCAAGCCAGCGCGCTCCTTGACGTCGGAGGCGCGGAAGAAGGCGCCCTGGAAGGCGTTGCCCTGCATCCTCAGTTGCAGGTCAGCGTTGGAGGCCTCGTCGCGGGCGATCTGGAAGGCGTCCAGGTAGTACACCCGGATACCCTGCTCGACGATGGTCTTCTGGATGGCCATCGGGAAGGTAGCCCAGACCGCTGCGGCCGAATCCAGATTGCTCTGGATCACGAACACCCCGCCCTTGGCCAAACCGGCCAGGGCGTTGGTGTGCAGGAACACCTGCGGGTCGGGCGACAAGACGACGTCCACCTGGCTGTATTCGCAGTTGACGCGGATCGGTTCCGGCGCGGCCGAGAGATAGTAGGTCGTCGGCTGGCCTTTCTTCTCCGAGCCGTACTTGGGGTTGGCCTTGATGTCCCAGCCCAGCAGTTCGAACAGGGTCATGGCCAGGTTCTTGCCGGTAGTTACCGCCCCCCAGCCGCCGATCGAGTGGATGCGCACGGCGATGGCGTCCTTGGGCATCAGGTTGGGGTTTTCCGAGCCGCGCAGGGCCATTTCCTTGATCTGCGGATAGGCCTCGCGCAGCGCCTGCATCTGGATTTCCTGCTTCGGGTTCGCCGCCTGGTCGCGGACGAAATCGACCGACAGATAGTAGAACTTGCGCTTGCTGCCGGTCGGCAACATGTTTTCGACAGCGGCCACCAGGGCCTCGGGTTGCAGGTCGCGGGAACCGAGACCGTAGCAACCGGAATACAACTTGGGCATCTCCTTGGCGCTGTCGTAGATCGCGTAGCCGGGGTAGGCCGCGCGATCGGCGCCGTTCTCCAGACACTTGGTTACCGTGGCCCGAACCTCGCGCATCAGCGGCAGGTCTTCGGCCAACGGCTGGTCGGTGCGTTCCAGCACCGCCACGCCCTTCTTGCCCTTCAGCACATGGCCGAGCGCATCGCCCGGGAAGGGCCGGAACAGGGTGATGTCGACCACGCCCACCTTGATCTTGCGATTCTCGCGCAGCCAGTCGGCCACGGCCTCGGCCTGCACGGTCATGGAACCCATGCCGACGATGACATAATCCGCGTCCTCGCAGCGGTAGGCCCGCACCCGGTCGTAACGACGGCCGGTCAACTGAGCGAATTCCGCCATGCAGCCGTCAATGATGTCCGGGATGTATTGGAAGAAATAAGGGCGCTGGGCCGCCACGGACTGCATGTAGGCATCCTGATTGGTCACCGATCCGGAGGCCATGGGCGTATCGACATCCCAGATGGCCGGCACGCGGCGCCGCTTCGGACCGTAGATCAGGCGCTGAGAAGGGGTCGGAGTGTCGATGATGTCGTCCGACTTGCCCAGGTATTCGGCCACCAGTTGCCTTTCCGGGATCAGCACCGGCTCGATCAGATGAGTGGTGAGGAAACCATCCATAGCGACGATGGCGGGGGTCAGGGACAGCTCGGCGGTCTTGCGAACGATCATGTTCAGATCGGCCGCCGCCTGGGCATTCCGGGCGAAGGCCTGGATGAAGCCGGTGTCATCGACGCAGTGAAAATCGTCATGGGCACAGTGCACGTTGAGGGTGGACTTGGTGATCGCCCGGCAACCCATGTTGAGCACATAGGGCAGGCGTTTGCCCACCGCGCTGTAGAGCGATTCGTGCATGAAGGCCACGCCTTGGGACGAGCTGAAATTCACCGCCCGCAGGCCGGTCATGGCCATGCCGGCGGTCACCCCGGCGGCCGCATGTTCCGATTCGGGCTCGACGAAGATCAGCGGCCGGCCAGCCGTATTAATGTGTCCAGCGGCGACTGCCTCAGCCCAGTATTCGCCCATCTGGGTGGACGGCGTGATGGGGTAGGCGCCGGCGGCGTCGCTGGCCTCGCGCTCGACCAGGATCACAGCGGTATTGCCGTCCAGGCAATCGCGCACGCCCGGATATTTCACCGCCTGGCCGGTCACGCTGGCGGCAACACCAGCCTCGATCAAGTTATTCTTCAGGTTAAAAAGCTTCTTGAACATGGTCATTCCCCCTCAGGACGTTAACCGTTGATTCAAACTTCGCTCGCCACCGGCAGCGGTGCGATGCGGACGATCTTCTTGGCGGCCCGGCCCTTTTCGGCATGGTCGTCTTCAAACCAGACAATAGCCCCGGTCGGGCAGCGTTCGATGGCCTGGCGCGTGGCCAGGCCATTGAGGGCGTAGTCGATGACCGCCAGTTCGCGATCCAGCTTGACGACACCCTCGGCCGAATCGGCCACGCAGCGACCGCAGGCGGTGCAGGCGACCTCGCACTGCAACTCGGCGGTATCGCCGTCGGCCCGGTTTTTGCAGGCCACCCACAGCTTGTGGGTAACGGACTGAAGCGAGAACAGGTCCTTGGGACAGACCTCGACGCAATCGCCGCAGGCCGTACACTTGGCCGCATCCACCACTGGCAAACCAAACTGATCCATGGTGATGGCAGCGAAATCGCACACTGTTTCGCAATCGCCCAACCCCAGGCAACCCCAGGCGCAGGCCTTGCCGCCACCAGCCACGGTCGCGGCGGCGCGACAGGTTTCCAGGCCATCGTAATGGGCGCGCAGGCGGGCGACATGGCGGCCGCCTGCGCAGGCCAGACGCGCGACGCGCTTGTCCGCAGCGCCCAACTCGACGCCCAGAAAACCGGCGATGTAGGCATTCATGTCGGGGGTATTGACGGTGCAACCGGAGGGTTGCAGCTTACCCTCGACCAGATTCTCGGCGAAATTGCGGCACCCGGCGGTGCCGCAAGCGCCGCAGTTGGACTGGGGCAGCAGCTCGGCCACCTGATCGATGCGCGGGTCTTCATAGACGTACAGACGCTTGTTGGCCGCCGCCAGCATCCAGGCCAGGCCGCCACCCAGCGCCGCCATGAAACCGCCCGCCAGCATCACTCCGGTAATCGTGTCCAACTCGGCTCCTTTGCCATCCGAGCAACATGCTCGCAGATTAAAGACCTGTAGCACCTAATTATCACTTGGCAAAGTCTATGGATTTTTTAATAATTCGGCGCGGTAATTATTTCAATCTCTAGTATTGTTATCTTCAATATAAAGAATAAAGGCCATGGCTGAAGATTCCCGCCT
Organism: Hydrogenophilales bacterium CG12_big_fil_rev_8_21_14_0_65_61_21; assembly: GCA_002782005.1. Lineage (GTDB taxonomy): Bacteria > Pseudomonadota > Gammaproteobacteria > Burkholderiales > Thiobacillaceae > Parasulfuritortus. The sequence goes on along the minus strand of PFGT01000089.1, from coordinate 4,357 downwards.
GTATTACAAGAACAACCGGCTCAAGCAGTTGCGCGCGTTCCATCAGGTGGTGCGCTGCGGCAGCATCTCCAAGGCGGCGGAAAAATTATTTCTGTCTCAGCCCTCAGTGTCACTGCAAATCCAGGCACTGGAACGGGAACTGGCGATCGTCCTGTTCGAGCGCCGTGGTCCGCACCTCAAGCTGACCCCTGAGGGCGATGTGCTCTACCACCTGGCCGAGCCGCTGGTGGACGGTATCGACAAACTACAGGAAAACTTCACCGCTCACTTCGGCAAGCTTGAATCGGGCGAGCTGAATATCGGCGCCGGCGAATCCACCATCCTGTACATCCTGCCAGAGCCAGTGCGCCGCTTCGTCGAGGCCTATCCCAAGGTGCAACTCAAGATGCATAACGTCACTGGCCGGGATGGCCTGAAGATGCTCAAGGCGGATGAGATCGATTTTGCGGTGGGCTCGATGCTGGACGTGCCGGAGGACATAGAGTACCGCCCGGTGGTCACCTTCGACCCGATGCTGATTACCCCCATCGACCACCCACTGGCCGACAAGGTCCGCTCCGGCAAAGAAGTCACGCTGGAGGACGTCAGCCACTACGGCCTGATCCTGCCGCCCAGTCATCTATCCACCTGGCGCATCGTCAAATATGTCTTCCAGCGGCACAACCTGACCTTCACCGTCACGTTGGAGGCTGGCGGCTGGGAGGTCATCAAGAAATATGTGGAACTGGGCATGGGTGTGTCGATCGTCACCGACATCTGTCTGACCGGGTCGGAAAAACTCATGCGCATCCCGCTGACCCAATACTTCCCGCAGCGGGGCTATGGTCTGGTGCTACGCAAGGGCCGCTTCCTGTCGCCCCAGGCACGGCGCTTCATTGAGATCATGGAGGAGGTCTACGCCAGCGGCGCATCTGGAATCACCCAGGATCACTCCCAGGTCAAAATAAACGAAAGCGCGCAGGTTGTAGCGCGGAAGAAGACGCGGCAACGAAAGGCCACATAGAGATATAAACAGACCGCCGCTCAGGCAGCGCAAAACAGTATCCGGTTACAGCCAATCAGTACCGGCGACGTTGCGGCGGCGGCGCGATCGGCCCGCGGGTTTCGATATGACGGAACGTAATGCGCCCCTTGCTCAAATCGTATGGTGACATCTCCAGCGACACCTTATCGCCGGCCAGGATACGGATATGGTGCTTGCGCATCTTGCCCGCACTGTACGCCACCAGGCTGTGGCCATTTTCGAGCGTGACGCGATAACGCGAATCGGGTAGGACCTCGATCACCACGCCTTGCATTTCAAGGAGTTCTTCCTTGGCCATAACTTTGCCTCCAGAGGAAAGTCAAAAATAAAAAGCCCGGCTTCCGCCGGGCCTATCCAGTCGCAACGCAAGTCTGGACCGCCCATCTGGCGCTACTATTGGGCACGACCCTCGCGGCCCGTGCCCCTTGCACCAGACAGCAGCTTACTCAGCCGCGCGTATGTTGGACGCTTGCTGACCCTTGGGGCCGGTGGTCACGTCGAAACTGACCCGTTGGCCCTCTTGAAGGGTCTTGAAACCCTGCCCTTGAATTGCGGAAAAATGGGCAAATAAATCGTCGCCGCCAGCTTCGGGGGTAATAAAGCCGAAGCCCTTGGAATCGTTAAACCACTTTACTGTACCTGTTGCCATGTCTTGAATATCCTAAAAATTGACTAAAAATAGGGGCGAACCCCTGGTTGCATCGAAGGTCAAGACGGCGGGAAGTGAAGGTGGAATACCGCCGAGCGGCGGGGTACCGAACCAGACAACTACAACACTACTTGAAAATCGCGTGCCGCACTGTGCACCGGATCGCGCCGAATTGCAAATGATATTTTGCCAGTGTCAACGCTAAATAGAAATGTCCCCTTTCCTGCAAAGTAGAAATGTCCCTTTCATTCACCTGCGCAAACCCGGTTATAGTGGACCCCACTTTCTGGACAATAATTTTGGCTCAAGTCTGAAATGCTATTGACGCGGGTTCGAGGCTCAGGTTTTGAGCATGGGGTTCGGTAACCCTACGCTCAAGCGGGACTGCGAAAAAGTGCGCAGCCCCTTAGCTCCACGTTAGCTGCCTATGTGCCTCACGACGCCCGGACTGATTTCCACCATCAAGGACATTGTCCTCGCGCTAGCCGCTGTCGTTACGGCCACGGTCGCCGTCAAAGGTCTCAGCACCTGCCTCCTGTGCCAATATCCCCAAAGTTCAGCACATTTTTATTCGCAGATTCAAGTTAGAAGTGCAACAACCAGTGGTTGCTTGGTGTAGCGTACTTCCACC